>CAMZIK010000228.1 GCA_947307175.1 uncultured Clostridia bacterium
TATGCGGCAAACGGGACTTGAACGATGGCAGGGTGCTGCACCGTTCACTGCCGGTCTGTGCTGATCTCAGCTGTTGCGGCGATTTTGACATCGCCGCTTCAAGCAGTTTCAAGTGTTTTCAAGCAGCCTTTGTCAGCGGTAAGGTCCAAATAATGTCCGCAGGTACGGATCTGCAAATCATAGTGTCATTAATAATACTTCTGATTTCTGCTGTTTTGGTTTACCGGATAAAGTCATTTTAAGAGTGCCCTTGTCAAGCAAAGGTCTCAAAAACTTTATTCAGTAATACTCCCGGACATCTTACTGAAGCGGCAGGTCGCAGCATACAGTATCAGCTTTGCAGGCTCATATCACTTTGCAGACTGAGCTGCCGGGTAGAAGCTGTCGTATGTTCTGAGCCAGCAGATAGACTGCAGTGTGCAGTGGTTCTGATAGATATCACCTGCGTTGTATGCGAATGTAAGTATATCATCAACGCTGCTGAATCCGTCGAGTCCGTGGACAGCGACTTTGAGGAGATCATCTATTGCCTGGCTTACGCCGCCTTCGTAATTCTGGAAGATATCGTGGATCTTCTGGTTCTCATTCAGGGCAGCCTTGACTCCATCGATCAGATTGTCAATGCTCGGAACAGGAGGGATCCAGCTTGGGATATCAAGGGGATTTTTCACGATCTGCTCAGCGTAATCCCAAGCATAATCCCAAATCGAATCCTTTATTGTGTTCCATATTGTGTCACCTATGCTGATCGCATCAGTGATATCTTTGAGATGTACACCATTCGTATTGATGAATGACATCACATGTTCTGCTGCGTCCTGGATGCCGTTGTCAACATACTGGGATCTTGATACGTTGGTGCTGAGATTATGCACGAAACTATTGATAACATCGCTCGGAGCGATCTTTCCGTCATTATCTATGCTGAACCAGAAGTGGATGAACGGTGGAGTCAAGTCAAATTCATAATGGAAGCCGATGGTCTTTGAATCGAATGATGCTACAGGATAGTAATCACTTGCCTTGCTGCCTGTTACCTTGTCGATCTCATCCTTGACCATACCCAGTCTTTCGTATGAAACGTCCTTGAAGCAGTCGTTGTCAGCTAAGTTGTTGCCAAAGAAGCTCTTCTGGAGATTCTCGCTGTCCCAGTTCTCGTCGTAGATAGAATGGTCAACGCCGTATCTCTTGAAGCCCCACTCTGTCGGTGCAACGTAAGGAACGGGGTCGTCCTTGCAGGTGATGTTGTGGATGCAGGTGTAGTCACGGTCAGATCTTTCTGCCGATGCAACGCCGCCCTGAGGTGCTTCGATCGTGTATGCGTAAACCTTGCCGTTGCCGAACTGGTCGATAAGTCTCTTTGCTGTGAGGTTTGCTGTTGCGCCGCCTCTTGAGAAGCCTGAGAGCCAGAATACTACGTCGCCGTCTTCTGCGCCCTTGGTCATGTCGTGATCCTCAAGATACTGGTTAACTTCCTTTGTTACCTGGTCTGCTGCCTTTGCAAAGCCCTCTGCCTCGCCGTCTTTTCCGAGTGTTACGTTTGATGCCCATTCCTTTTCGTAGTTTGCACTTCTTACGGTTATGGCAACTATCTTCTTTGTGCCGTTCTTGGTCTCAACGTTCTTGCTGCCTATTGCGCATGCAACTGTATCCGGTGTAGGCACCTGTGTGTAAGCGTCGCTTGCGTAGAGGTCTTCAAAGCCCATCTGTGTGAGGGTGTCCTTGATGTTCTTGGGTCCCTCAGAGAAGTCGTAGTCTTTTTTGATAACGGTCGTTGATGCGTATGCCATTGTGCAGGACATTGTTGCCATATGAGGATCGTACTCCTTAGCAGATGTCTCGAAGAAGCCATCGGAATACTTGAAGTCGATCGTGTAGCCGTCGAACTTGTAAGAGCCGTCGATAATATCGTGTCCGTTGTACTGATCCGCCTTGATCCTGGTCTCGGCAGCAGTGGTGTTCATTGTTGAAACTACAGCTGCATTTGTTGACTGCTCGGCAAATACCATCGGTGCTGCTATGCTGCTGGCTGTCGTAGTCATCATAACTGCTGCGATGACAGTTGCGATAGATCTTTTGATCGAGCTTACCTTTGAAAGCTTGGTGGTCTTGGTTTCCTTGTTGGTCTTGTTGATTTTTCTCATTTTGAGTTCCTCCTTAGATTTTGTTTTTTGTTTTTGGTTTTGTGGTTGAGAATCGTTTTTCTTTTTGTTGTCTTTAGTTTAGCACATCGACTACAACAAAAGTACAACAGATTTTTTTCTTTTTTGTTTGATCGGGGATTTTTTTGTTTTTCCCTTTTCTCTGACCTCAGTATATCACACACACTACAACAGAAGTACAACACATGCTGTCTTTTTTCAAAATATTTTTTCAGCCCGTTTTTACGCCTGTTCTGCGCCTTTTTTCAATACGATCGCACTGCTTGTGAAAAATAAGTCAAAAATTCTTTCTTTTTGTTAAAGATATGCCATACTATAAATAAACATAAAACAATAAGCGGCGGTGATGACTGTTGAAATTCATTAAAAGCAAGATACTGACCACAGTGATGCTTTTGCTTACCGTAATAATGTATATATTCGTTTTGGTGCTGACTATCAGGACATCTCAACAGACCGTAGACATCAGGACTCCGTATATGTTCCTCGAGGGCGAATACTCAATAGACGATGCAGAGTTCAAAGCATTCGATCCCAATGAACCTATAAACGAACCGTTCAAAAAGATCGTCTTTCGCGGAAGGTTCAATAAAGAAAAACGTGCTCACTTCAAAGAGATCGCTTTTACCACCAAAAATATGTGGTATACAATGTATACGGAAGACCATGAAGTGATCTGCACTAACAGTTATATGACTCTTGACGAATGGATGCAGCAATACTTTGAGGGATCATCTGAAGAAGAAATAGCAGAAAAGAGAGAGAATCATATCAAATACCTCAGGAAAGTGAAGCCCTTCAAGTTCAATATGATACACCGGGCTACTCCACCGAGTATATTCCGGTGGCGGAGATCATCGACACATTTCCCGACCCGGACAGCGAATTTGTTATATCATTTGAAAACCCGTATACTTACTCCCCTGCAAATTTCAGCGATCTTTTCACCGTAACGCTGAGCGAGGGCAACGGGATACATCTGCGGATTCTGAAAAACGTTATGCCGCTGGTCCTGCTGTTAGCGCTCGTCTGTCTGTTCGGCATCTTTTTCTTCCCGATCGCCGGCTTCATACTTGGCAGAGTGGATTTCAAGTATATATCCTTTGGTGCGCTGTGCTTTTTCTGGGGACTGTATATGATAATGCAGACCTTGAGCAGCTTTCTCGGGTGCTGGATAACAGACGGCTCTGTTTGCCTGTTTACCGACAGAATGACAACGCACCTGTTTTCGGTCTCTCTTGTTGTATATTTCAGGTCATATCTGACTAAACACATATCCAGAACAGTCAGCGGAATTATGACGGTGTGCGTAATGATAGCGGTCATGGTCTCTGCTGTGCTGCATATCTTTGCAGTCAGCGATATGGTAGTGACAGGAGCATATGTCAATATCATCATGTGACTGACCGCAGCAGTGTTCATAATACTTCTGTCATTGGAGATGAAAAGCTCCCGCACCGCACTGCTTTCGATGATAATGTGGACACCAATGATAATCGGACTTATCCTTGATATATTCAATCAGTTTATTAGCTTTACAAGTCTGCACTTTTTCACATACGGTCTTGCAGTAACGATGCTTGCACAGATAGTGCAGATAATTTTCGACCTGAGAAAGCAGCGGCTTGAAGCTATCAGGTATCAGCAGATACAAAAGGAGCTTTACGAGGCAAAGGTCAGCGTTATGGTCAGCCAGATAAGACCGCACTTTATGTACAATGCCTTGTCCTCGATAGCGATGCTGTGCAAGATAAGACCTGAGACCGCATATGAGGCTACGATAAAGTTCTCTGACTATCTGCGAGGCAATATGGATTCGCTCAAACAGACCGCACCCGTACCTTTTAAAAAAGAACTTGAACATCTTGAAAAATACCTGTATATCGAAAAGCTTCGCTTCGGCAAAAAGCTCAATATCGAGTATGACATACAGGCAGACAGCTTTGAGATACCGCTTCTGTCGGTACAGCCGCTTGTCGAGAACGCTGTAAAGCACGGAGTTGGTATGAAAGAGGATGGCGGAACGGTGACTATCGCAACTCGTGAGACAGACACGGATTATGAGATAATCGTTTCCGATGACGGTGTTGGCTTTGAC
>CAMZIK010000229.1 GCA_947307175.1 uncultured Clostridia bacterium
GGATCATAGTTATCACTGACCGTGATCTGGATGTAAGTGAAAGTGAATTGAAAGCATATTCACAGTGGCATATTAATGCAGGATGCACATTTGATCATTATCAGTTGTATAAGACTATTCCGATTAATTTTGTGTGCATAGGTGAATTTGCAAAGGGCGATCTTGATAATACTAATCTAAAGAAAATTGCTGATGAAACAAATGGAAAAGTGTATAAGGCAATCACTCTCAATGAGCTGTATAGTGAGTTCGATGCGGATAAGATCTTCCCAAATGTCGCTCGCTCTGACGAGGATGCGTTCTCGGATGATGAGGAAAACTATGGTTTGATCGTGGATTCATCAGGCACAAGATACCAAACCGACTCGAAGAAAAAGGATACTGATGGGGATGGTTTGGATGATGATGTTGAAGTTGAGATTAATAGGGTTTGTGAGGAGACTGTAGATGATAATGGAAATACAATTTTGAAATACTATCATCATATGATATCTAATCCGTTGGTTCAGGATTCAGATGGAGATGGGTATTCTGATATTTGTGATCCCGATAGAATGAATAAGCCAGAGTTCTTAGGTGATAAGTATGATTTCCTTGATAATGAAATCTATTTCATACGTGGTATTAATGACAAATATCTTGATGTAAAGAACGCATCGACAAGCGCTGGCAGCATACCTATAATGTATGATAAAAATGGTGATGATAATCAAAAATTCAGATTTGAATGGTGTGGAAACGGATATCAAATCCACCCGATGAACAACGAAAAATTGTCATTAACGCTTTCTTCTAATTCATCAGAAAACAACAAGGTTTCTTTTGAACCAAAAAGCAATTCTGAAAATCAGCTTTGGGAAGTACTGATGTATAACAAACCTGAGAAAAAAGAAAACGATTCAGGAATAGTTATTCGTTCCAAGATTCTTAGTTCTGATGGAAACAAACCACTATACCTAGATTGCCAAGACGATGAAGTCACAGCTTCTTCTGATCGAGATACTTCGTCTGATTTTAAGTTGGTGGAGATTACTGATTGGGTTAGATTTGGTCAGTTATATATTTACTATATGGGACTTGTTGCTGATCCTAATTCTGATGTAATTAGAGCTTTAGAAAACTATCAAAATAATAAAAATCATAATTTTAAAGACCACGCAGTGGATAAAGATAAGAATGATGTAACAAATAAAATACCATATAAAAATAGCTATTTGCTGCACAGACAAGGATTAACTGATTTCCCAGAAATGAAATTTGGTGATGAACAGATGAACAAAAACGTATGCGAAGTTATTGCAACATATAATGCCCTGACTATTTCAGGAGAAACACTTGATTTCTTTAAGCTTGTTGCTGAGTTTGAAATAAACGCTTTGTTAGTATGGAATTCTGGTTGGTGGGGTAGCAATCCGTCTAAGATTGAAAATTGCCTCATATCATATAACAAGGGATATGTATTAATAGGTATGAACTTTTTCATTTTTTTATGTTGGAAGCCAAATGATCAAATTGGCTTTAGCAATATGATGTGTGATAAATTGAAGAAGGCGAGTGAAATTGGAAAAGCTGCTATTATTTCAGTGAAGTTTGACACTGTTAACAAGCATACATATACCGTAGAATATAACCCAAATTCGGATAATACTTTTGGTGTATATAATTTGAACGATAAATCAGATGCTTTTGACACAAATAATGTATACAGGATATTACTATCTAAGCATTATATTTTTTATATGTACATTATTCTTTGATGAGATGGAGAAAAATGACAAAGACAAAGAAAAAATACCTGATATTATTTGCTGCTCTTGCAGTGATAGTGTTTTTAATAGTCTGGGGACAGCTTTATCTTCACGCCCCCGATAAGATATACATAAATCGTGACGGGCAGACCGTTGTGCATTTTGGCGATGACTATCTGTATTCTAACGAGGACGGCATTTTTTCGTGTGAGAACAACGAATGCGTTTGTGACATAAAGGGCAAAAAGGTTTTGTCCGCAAGCGGTGACAAGCTGTATGTTTATCTCAAAGACAGCGGTGAGATAATGGCATTGTCGGGGGATTTCAAATCGGAAACGGTCGGAAAAATCAAAAGCGGATTTAAGAGCTTTGCAGTTTATGACGATATTTACTTTGCGGCAAACAGCGGCAATGGGAACGGCTTTGTGGCTTATGATGAAGAACTGAAAGAATGTAGTTTCGAGAAGTCTGAAACCAAAGCAGGTTCTTGTAAGATATATAAACTTGACAAGTATACTGCGGTTACTATGGAAGATACAAACATCAGCAAGAATATGTATTTGGGTGTAGAAATTTTTGATTCATCGAAGCAGACGGATAATTCGATTCTGTGGGACGAATGCGGATATTTCGGAGATTTTGAGATTCCATATTATACAAATGACAGGATCATAACTACTGACGGGCTGCATAGTTCTCTTTTCGATATAAGGCTGAAAGATGAAATAAAAAAAGATGAGATAGAGTTGCCCAATATTCATACAGCCCTGCAAATCAAGATGTCAGGTGATAGCATAGTATGGGCTGGTATGGATTGCAATGGGTATGGAAGTAGTTCACAATGGGCTTTGGATGGGCATTATAACGACTATATTACTGTTATAAGCAAAGAGACATTCAAGAAAACTGCCGAGCATAAAACGAGAAAACACGAGAGAATACTGTATTATGACAGCCAAAAAGCGATAACATTCTATGACGGTTATTACATAACCTACTCAGTTGATGATTGGAAAGAAACATCAAAGAAGAAAGCCACGGAGATAAAGAAGGGCGGCAAGTATACATTTGAAGCCTGCGGTGAGTATGTTTTTGTGTTTGATGATGACACGGGTGAGTGCATAAGCAGAATAAAGGTTTAATAGATACGATTAATATGGAGACTTATATCACTTTATTGGTGTGAGTCTCCTTTGTATATGTATGAAATATGATGTTTATATGCAAGGAGATGTTATTGCGGAGTAAATGTCATATCATCATACTTATTTCTCATAGCAATCTCTTTCTTTCGTATCACTCGCATCAACTTCTTGTCGACTTTAGATTTTATTTTATGCTGCTGTTGAGCACAATCATTTCGGATAATACTACACAAATTAACAAAGAGGCTCATCACAGTTGCTGTGAGAGCCTCTTGCTCTTTTGCTTGTTTTACTGTTTGTTCTGAGTTGTCATCAGATGGGTTGTCGCTAATGGCAATATCAGCAGGGGAGTAGTCCGTTCCTTCTTGATTAGCTTGCTCTTGTTCAGCGGCTTCTTCCAGTTCAGGCAAGTTCATGTCAAGTACAGTTCGTATGATCATATTCTTGACGGATTTGAACTGCACATTGTCTGTCAGAGGCGGAAACGATATCTTTGCTGATGAATAGGTATCGTGTTTTGTCTGTTCGAGCTCACACCAGAGTTCATACATCTTTTGGATCTTTTCGTTTTTGGCAAGCTGTGAGAAGATTTCATCAACGGTCTGTTTGACATCGGGTTTGAGAAAAGCATAATACTTTTTACCCTTGTGTTCTTTTAGCTGTGATGATAGTTTTGTAACCAGCTGAACCATTTTTGCAGTCACATCAAAATCATCTTTTGATACAAATGAAAGCGATGACATCAGTTCTTCCGACTTCTTTTTCAACTCATTCCTTAGCGTGTTCTGCTGGCCATAAAGAGAATAAAGCTTGTCATGATAGATATCATTTGCAAACGCAGAACGGATCTTTTCGATACCTGTTTTTGTTAAAAACCCTTCTTTGACATTTGTTGAATAAACCACTATGTGAACATGCGGATTAGTTTTCTTATCATGAAACGCAGCATACCATTTTAGGTTTTTCAAATCTATCTTTGACTGTTTTGCTATCACTGGTATGTTTCGAAGAATAAGATCTCTCCATGAATTCAGATCAGTGTATCCCATCTTTTCAGCATCTTCTCTGCGCAAGGAAACCACATGAGTCCACACATTTCCTTTATGTTCAGCTATCTCTTTTGCGACTTTGTTGAGTTCAATTTCCTTATCATCCTGACTGAAAAGAGCATGCTTGCCGTGCTTGACTGCTCCCGGTCTGTTAGCAAGATATGAGATATAATTATGCATGCTGTCCATTCTGTCTGAGTATCTTTCGAGCACTTCTGATATGAAAGCAGAGGCAGAATCCTGGTTCGGATTTGCAACATAGTCATCGTATTCATACATTGTTTGGCTGTCGGGAAAGTCCTTCAGCATAG
>CAMZIK010000230.1 GCA_947307175.1 uncultured Clostridia bacterium
TTAGCAAATATACGGCTGTATTTTTCTTTGTACGCAGGAGCGATATCTGCCCGTGACCGCATTGCAGCCGTGCGCCGTTCTGCAAGCTCTGTGGTGCGTCTGTCAGCTGCTATGCCTTCCTCTATGCCCTTGCGCAGTTCATCGGCAAAATGCTTCTCACGCTCATTAAGCACGGCAAGTCTGGTTTCGTACTCTTTTTTCTTAGCATGCACATCTTCTGTGATCTCTTTAAGATCCTCGGCAATAGGCTTGAGCTTTTCAGCACTGCCGTACAGAGTGTTCCACTCATCAAGCTGACGGTAATACTCTATCCACTGTTCTTTTGTCTGAAAGGGAAAGTCCGTGGGCGGTGTGGGTTTCTTCGGGAGCTTGGCAAGAGCAGCGGCTCTCTCAACGATCTGCTTATCCTGCTCGGCGATCTTGCGCTCATTAGCCTGTACGATAGGATAGTAAGTCTCCATAAGCCTTGTGGGGATAGTAAAGCCTCTGCCCTTCTTTTGAGGCTCGATCTCAAAGCCGTGAGCCTCACAGATCTTCTGAAAGACAAGTCGCTCTGTCTGAGTATAGTTATATATAGCCTGTGCGCCCTTGCCGTATCCCATAGCTTCAAGGGCTTTATTTATGCCCTGCTGTCTGCTCATGCCTTTCTTGAATCCGTCGGAGAAAGGAATAAAGTCATAATGCAGGTGCGGTGTCAGCTCGTCCATGTGGATCACTGCATTGAAGATATAGAAATTAGGGTTTCTTCATGTAAAGCTCTTTACTCCGATCTTGACATTTCCGAGAATATACTCTTTCAAGCATATTGCTGCTATTCTTGCTGCTTCGGGATTTGCCTTGACCTCGGTTCCGTCGCTAAGCGTCTTGCTGACAAGAGCCGTGTTCTCTTTCCCACCGATACCAACAACATACTCATAGTACGACTGCTGCTTGTTGCTGTTCTTTACGATCGTATCTTCGTTGTCGGTTCCGAAGAGCTTTTCAAAATAATCCTTGATCTTTCTGTCATCACGCTTTTGTTTTTCGTTGTAGACTTTAAGCTGTCGTCCGAACAACTTATCGTAAGCTTCTTTAAGGCTTTCCTGAGTGATTATTATGTTGTCTGCTATTCTGTTTCTGTCCACATTAGAGGGCAGGAACTTGCGGTTGGTGTGCCGCAGTTTCCCTTTCCCTCTGCTGTAGCTGATCGTTCTGCGCATAGTATATCTCCTTGTTTTGCTTGCCCTGCCTACATCTGTGTCAGATGTAGCTCCTTATTACCTTTGACATAGCCAAAGGTAACAGTCGCTCTGGCGAGGGTGTTGCTACTCGATCACAGCAGCGTTGTACTCCATGAGATTGATAAACTGATCAAGCACATCACACTTGACCTCGTTGGTGATCAGCTTGTCCAGGTCAATATTAAACGAGCAAAGATCAAGCGATTTGCTTATCTCGATGTGATATCCTGTTCCATCGATCTTGATGTATCTGGGTTTTTGACCTTTTGCCTTATACTTCAGAAAGTCGCTGAACACATCTTTGATAGAGTCGTATATGTCCTCAACTTCCATGTAGCATCCTGAGCCGTCCTCCTGAAGAACCTCGATCGTTGCCAGAAATTTGTAGGTGATCTCGTTAGTGTTTGTTTTGTTGTTCATGTTAAAAGTCTCCTTTCTACGGGCTTTTGCGCCCTTGTTTTATGCTTATATTATACCACTTTAGTATAGTATATGTTAAGGGATAATTTCTACATTATACTTTATCTGTAAAATTTACACAGTGTTCATAATTCAAAAAGTCTGACATGGAAATATCCACATCAGACCTTTTATTCAGTATATATTTGATCGTATCAGCCATGGTCACTCGCTCAGGCAGCGATCTTGTGTAATAATCGAAACGCTTGTTATCCGTTTAAACCATTTTGTTTTTTTCATAGGTTTATTTCCCTTTCTGTTTTACCGAGGTCTTGAAGCTGAAATACAGAAGATGTTTACCTCATTACCACCGCAGACACAGCCAAACTGAATGTACCACACAAGAGAACCCTTGTCAGCTTCTCTCCAATTGTAGAAATTCAAGCCCTGATCTGAGGAAAAATATGATTTGATTTTCTTTATTTTTCGCTCTAAGCTAAGCATTCTTGATTGTACTACGGGTGAGGTTAAGTTTATACCGATTGGTGAAAAAGACTATGGTGAAATATCAGCATTTGCTCGTGTTATGGTGGAAAATAAAGGACTGTCATAGTGAACCGCTTTGTTTTACTTGCAGGATATGCCTGTCTGTTTAAAGATAATGCAAATGTTTTTTGAATTGTATTGCAAATTGCGATACAATGTGGTATAATAGTATCAGAAAGGTGGTTGATACTATGGCAACAAGAACTGCAAATGTCACAGCAAGAGTTGAACCCGAAATCAAGGAGCAAGCAGAGGCTGTAATGGAAAAGCTCGGAATTCCCGTATCTACGGCTATAAATATGTTTTACCGTGAGATCATTCTTTGGAACGGATTGCCGTTCCGTCCGTCTGTGCCTATGAATGAGCTTAAAGCAAGAGACGAGATGACCAAGGAAGAATTCGATCAGAGAATGGCTGTCGGTCTTGCTCAGGCTAAAGAGGGAATGACTGCTCCTGCCGAAAAGGTTTATGAAAGGCTGATAGGAGAACTCGGCGATGACTAAGTACGATATTGAGGTCACAGCCTTTGCCGAAGCGTCGATAAGAGGGATAGCCGCCTATATCAGAAACAAGCTGAAAGCACCGCAGGCTGCCCGAAACACGGTCAAAAAAATCTTCGATGCTATATTCGGGCTTGACACATTTCCTAACAAGGTGAAGCTGACCGAGGACGAACCGTGGCGGACAGAGGGCATACATCAGCTTGTTATAGGAAACTATTACGTCTATTTCTGGATCAACGAGAACGAGCACAAGGTCATAGTGACCGATGTGATCTACGCCCGGAGAGATCAGATGAAAGCTATGGCTGATATGCCAATGAACTAAAAAGCGGCTGTTGCAAATTGATGCAACAGCCGTTATCTTTTTGGCGTTTCTCCTTGTCTGGTCGTAAATTGGTCGTAAAATCAGCACTTGATGTGCTTAAAGCAACGCATCTGCGTGGTTTATTTGTCGATGCTCTTCATTGTCGGGAACAGCAGGACATCTCTTATCGCAGGCGAGTTTGTAAGCAGCATAACAAGTCTGTCGATACCGTATCCGATACCGCCCGTAGGAGGCATACCTATCTCCAGCGCACGCAGGAAGTCCTCATCAGTGTGGTTTGCTTCCTCGTCACCGTTGGCGAACTGCTCCTCCTGTGCTGCGAACCTTTCTCTCTGGTCGATCGGGTCGTTCAGCTCAGAGTATGCGTTGCACATCTCTCTGCCTGTGATGAACAGCTCGAATCTCTCGACATAATCGGGAGCGTCGGGCTTTCTCTTTGTCAGCGGCGAGATCTCAACAGGGTGATCCATTATGAATGTCGGCTGAATGAGATTTTCCTCCACGAACTGCTCAAAGAACAGATTGAGAATATCGCCCTTTGAATGTCTGTCCTCAAACTCAACGTGATGCTCCTTGGCAAGCGCCTTTGCTTCCTCGGTAGTCTTTACCTGTGCAAAGTCAACGCCCGAATACTTCTTGACAGCATCTATCATCGTCAGTCTCTCAAACGGCTTTCCGAGGTCTATCTCGTACTCTCCGTAAGGCACGCAGGTCTTTCCGCAGACCTCCATAGCTACGTGTCTGAACATATTCTCGGTAAGCTCCATCATGCCGTGGTAATCCGTGTAAGCCTGATAAAGCTCCATCAGCGTGAACTCAGGATTGTGTCTTGCGTCAACGCCTTCGTTCCTGAAAACTCTGCCTATCTCGTATACCTTTTCAAGTCCGCCGACAATAAGTCTCTTGAGGTAAAGCTCCAGGCTTATCCTCAGCTTTACGTCCTCATTGAGCGCATTGTAGTGAGTCTCAAACGGTCTTGCAGCAGCTCCGCCCGCATTTGAAACGAGCATCGGAGTCTCAACTTCCATAAAGCCCTGTCCGTCAAGATACTTACGTATCGTTGAGATGATCTTTGATCTCTTGATGAACGTATCCCTTGATGTATCATTCATGATAAGGTCAACGTATCTCTGACGGTAACGCATATCCGTGTTTGTCAGTCCGTGGAACTTCTCCGGAAGAGGCTGGAGGTTCTTGGACAGAAGGATGACCGATG
>CAMZIK010000231.1 GCA_947307175.1 uncultured Clostridia bacterium
GTTTTTCCCCAAGAGCATAAGATAACATGATCTTGCAGCATAATACTGTGTTTCCGCTGTAGAATTGCATACTGTAAATACAGAAATATCATTCTCAGTATCAATTATTACTCGTGCCGTATAATTAGGATTCATTCCGGAATGCCTCAATACTCCGTCTGATGCAGTATTCCATCCATTAAAATAATTATTGTTCGGATCATCCTTTGGCTGATGAGACTGAATTATTTCATGAGATGCAGTAATTGCATTTGCGAGATCCAATGGCAGTTCCAGCTGTCCCATCTGCGCCTTCATCCATAAAACCATATCTGAAGGAGTAGTAACAACAAGTCCCTCTCCCTCAGTTCCTTTCGGATTTACATCATCATATGCTATCGGTCTTCCCCAGAAGTATTCATACCCCTGAGCAATAGGCAAGTCATATCCGCTGTGTGTCATGCCTATGGGCTGCATTATCTCTTTTACAACATATTCATCAAATGACATACCGCTGACAGTTTCAGTAAGATATGCAAGAATACAGTATCCCAGATTACAGTATTCATATTTTTCACCGGGTGCAGATACAAGTTCAAGATTTTCAGCAATACGTGAAACTTCCTCTTCGTTTGCATCTGTTCCTAAAGGATACTTTGCCATGGTTGCTGCATTGGGAATTCCTGAACAATGATTCAGAAGCTGCCATATCTTTATGTCTGCATCCTGTCCGTTGTATGTAACGTGCCACCATGGTATATATTCGGAAATGCTGTCCTCTATTGAAAGCTTTCCTTCTTCCTGTAAAAGCAAGACTGACAGTGCAGTGAAAGCTTTTGAACAAGAGCCTATATGTACGGGCGTATCTTCCGTCATTGGCGTTTCTTCTTTTATATTGGCATATCCCCAATTCTTAAACCCAACATCCGAACCTTTTACTGCTGCAACGGCAAGTCCCGGTGTCTTATCAATATCTATAGAGCGTTCAACGTAATCGATCCAATCAGGATCATTCAAAACTGAGTCTACATCCGCAGCATAAGCCGGAAATGACATCGCAGCTCCTATTGTCAATACTGTCATAATTATAATTGCCAAAAACTTTTTCATAGTCCCCACCTAAATAAATAATATGTATTTATTATACACCTTACACGTTTCAAAATCAACTACAAGCCAAGCTATTATGAGTTACTCATACCACCTGAGATTGATTTCTAACTATTCTTATGATATAATTGTAATGACAATTAAAGTAGTATTATAGTAATTGAGGATACAGATATGAACAATTTCTATGAAAAGATAAATGAAGAATGCAGTGTCAGATTACCTTTTGCAGACGAACAGGACTGGGAATGGTGTGCAGGAGATCCAAAGCACACATCTGACTACATCGTATTCTATAACAAGTATTCTGATGATATGGACAAATGGCAGAAATATCTTGCCGTAAACCTTATCATTCAGGGAATCGAAGATCTGATGGAGCAGGACGAAGAGCAGAGCGTTATCGACACACTATGGTCTGAAACAAAAAAGATACTGCTGAAGGATGATCACAGATATTCTATCGGTGCATGGTCCTGTGGTGATCAGGAACTTGAAGAATGCTGGCTTATAACACCTAAAATG
The DNA here is from genome assembly GCA_947307175.1 of uncultured Clostridia bacterium. Taxonomy (GTDB): domain Bacteria; phylum Bacillota; class Clostridia; order Oscillospirales; family Ruminococcaceae; genus Hominimerdicola. Next base: position 1,615 of record CAMZIK010000231.1, read on the forward strand.
AGAGAATTATTATGACAGAGCGTAAAAATCAAAGCAATAATAAGACCTCATCTGCTCATAATATGCCGGATATGATAAAGCGTTATTCTCTGTTCCTTGTGGGACTGTTCATCGCTTCAATGGGCGTTGCTTTCTCGGCAAAAGCAGGTCTTGGAACATCGCCTGTTGCGTCCGTGCCATATTCGGTATCACTTGTAAGTTCAATATTATCCTTTGGCGGCTGGCTGAATCTGCTCAGCGTAATACAGATAGCGATACAAGTCGTCGTACAGAAAGGCAAATGCAATTATTTAGAGATAGCAATTCAGACCATACTTGCATTTGTATACGGTTATCTTACAAATTTCTCTGTATGGATGATAAAGGATATAGTAGTCACAACTTATCCGATGCAGTTCTTATTCATGCTTCTCGGCTGCGTTATACTTGCACTTGGAATATGGGTACAGCTGAAAGGCGCAGTAGCAATGCTGCCAGGTGAAGCTATGAACCGTGCTATCAGCAAGGTATTTGGTTTCAGATACGAAAATGTGAAAATATTCTTTGATATTCTGTACATAGCTATTGCAGCTGCAATATGTCTGATCTTCCTCGGCAAGCTCAAAGGAGTCCGCGAGGGCAGCATCATTGCAGCAATATTGGTTGGAAATATAATCAAGTTGTATAACTTTATTTTCAATAAAGTAGCAAGCAAAAAATCTTAAAGAAAATGCAATACACTGTCATCTGTTGATGTGATCAAAGTACATAATACAACAACTCGCCCTTCACGGGCGAGTTTCTTTTTTAGAAAAAAACCGGACAATTGGACGCACTGCTTATAATAGACAATTCAGAGGTATAAAAAGCACCTGTCCATTTGGACAAGTGCTTAGCTCAATTATTTCTGTGGACGGCAGTAATGATAATCGAGCATAAACTCAAATTCATATCCCTGTGGATTATTTTTGAATTCTTCTCTTTTCCGGAGATCGCCGATATAATCCTCTGCAATTCCCGTATCTTCATTCAGTTTTTCTATACTGTCAAGGGAGCATAAAAAGTTCTTCAATTCTTCTGCTTTGACTTGATTGGTCACTTCATAACCTTCCCACCAACGCCAGTCTCTTTCCTCAGTTAATTCTGAATCTGGTACACAGCATCTGCTGTATATATGAGAACAGATTTCGCGCATGGCAGCTCTCGGCACAAAGACTATGGCATTTCCTTCCATACCTTCTTCAATCGGATACTCCTTTTCGGTATACTTACTGCATATCTTGAAAAGAGCAACAGGAATATCAAGGAACATACTGCTGTTCCACCAGCAGATTTCTTCATAGCCGACATAATCACTTGCAGGCGCAGGAATAACTTTCGGACCTGAAATTATATCGCCAGTTCGTTTGTCCTTGATGCGTACACTTATATCGAAATCAAAGCTCATTTATTACACCCCATTTTGCAATATAGTGTCAGAATTCTTATCATCACTTCAAATAATGATGATATGTTGTGTTCAGATGATCGCCAACTGTGACCATACCGATTATATTTTTACCGTAGGACACAACGGGAGGCACAAAAATGAGGTCGGTAAGCCTGTACTTCCCGTAATCAGTCGGTATATCGATCCTTGTCAGATTTGTTATGCTCAGATCCTTGGTATTCTGCCCATAGCCCAGTATTTTCGCAAGCTTTTCTGTGCTTTTGCTATGAAAATATCCTGCAAATTCCAGATTTACAGCATCAACCAGTGTAGGTTCAAATGCACTCATAAAACGCAGAACAAGGTATTTATAATTTTCATCGTTCAGCTTTTTCTTCATCACTCTGTCGATAACGGCAGCATTCTCAGTAAGCGTCTTTCCCTTGTCATACCTGTATCTGACCGCTATACCCGTTGCCTGATTGCTCATTGTTCTGTTGCCGTCCTGTCTGCCGTCTACTGCAAGACCTATCTCCTGCATATGCGGTATATCCTGTATCATTTCTGCGATAGTATATGAAGTAAAGCCTATCTTGTTTGCTTTGCATTCCTTAAGCTTTTGACTGAGTTCTATGCTCTCAGTCACAACGTTTTTCATCGTTGTTTTATGTGACTTCCAGAAACTTTTATATGCCGCTTCCATATCATCAAAGCCGAAGATCCTGCGCTGCTTCTGCCATTTTCTGTTATATATCTTCGTCACTAATGAAGCAAGGAAAGACAGCTTTGATGTGTTCGGCAGTGTCTCATTGTTCAGCAGCTGTATCCTGCGATACTCGCATTTTTCGCCGCTGAGGCTTTTCATAAATGCTTCTATGAAGTAGCAGAGGGACTTTCCGTCGCCGCCGAGATGGTGCATAAGGAAACAAAGCTTCATTTCATTGGAATTTTCATAAGAAACAAAACATCGCAGGAACTCCCCATCCTCTAATCTGAACCTTATGCGTTCCTGCTCCTGTATCAGCTCTTCAAGCTCAAAATCACGAAAAACTATGCGGTTCATCGGCTCCCTGCAATTATCATAAAAAGCGTCGCCATTCTGATCTATGACCACCTTGCTGTTAAGTATCTCAAA
>CAMZIK010000232.1 GCA_947307175.1 uncultured Clostridia bacterium
ATATATCCGCTTGCGTGCATATTCATAGCGTCGCCTGCATATTCCGAAAAGCCCGTTACAAAGATGATATTCATTTTGGGATTGATCTCCTTGAGCTTTTTTGCGACCTCAACGCCGTTCATTCCTCTCATGTGAATATCAAGGAAGGCAATGTCGCAGCCGTTTTTCTCGGCGTCCGTTATAAGCTCATCCTGATCGTCAAAAGCGGTAACGTCCGCATCGGGCTTTGCTTTTTTGATCGAAAGCTCCAGCATCTGCAATGCCAGCTCCTCATCGTCAAGGCAGAGTATCCTCATTGTCCTGTTCCTCCTTTGCAGGCAGCCTGTTTTATCGGCTATTGTCACTGTGTACAGCCTCGTTGCTTTATTCCGATTTTATTATATCACTTGAAAAGGTCAGAGTCAAGGAGCTTTGTCTGTGTGTCCGTATTTTTTAATCTCCTCATTCCCTTGCAAGGATATTGCAAGGGTCGGTATGGTATATTATGATCACAGCAAGGGGAATACCCCGGACAAACAGTGTGATAAACACAGTATCAAAGTAAAAAAGGAGAATTGTTATGAAAAGAAACACATTTATCGGAAAAACGATCAGCAGACTGGCAGCGGCCGCAGTATCTGCTGTTATGATCGCAAGTTCATTATCATTCAGCGCATCTGCTCAGACCTTCGACACCAAATACGGCACCGAGGAAATCGAAAGCAGCAGCTGGATGGGTGCTCTGCCGGACGACATAAAGATCAGCGACATGAGCATTCCCGGAGCGCACGATGCCTCGACAAGAAATGTTATTATCGGAATGGGTCATTTTGCACAGACGCAGTATTTTTACATCAATGAGCTGCTCGAAATCGGTGTAAGATACTTTGATCTGCGGGTTTGCTGTGATGATAACGGCGAGCTGTATATGTGCCACGGGAAAGTCAATTGTTATAATTGCGCAGACTGCAGGATGACTCTTGGTGACGTTTTCGCACAAATGAGGAATTTTCTCAGAGACAACCCAAGTGAAACGATACTTCTTCAGGTGAAATGCGACCGCTATGATAACAATGCACAAAATGAGACCTGGAACTTTTTAAAGGATATGGCTGACGGCGGAGAGCTGTATTACGGCGACCATGTTCCCACACTCGGCGAGGTAAGAGGCAAGATGTATTTGTTCAGCAGACTTGACTTCGGAGAAACGACTCAGAAGGATAAGTTTATGACTTTCGAGGATGGCAACATTTTTAAATTCCGCAGCTGGGGAATTGATGTACACAATTTCAGCGGTGGAAATACCGAAGAAAAAACTCTGGATGAGACTGCATACGGCGGGGTGCATAATTGCGTAGTAAATACGGAGGATATGTATGATGTTCCCAAAGCCGAGAAATGGGAATATGTTTACAACTCTCTAGTGGGGCCCCACAATGCAGCATACTACTCAGACGCAGGAAAAGATGTGGGTCTGGATACATTCAACATCATCTATGCGAGCATGAGCTATCAGAACTGGTATGAAGTTGCATTAAGAGTGATCCATCCGTTTTACAATCTGTTCAGCGATAAAGAGGCCATGGTATGGCCGAAAGAAGGTGCAGATTACATCAATCCAAAGCTCAGAGCTCTTTTGGAGCATAACCCGACCCTTTATACAGGCTGCCTTGTTTGCGACTATATTGATAGATCTCTTTCGCAGGATATTTATATGACAAACTTCATTGACCCGGCTGACTGCTCGTTCGGATATACCGGATCCTGGTGAAAACAGCCTTCAGATGCGACATATATGACGAATTTCAACAGATAAATACAGTTATCAGACCCGGTCTGTGCTTCAAAGCGCAGGCCGGTTTTTTATCTCCGGAAAAATTTATTCAGCTTTTTTGAAAATCACAGAATAGTGCAAGGATAATGCAAGGGTCGGTATGTTATTATACAGTCAGACCAAAGGAAATAACAAATCTGTAAAGGAGGTGGACCGGATGATCTCATTTCTCGGTGCTTGTGCCGGTGCGGCACTTATCGGAGCGATAGTTTATGCTATCAGCAGTATCTGAGCATATAAAAATGCAATTGATAAGAAAGGAGCGATAGTAAATGATCAGCTTTTGCATTCTTGGAGTCGGACTGTTCGGAAGCGCAGCAGCAGCTTTGATCTACGGTATGCTTTCATAAGCTGCGAGATCCCGCAGCGATGATCCGTAACAGCAATCCAAAAAAGGAGAGAGTATTATGAACAAAACAGAAAACAGATCAAAGGGAAAAATCAGGCGGGCAGCCGTTTCCGTTGTGGCAGGAGTAATGATGATGACAACTGCTGCGAGCTTCAATGCTTATGCCTGCTGCAATGAACACACGAGCTTCAATATCGGCGCTAACTACAACGGCTTTCCTATTATCCACGATTTCGATGATAATGATATTGAATTCCGGTATTCTGACGGGTTCTTTTTGACAGACCCGACAGAGTTCGATCCACATCTGGCAACCATGTCCGATATAATGGCTAACGCCTCCTCAACCTACGTTGAAAACGGCGACTGGTCAAACGGCGGAAAGACCATAACGGATCTGCTTGAGAAGTGCAAATTTGAATTCGTTGAGGTGTCCGACACATACCTCGTTAAGCCGACCACCGATTCCATTGCCTGCGCGATAGGCAGCAAGGATATCGAAACAGCCAGCGGTCTTGAAAAGGTCGTTTCTATCACAATAAGAAGCGCCAACTATGACAGCGAGTGGAGCTCGAACGTTACGCTCGGAACGGAGGGCGAGGCAAAGGGCTTTGCCGATTCCGCCGACAGAGTGATGCGTTACCTGAGCAGCTATCTCGGCGAGCACCCGGATATTGCTGACAGGCTTGAAGAGGGCAAGGCGAATATCTGGCTGCAGGGCTTCTCAAGAGGCGGCGCAGTTGCCAACCTTACTGCCAAGCGCCTTATCGACAAGTATCAGGACAAGGGCAATGAGGTCTACGCTTACTGTCTGGAGGCACCGCAGGGCGGTATTGCCGAAATGGAGCGCTCTGACCGTGACTACAGCAGCATTCACAACATCATCGACCCGAACGATCTTGTTACTTATGTTGCACCCTTTGCTATGGGATTCAAGAGATACGGTGTGGATCATTATGTGGACAGTATACCAAAGGATAAGGTCATGGAGCAGCTGACACAAATTGTCGGAAATGACAGGGCGGGCTCCTATGCTCCGGCAGCTTCAAAAAATAAGGAGTTCAGTCTTTCCGGCATAACGGACGGTGATGAGATCCCGAGCTCGGTCATAATCAAGAACGCACTTGATGTGTTCACCTCGAAGATCTCAAGAGAAGAATATGTAAATTCAGGATTGCAGGACGCTCTCAGAAACATTCTTCATTATATGAACGACGGCGGAGATCTCGGTGTGATATTCAACAATATCAATGTCGGTGATATACTGCTCAACGTTTTTACTTCTATGATAATCAATTACAGCCCTGCGGGTATTACGGTCAATACGGTCGAGTACATCTGGGACACGATCACAGGGAAAGATGATAAGACTGATATCATTGCCAGTCCGAAGGACATTATGATCGAAAGCCTGATTCATTATATGCAAAGCACCCCGCAGATAAGCGGGCAGCTCGATCCCTCACTTATCAAGGATATCAGCACTGCTCTGAGGATCGTTCTCAAAAACATTGATATGAGCATTGACAATATGACCTCCGGCGACAGTGAGATAGGAAGACTTATGATATTCGGGCTCAACCTTGATAATATCTTCCAGAATCATCAGATGATACAGACTATGGGTTATCTCCGTGCCAATGATAGCTGGTACAATATGTCTCCTTTCCTTGGCTCGGACGATCCCACTTATATGAACATACCGAAAGGGCTCCTCGGCACCTGAACCTGGTGAAAAAAATATCACACATCAGAAAAAAAGATGAAATATGCAAGGATATTGCAAGGGTCGGTATGTTATTATATAGACACAGTAAAGAACAAATGAAATTCACATGAAAGTGAGGCGGATAAAATGGTATATGTTGTGATCTTTGGCTATATTGCCGCAGTAGCAGTCGGCGCTGCACTTGTTCTCTGATGCTGAATGACAACAGCGCAGAAACGATGATAGAAGC
>CAMZIK010000233.1 GCA_947307175.1 uncultured Clostridia bacterium
ATGCGATGATGAAGAACGTGGCAACGGCTCTCGGCTTGACAGTGAACAAGAACGTTGTAAGAGTTGCTGGTGCGAACAGGTACAGCACTTGCGTTGAGGTAAACAATACGTTCAAGGACGTGCTGACAGGCACAGGAGTTTGTGTTGCAAAGGGTCTTGATTTCCCAGATGCACTCGCTGGAGGAGTTTACGCTGCGAAGACAAGGCAGGCTCTCTTCCTCGCAGACGGCAAGAAGCTGCAGGATGTTCAGATCAATTATCTGAAATCCAAGAACGCTGGAAAGCTTACTGTTTTCGGCGGAACGGGAGCAGTTTCAGATGAGCTTGTAAAGGCCATTGCAAAGGCGAGCGTATAACTTAATACGGACTGAAAGGCGTGCAGAAATGTGCGCCTTTTTTGTTGTGCTGGGAGCGGTTGCGGTGTGCGGAAATTGGGGCGGAAAAGAGTTCAGCGGAGAGCTGGGAAGAGTTGGACGAGGCGACAGAAATGTGCGACTTTTTTTGTGTGTCAAATTGTGAACGGGAAAATTGTGCAAGGCGCTGAAAAATATGGTTATCATTGACTTTAGCGTGGCAGAGTAGTATAATTAACTTGAAAAATCTGCTAAAGCAGAGAATGGGGGAATACTATGAAAAAGAAAATTCTATCGGGCGTGCTGGCGTTTGTGCTGCTGTTCGGCTCGGCTGCTGCGCTGCCTGAGGGAACATTCGGTGAGAGCACAAGTATTATTGCAAGCGCTGAGGTTTCGGACGATTATGATTACACAAAGCTTGCTGACGGAACGGTGCAGATAGACTCATACAATGGCAGTTCTGCAACGGTGAAGATACCTTCAATGATCAAAAAAATGAAGGTTACGAAGATCAAAGACGCATTCTATGGCAATAACACCATTACAAGCGTAACTATCCCGGACACTGTGACTGAGATCGGTGAAGATGCGTTTTACAGCTGTTCAAACCTTAAAAGCGTGACTTTGCCAAGCGCTCTGAAAACTATTGGAGAGACTGCTTTCGGCAACTGTCCGAATCTTACGGGCATAACCTTGCCGAGCAAACTCGAAACGATCGGTAATTATGCTTTTTACAAATGCAAAGCTCTTAAATCCGTTACACTTCCGAAAAGCGTTAAAACGATCGGAGATCATGCGTTTGAATACTGCAATCTGCTTAAATCAATAACCTTATCCGAAGGTATCACCACGATCGGAACTTATGCTTTTTATGGCTGCCCAAGCTTAAAGACTGTTTCGGTCCCGAAGAGCGTGACAAGCATAGGAAGCTCGGCATTCGGAAGATGCTATGATGCTTCGCTGGATAAAGATACAAATGTCAAAGGCTTTGTGCTGAAATGTTATTTCGGAAGCAAGGCGGAGGAATATGCAGCAAATGCAGATATGGATTATAAGCTCATAGATTCCCAGCTTCTTGAGAAAAGCGGAGCAAAAAAGATAAGCAATGCTCCGTTCAGTCAGCTCGGATCTAACGGCGGTATCTATGCAAATGAAAAGAACAACGGACTGTATGTTCTCAGTGATTCAGTTCTGTATTTCATATCCGCAGCTACGGCAAAGACCTCAAAGGTATATGATTTCTCATCGGTCGTTTCGGATTCGATAAACAATTCTTATGTCTGCGGAAACAAGCTTTATGCCGTGGGCAGCAGGTATCAGAACGGAGAGGTTCTGTACAGCATTTATATCTATAACCTTGATACCAAAAAGCTTATAAAGCGTATTTCAACAAAGATCGCTGTAACTGCTGTTGCAGCCAATGCAAAGGGCAATATATTCGTTTCCGACGACAAAAAGATATATATGCTCACAGCTGCCGGCAAAAAGGTTTCAGAGGTATCTTTCGGAGAACATACCGTGTACAGATTCACAGGCTATGACGAAACAAACGGCAACCTGTATTTTGAAGGTTATCTGAACTATATTTACTGGGGCTACGATCATTCAACGACATCACTTTTTTCTGCAAACGCAGAAAACAACAAGCTCACCTTCAACTCAAAATACATTGATGCTTTCTATCAGCACGGTGTTTCATCGCATAACTGTTCCTCTGTGCTGCTCGACGGAAGATACCTTGCATATACCTGCCGCTTTATGTCTCTCAAGGTAGGTTTAATAGATTCAAATAAGTTTGACCTTACAAAAGACAGCGCTCCGTATATGTTCGGCGTAGAAAGAGATGATATTGAAAAAGATGATGATTACGGTTACGATTCTTACAGCTACGGCGTAAGAACAGAATACATCAAGGGTAATGATTCTTTTGTTATCTACGTCAACGGCAATACCATGTATGAGTATGATAAGAAAGCCAATCAGATCTCTAAATACAATACCCTGACCCATGTTTACTCTATGAATAAGATAGGAAATAATATCATTGCTGTCGAGGAAAACGATGCAAATAGTTTCTATCTTGAAGTTATTCCATGGAAAAAAGCAACCAAGGTCAATATAACGGCACCTTCAAAGAACACGGTTGTCGGCAAGACGATCAAGCTCAGTGCTAAGACTGACAGCGTACTTGACGAAAACCTTACATGGTCAAGCAGCAACAACAAGGTGGCAACTGTTTCTTCTGACGGAAAGGTCTATGCAACAGGAGCAGGCACGGCAACGGTAACCGTAACGACAAACAGCGGTCTCAAGGCTTCTGTCAAGATAACTGTAAAGGCAAATGCTGATCTTGTTTCACCCGATATAAAGACAGCCTCAAATGGCGCAAAGAGCACCAACGCATCAAGTCAGGACTATACAATATGGACTGATGTAAATAACTCGTACATCTACGAAGATAAGGATCAGAACATCTGGCGTGCAGAGTATATCGGCAAGAAGATCAAAGTCGAAAAGTATTCGCAGGGCGCAAAGAAACTGCTTACGACATATACCGTTTCGCCTGAGCTTCCTATTTTCGGCGGAGTATATTTCAGCAGCGACTACAATTATGTCGTTACAGGACAAAAGAACGCCAAGTACAGCGACAGCGTTGAGGTAATGCGCATAACACGCTACACAAAGGACTGGAAAAAGAAAGACCATGTCAGCGTAAAGGGTGCAAATACATATATCCCGTTTGATGCAGGCTCGTGCAGATTTGCTGAGATAAGCGGAAAGATATATATACATACCTGCCATAAGATGTATGATGACGGTGACGGTCTCAATCACCAGGCAAACATGACATATATCCTCAACAAGTCCACAATGAAGATAATTGATTCGTATTACAGCGTTTACAACTTCTCAACGGGCTATGTAAGCCATTCTTTCAACCAGTTCATCAAAGCTGACGGCGGAAACATCTACCGTGTCGATCACGCTGAAGGAAGTTCGGTGTATATGAACAATCAGCAGCTCAGCGGCGCGGGAATAGTCATCACCCGAATGAATCACGGCAGTAAGCTTACAAATGTTTCATATAGACTTATCGTTGATCCTGCATCAAGAAGCGGAAACTATACGGGTATGTCGATAGGCGGCTTCGAGCTTTCAAAGAACAGCTGTATCGTTGCGTATACAAAGGACATCAACAGCGATACGGATCATAGGAATATCTATGTAAGTATTACCGACAAGCTTTTCAACAAGACCGATGAGGTCAAGCTCACATCATTTACGGAAAAATCAAATGTGCGTGCAAGCACACCGCAGCTTGTAAAGGTTTCTGACTATCTGTTTGTTGTTATGTGGGAGGAAAGAAATCTTAATAAGAATACAACAGAAGTCAAGATGCTGCTCATTGACGGAAGCGGCAAAAAGTGTTCCGCTGTAGGAACAGTTAAGGGCAGACTTTCGGACTGTCAACCGATACTTTGCAAGGACGGCTGTATCAGATGGTATGCGACCAACGGTACATCTCCGACATTCTACGCAGTTCAGCCGTTTGAGATAGGAAGTCTGCATGAGCACAAATTTGCAAACCCGAAAGTGACCAAGAAAGCGACATGCACGCAAAACGGAACGAGAGTTTTGACTTGCACTATCTGTGGAAAGAAAAAGACGGAGACCATAGCTGCGACGGGTCATAAATGGTCTGAATGGAAAACGACAAGTTCCGATAAGAGCAAGAACACTTACACTCAGA
>CAMZIK010000234.1 GCA_947307175.1 uncultured Clostridia bacterium
CGGCAGATACACTGCAACAAGTTTTGACTATTATCAATTTATTAGATGTGATCCCGAAGGGGTTTGGGGGCGATCGGAAAGCCCCCAAAAATAAGAACTTGACAGTTGATGTTCAATCCGCCAGCATTATCGGCAGCTCCCACGGGCTTGTTTCAGGCTCAGCCTGCTTTTTAGTAGTCTGCTCTGTTTTTTTCTCGCTCTGCGATGAGCTTTCCGCCTGTTTGCGTGTCGTTTCGGAAGGCTTTTCCGTCGTTGTTGCCGCAGAGCTTGCCTGACTGGACTGTGTCGTTTCTTTCTCCGAAGCCTGCTTTGAAGTTTTCTTCGTCGTCTGCGCAGAGCTTTCCCCAGCCGTGCTGCTTGTGTCAACCGTCGAAGTCGCTTCTCCCTTTGAATCGCTTTCGCTCTGGCTCTGCGTCAGTTCAGTCATGTCGCTGCTTTGTGCATCGCTTTGCGAAACAGCCGAAGTATCGTCCTTCTCTCCCGCCGAGCTGCTGCCGCTGCACCCGCAGAGCAAACACGCCGCAGCCAGCATGATAAGTAAACCTGCTTTCATTTTTCTTCTCCTGTCTTTTATTATCCTTATAACTCCATTAGTTTATCACACCGCCGCATAAATGTCAAATCCCGTTGCATCAGCCCGAACCGCATTCCGCTTAAATAAACGTTTACAATGTATCTCATTGACATCTTGTTTTATATGTGCTAAAATACAATCTGTGAGTATTGATAAAAGATAAAACAAAATCACAATACTAAAAAAGAGGTGCTTTATGGAAAAAATTATAGGTGGTATAAAGCGTGACTGCTACCCGCTGACACAGGCTCAGCTGGTGCATATGTATACGCTCAATTTCAGCCCGTCAGATGAGGTAGTAAATATCGGTACGGGTCAGTATTTTCAGAAAGAGATGAACGTTGCCGCACTGCGTGAAGCGCTCAACCGTGCAGTAGAGCGCTGCGAGTCTATGCGCCTGCGTCTTTGGAAAGACCCGGAGACCGATGAGGTGTGGCAGTATGTAATGCCTTATGAGAACCAGTATTTCGAGTATTACGATTTTTCTGAGTGGAACGAGGACAAAGCTCACGAGGTAATGGCAAAATGGACATCACAGCCCTTTGATACATACCGTGGTGCGCTTTCAAGAATAGTCATCGTCTCAATGCCCGACGGCTATAACGGATACTATCTCAATGTTCATCATGTCTGCATGGACTCCGCATCTGTAATAGCATTCACCAAGGACGTGCTTCAGATATACTGCTATCTGATGTATGATATGCCTTATCCGTCACCTATGACTTCGTATATCGAGTCGGTGAAGAAGGATCTTGAGTATGAAGGCAGCAAGCGTCAGAAGAAGGATATGGATTTCTGGCACGCAGAGCTTGCAAAAGGCGAGCCAATGTTTACCGACTTCACAGGACCTGGCAGACTCCAATCTCTCAGACAGGCAAAGGGCGACCCGAATATCCGCTGGGGTATCCTGCCGACAAAGGACAGCGCAGGAAATACTATCGTCTATCCGCTTGATGTGGAGTCCACAAATAAGATCATCGACTTTGCAAACGAGCATGACCTACCTGTCAGCGTAGTTATCCTGCACGCTATCAGAACAGTCCTGAGCAAGTTCAATAACAACGAGACCGACATAACCATCAGAGATTTCATCAGCAGACGTTCAACTATCCTGAATAAAAAGTGCGGCGGCGTAAGAATGCACTGCCTGCCGCTGCGTACGATCATCAGCACCGATGCTACCGTTCTCGAATCCATGAGGATAATAAACGAGCAGCAGCAGAAAGTGTTCATGCACGCAAACTATTCCACAATGCGCTACTACTATGAGGAAGCAGCGACCTATAAGTACGATCCGGGCGCAGGCTACCACAGCGTGTCCTTCACCTACCAGCCCGCAAGCGCAAAGAGCATCGTGCCTTATCTTAAAGGCATCGGCTTCAAGAGCCGCTGGTACAGTTCGGGAAGACAGCCGCAGCCGTTTTATATAACCGCTATGCACCGTCCTGGTGACGGCGGACTCAACTTCTATTTCGGCTACCAGCTTGAAAGTGCAACGCCAGAGGAGATCGAGTTCCTGTATTACTACACAGGCAGAGTGCTGTTCCGCAGCATCGAGAACCCCGATAAAACTATCGATGAAATAATGAAAATGGTTTAAAAAAGGAGTGCTTAACAATGATAGACAAGCTTAAAGAAGTAATACCAAACTACGTTGAGATCAGCGAGTCCGACATCACCGATTCTTCAAGATTTTCCGAGGACCTCGGCTTCAATTCGTATGATTTTATGTGTATGCTCGGCGACCTCGAAGACGAGCTTGACATCGAAGTCGAGGAGTCCGAAGCGTTCAAGAACAAGACCGTAGGCGAACTGGCAGGATACCTCGAAGGACTGGCAAATGGATAGGATAAAAATAATAAAAGAGCTTGTGTACTCAGCGGACGAGCGTTTCGGCGACGAGTCGTTTATCCGTGAGTATGCCCATAAACAGTTCACCGATACCAGCTACCGCACATTCAGACAAAGATGCGATGCCTTGGGCGTCTGGATACAGGAAAAGTTCCCAAACGGTGTCCATGCAGCACTCATCGGCTCAACAGACTCCGCCTACCTGACCGCATGGTTCGGTATCCAGTGTGCCTGCTGCGTTTCCGTTCCGCTTGATGTCGCAAACAGCGCCGAAAAAATAGCCGACGAGATAAACCGTTCCGATAGTGAGATACTCTTTCTTGACGAGCGCCATACCGACGACCTTGCGTTTTTCAAAGAGCACTGTCCCAAAGTAAAATACTACATACAGCTTCATCAGCCAAGTGAAAATACGCTTTTCCTCGGAGATATTCTCTCACTGTACGAAGGCAGAAAGCCCGCAGGTATGCCGAAGCCCGAGGACCTCGCAGCTATCCTTTTCACATCCGGAACAACAGGACTCAGCAAAGGCGTAATGCTTCGCAATTCAAATCTTATGGACAACGCTACCTGCGAGCCCGATCAGAATTACCACGGAAATAAACGCCTTACCGTCCTTCCCATACACCACGTTTTCTGCTTCACCTGCGATATTCTCTGCAGCCTGTGGTACGGCAGAACTCTGTGCGTGAATGACTCGCTGATGAGAGTTATGAAGAACCTGAAAATATTCAAGCCCACCGATGCAACTTTCGTTCCGATGATAGCAGCATCTATCTTAAAGCGTATGCAGCAGGCTGCTGAAAAACAGCCCGATAAGCTCGCTGTCGGCAAGGAAGTTTTCGGCGAGGATTTCAGCGTCATCTATACAGGCGGCGCATATCTGAGCCCCGAAATAATCAAAGGATACAAGGAGTTCGGCATCGAGATCGCTCAGGGCTACGGTATGACCGAGTGTTCACCGAGAATTTGCACAGGCGTAAAATACAGCCCTCAGCCCGAATCTGTCGGCAGAGTCGTTCCAGGCTGTGAGGTGAAAATAGTTGACAGCGAGATCTGGGTAAAAAGCCCGTCTGTAATGAAAGGCTACTATAAAAACCCCGAAGAGACCGCAAATGCACTTACAGAAGACGGCTGGCTGAAAACAGGCGACCTCGGCTATCTCAATGACGGTTACCTGTACATCACGGGCAGAAGAAAGAACCTTATCATTCTCGAAAACGGCGAGAACGTTTCTCCCGAGGAGATAGAAAATAAATTTGTTACTTTCGAGCCGATAAAGGAAATGGTAGTCTTTGAACACGAGCATACGATCGCCGCCGAGATCTATCCCGACCCCGAGTATGTCAGCGATGATATAAAGGCGGAGATACAGGCTCAGATAGATGCCGTGAACGATACTTTCCCGCCTGCAAAGCGGATAGTAAAGGTGTTCTACCGTGAGTGTGAGTTTGAAAAGACCGCCTCCAAAAAGATCCTGCGCTCAAGCATTCAGAATGCGTAATACAAAATAAAAAAGCAGTATCATTTTTTCGATACTGCTTTTTTCTCTCTTAAAAAATGCTCCTGAAACAAATCAGGATTTAGCGGAGCGAAGCACCGCTTGATTGGGGGCTTTCCGATCGCCCCCAAACCCCTTCGGGTTCACATCTAA
>CAMZIK010000235.1 GCA_947307175.1 uncultured Clostridia bacterium
CTCGGTCGGCGCGGCAAGCATAGCGCTGTGGCACCCACCCGCAGTTTGCGGGCGCTGCCTTTGCACTGATGCGGGCGAACCCGCACCCCTTATTCTATCAGCGAAAGGAGAAAACTCATGGCGAGAAAACAGACCGAGCGTATGAATCTTCGGATGACGCCCGAGGAGAAAAGCATGATATTCGAGCGAGTCATTCGGGCAGGCTGTCCGTCAATCAACCGCTTCGTTGTTAAGATGTGTTCGACGGGGCAGATAGTTTCAAACGACGCCCTGCGAGAGATAAACAAGGAGCTGCACTACCAGGGCAACAATCTTAATCAGCTCACAAGGCTGGCTCACCTCGGGGAGATAAAGGTCGTTGACCTGACAAAGCTGCTGGAAACTTATGAGAAACTTTTGGACATCATCGCAAAGGAGTGTGAAAAGTCATAGCTATCGTTCAGAACATACCCGAAACCAAACAAACCACCTCGGCGCAGGGCAGGCTCATCAATTACTGTATGCGTCCGGACAAGACGCAGCTCAATGAGCAGGTCAAGCTGGTCAGCGGACACAACTGCGTGCCTGAGCTTGCACAGAAATCTTTCCTTGCAACGCAGGCTCTGTACTCTGCTCACGGACTTAAAGTACTCGAGCCTTACAACCCAAGAAAGCCGAGTATCAACCTCGGGCAGAGGGAATACCGAGCGCAGCAGAGGGAACATAGCTGGAAGTTTGAACTGCTGTATGAGATAACAGAACTGATGAAGACCTGCGGCAGCAGGAAAGAGTTTATCGACCGCCTGCGTGAGAAAGGCTACGAGGTCAGGTGGGAGGAGCAGCAAAAGACGATGACCTACACTTGTCCTATCGGAATGAAAGTCAGAGACAACAAACTTCACGATGCAAGATTTATGAAGGAGGCAATGGAACATGAGTTCAGAATCAGAGAACAATACCTTGAACAGATTGCTCGGATCGCAGAAACAGACGGCACAGGAACTCAAAGAGATACCATATCAGCCGACAGTCTATGCGATACCAAAAGACCATTGGGAGCTGATGCTTTCGCAGCTGCAGGAGCAGACGGAATTTCAGGAAAGACTGTACCAGGTAATGAAACGAATGCCCACAGCGCAGGGAATGACGAACTGCATCAGCTACACTATGCAGGAATCGGAATAGACGATAACCAGTCAAACAACACAGGTCAAAGAGCTGCTGCAACAGGTTGGGAAGAGTCGAGAAGAGTTTACTTCAAAGCTGTCATCGCAGCTGTCCGAGAGCAGACAGAACATGTGCAAAACAATAGATACACTGAACAAGAGGCTGAAACTCTACTCGATAGCAGCGCTGTCGATATCGGTGGTGCTATCGGTGCTGGTCTGGGTGCTGTTATCTCACTTGCTCAAATGAGCGAGAGCGATGACCCCGAGGAGATAAAGAAACGGATAGAGGCGCAGATAGCAGGTCAGAACCTCGGGTTCATCATCGGTATCATACTTGCCATGCTCAAAGAGGAGAAAGAAGAAAGGACAGAACAGCAGACATGGCAGCACAGGCACAGACAGCTTGAACAATTCGACGAGGAAGAACAAGACGAGGAGCAGACGGACGAGATGC
This sequence comes from uncultured Clostridia bacterium, assembly GCA_947307175.1. Taxonomy (GTDB): domain Bacteria; phylum Bacillota; class Clostridia; order Oscillospirales; family Ruminococcaceae; genus Hominimerdicola. Next base: position 1,603 of record CAMZIK010000235.1, read on the forward strand.
AGATGATGTAAGGGGGGAACAAAGATGAGATATGAGATGCTTTTCAGGCACCTGCCTGATATGCTTACAGTCCCGCAGGCAGCAAAAGAACTGCGGATAGGCAAGAACCAGGCATACGAACTCATAAGGCAGGGAAAGCTTATGGCGATATCTGTCGGCAGAAAGCTGATAGTTCCAAAGACTGCGCTGATCGAGTTTTGTAAGCTTGATACAAATTATTTGTTGCTTTCGCCGAATCCGCCGAGGTTCGGTAGACTTTCGGGAAAATAAGGAGTATAGTGTTGGCTGAAAGGAGGTACGATTTAAAACGATAAGTGAAACGAGAGGAGGATCATATTGCGTACAACAGGACATCTGATCGAAAAACGAGGTAAGTGGTATGCAGTAATAAATCTTTACGATACCGACGGAAAGAGACACGAGAAATGGAAAAGCCTTGACCTTGAAGCAAAGAAAGGCTCCAAGACCGAGGCGACCTACCGTCTCAACCAGCTGCTTGACAAGTACAATTCGGGTGAACTTTATCTCCATGAGGGAATGAGCAGAGCCGATATGGAAAGAGAGAGGATAGCCAATCTTAAGATAGGAGAATACCTTGAAGAATGGCTTGAACTGCACAAAGGCAATGTATCGGCTAACACTTATGACAGCTATCGAATGTACATCGATCATCATATGAAACCGTTCTTTGACAAGCTGGGTATTGCTGTGAAAGAGCTGACAGGCGATGAGGTCAACGAATATTATGCTCATCTTCGTGCCGAAGGGCTCAAGGGAACTACATGCCAGCGTCATCATTCACTGCTGCACATTGCATTTAAATCTGCAATGAAACGCCGAGTGATACCGAGCAATCCTGTGGATCAGGCGGACAGACCAAAAGCTGTTCAGTTCATAGGTAACTATTACAATTCAGAGGAGATAAAGCAGCTGCTCGACTGCACAAAAGAGGATCCCTTGCATATGGTGCTGCTGATAACAGCGTATTACGGACTTCGGCGCAGTGAAGTGCTTGGGCTGAAATGGGATGCGATTGACTTTACAGAAAAGACTGTGAGCATCAAGCACAAGGTGCTTCAGGAAGGGAAGGAGGTTACAGGCTATGATTTCATGAAGACCAAGTCGTCATACCGTACGCTCCCGCTTATCCCTATGGTCGAGCAGGCACTGATAGAAGAACATACTCGGCAGAAAGAGATGAAACGGGTGTTTGGAAAGAGCTACAGCAAAAAGTATCTCGAGTACATCTGTGTTGACGCACTTGGTGAGCTGCTCAAACCAAACTATGTCACAGATCACTTTGCAGTGATACTCAAACAGAACGGGCTTCGGAAAATACGATTCCACGACCTTCGCCACAGCTGTGCATCACTTCTTCTTGCTAACGGGGTGCAGATGAAGCTGATACAGGAGTGGCTCGGTCACTCGGATATATCAACAACTAGCAACATCTACACTCATGTTGACAGCGAGAGCAAGAAACTGAGTGCAGATGCGATAGCAAAGGCTCTTGGCACAAAAAAGCAGCCCTCATAAGAGGACTGCTGAATGTGCTGTATATTAGCTGAGCTTGATAGAAGCAAGGACTACTTTAGCCTCAGGGCTGTCAAACTTGAAACCGCAGGAAGAAACTCTGATGTTCTTGCCGTTAACGGTTGCATAAAGCTCAAAGCCTTTGTTGAGGTCTCCGCCGTATTCAAAGCCGTTCCACTCGATGTCGCCGACCTTTGTAGCAGGAAGATCCTTCTGATCCTGTGTGTATGTCTTCTTGTTGTAGTCATACTGCTTCTTGGAAACCTCGTCAGTTTCGCTCTTGAGATCGAAGTAAGAGAAATCAGACTTCTTTACAGAACAGTAGTTAGGGTCTTTCTCGTTGATAACGTCGCCCTCTCTCAGCTTCCAGCCATCGGGAACGAGAACTGTGAATACGCCCCATGTCTCAGTCTTTCCGGTGATCTCCTTATCCTCAGCCTTAGAGGAAGCAGCTGCGCTTGATGCAGTGCCGTTGTCCTCGGACTTGCTGCTGCTGTCGCCGCAGGCGGTCATACCCAGCATAAGAGATGATGCAAGGATAATGCTTGCAGCCTTTGCCAAAATTGACTTCTTCATGTTGATTACCTCCTACAATTCTTCATATCGCAAAATAACACAATCGCCCTTTGCAATGTGCAAAAGGCGGTTGACGAAGTGCACTATGTGCACATGGCGCAGATGGAGAGATTTGAACTCTCGCGACGGTATTGCCGTCCTACCGCATTTCGAGTGCGGACCCTTCAGCCACTTGGGTACATCTGCATATTAAGTTAAGTTTGGAAATTTGCGAGAAATCTGCGAGACGCAGCCCAAGAAATCAAAACCTGTGGTCAGCTGAAACCACCTTAAAACAGGGCTTCGGTCACCTTGACAGTGACAGAACCGACTATGTTTCGAGTGCGGACCCTTCAGCCACTTGGGTACATCTGCATGCCATTTATATAAC
>CAMZIK010000236.1 GCA_947307175.1 uncultured Clostridia bacterium
AGCTCAAGTCTTTATGCAGCTTTAAGTAAAATTATTATTGTCGTTTACTATAAAAAGAACGCTCCTGCAAAAAACTTACGGGAACGTTCTTTTATATAGGGGGAGCATATAGGTGGAATAAATATTATTATCGGGAGGCTGAAACGGTTTTCAGACTGATACTGTTATTTTTCAATAAATTTGAGGATATCGTCATAAACCAGTACCTTAAATCTTTCATGCAGGATATCATGGCGCATACCGGGATAAAGCTTACAGCGCACATCCTTATATCCGATAATACTCAATGTACGCAAGGCTTCGACATACTTTCCCTTTGATAATGCACAGGGATCATCCTCTCCTGAAAAGAAGCGTATCGGCATATCGGGATTCTGAGGAACATAATCTCCGGAATAGGTGAGCATAGCCATTTTTATCATTTCCTCATATCCGCTTATCGTGAATAAAAATCTGCACATAGGATCATTATTATGCTCTATTACAGCCTCACGCTCGGAATTTGTCCATGCGTTATGCAAATGCTCATTCCAGAATTTCAGTTCATAGGACACACCCATTATCAGCAGCTTTGCCAATCGTGAGCGGTATTTTTTTCCCTCTATTTTACCGAGGACCTTAAGGATAAGGAGTCCCTCCTTCATCATATCCGATTTTGAAGGACAGCCGATTATTACCAGCTTATCAATATCCGCGTCATATTTTCTGATATAGCATCTTGCGGCTAAGGAACCCATGCTGTGTCCGATAAGAACGACAGGCAGTTTTTTCTGTCCGCATTTTTTCGCCGCATATTCCTTTACCTCAAGGGTTATCTCGTGGACATCCTCTATCAGAGCCTGAAAGCCTCCTTCATACATATAGCCTCTGTCATTTGCATCACGGACACTTTCACCATGCCCGCGGTGGTCGTTTGCAATGGCAATATAGCCGTTGGAGGCAAGGTATCTCATAAAAGCGGCATATCTTCCCTTATGCTCATTTTTTCCGTGGATTATCTGAACGATACCCTTGATATCCTCAGACGCTTCCGGTTCTATTCTGAGAACTGCAAGCGGCAGTCCGTCTGTACCGGAAATATGCTGATAAGCTGTTTCAATAATATTTATAGTTTTATTCATGTATTCGGTTCATCCATCAACACTTCGTGACGTATTATTTTCTTGGAAGAATTCTTAAGGAAAGGATTCTCCCTGATTACAAGTCTTGAAAGCTGCTTATAGGTCGGCTGCTTCTTATTGTAATCATCAAGAATTTTTTGCAGAGCATCCTTAACTTCATCAGGCGTCATATTTTCAATTGCCTGCGGTTCCGGATAAATTCGCGCTGTGAGCAGATTATCCTCACCCGTTACTATTATCTCGCTGATAAGGTCATTAAGAGCAAGCTTTGTCTCAATTTCCTCGGGAGAAATATTTTCGCCGTTTGAAAGTATAATAAGATTCTTAACTCTGCCGTTTATAAACAGATAGCCGTCTTCATCAAGATAGCCCTTATCGCCTGTATGGAGCCAGCCGTCCTTAAGCGTTTCCTCGGTCTCCTTTTCCATTTTGTAGTAGCCCTTCATAACGCTTGTACCGCGGACGAGTATCTCTCCGTTTTCAAATTTTATCTCAACATTGGGAAGAGGCTTGCCGATAGAACCGGGCTTGCCTTCACCTATCTTATTTGAGCTTATTACAGGCGAACATTCCGACATACCGTAGCCTTCATAGACTTCTATGCCGTATTTTGCAAATTCATCAATATAATAAGGATCAAGATGCGCTCCGCCGGTAAAGATATATTTCAGATTTCCGCCGAATACCTTTTCTGCGATGACCTCGGCAGGAGCCTGTCCCTCAAGTGATTTGAGCCTTTTATAGATAGTTTCCACCATAAGAGGAACCATCAGCATAACATAAGGCTTATAAATAGCCATATTTCTTACAATATGGAAAAGCGAGTCATTTATGCAGAGAACAGCGCCCATCCAGAAGCCGTTCAGCCAGTCCATTGACAGACAGAAGGCATGGTGTACAGGAAGCACGGTCATAAATACAAGACCGGGATCGAGGTCATAAAGGATTGCTTCGATATTGCAGTAAAGATTGCTTTGTGTAAGCATAACGCCCTTACTCTTGCCGGTAGTACCGGAGGTATAGACGATCATGGAAATATCGTCCTCTGACGGCTCCTCAGGCTCGGAGGCATCTGCTCCGCAGGCAATAAGACCTGAAAGCGTATCTGTTCCGTCAACGGCATCTCCCGAAAGCATCCATATTTTTCTGACAGCAGGGCAATTAGTCCTGATCGGCTCTGCAAGAGATACAAATTTCGGATCAAGGAAAACACCCTCGGAATCAGAACGGTTTATAAGGTCGATAAGATCAGCGGCAGGCAGAGCAGCGTCAAGAGGAACAGCAGTATTATTGCTTGTTACAATGCTCATATATGCTGTGATCCATTCAACTGAGCTTGTTCCTACAAGGGCAATATGCTTATGCGAAAAGCCGAGGGCGTTAAAGCCCTTTCTGATACCCGTTACATCGGCGCCAAGCTCGGCATAGCTTCTTTCGAGAACATCCTTCTTTGCAAGCCAGCGCACAGCAGGAAGCTCAGCATATTTTTCCCCGCATCTTTTCCACATCGTATAGATAGTTTTTTTCATAATGCTCACCAGTATATTATTCCATGTATTCCTTCAATAATTCCATTGCGCTTTCAACTGTTGTAATACCCGTAAGCTTCTGCTCATCCTCGCCGAAATTGAATTCTACATCAAATTCATCCTCAAGGTCGCCGAGGAATGTCATAAGATCAAGAGAACTGAGTCCGAGATCATCACGGAAGCTCATATCGTTTGTAATATCCTCTGCTTTAACGGAACAATAACGTGCTGCGATCTCCTTAAACTGCTTTTCAAATTTTTCATCCATGGTAATTTTCTCCTTCCTGTGATCAGATCATATCGATTATTTCATTTATAGTTCTTCCGGGATCCTCTATGCCTCTGAAAAGAATACGCATCATATAATAATACATAAGCTCGGCATCCTTTTCAGTAAGCTCTGCTGTCTGATAATGATAAGAGAAGTTGAGCTTTCTGTCGGGCAGATGTGAAACCGTAAGATACATTTTCTTTGTTGCTGCGCCGTTAGCGAACCACTTGATATGTGTACGGAGCTTTGAGGAATTAGGATCAAGGTCGCTTGTATTCATAGGAGGCTGATAGGTCAGATAAACGCTTACATAGGTTGTATCGTCAGGTGTATTGTAGCGCTTCTTCATTTCCTCTCTGATAAGCTCAGGATCATATCCGCTGTACATATAGATACGGTTCTGATGATTCTGGATCTTTCTTGCAGCGTCAATAAAGGTAGTATCACCCGAAATAACTGTTCTGCAGGGGAAGCAAAGCACACGGCTTCCGCCTGATGTCATTTCATCCTGTGTTGAACGTCTGGAAATAAAGTTTTCTATTGTGATATCCTCCTGACCGTCATTCATCTTTGAAAGATATGTACGGATAACAAGAAGTATCAGGTTTGTCGGGGATATCTGGTTATAGAGGCAGAAATTGATAGCTCTCTGCATACTGTCTACCTCAAGCTGATAATCCTTAACTGCAACAAAAAGCTCTTTTCTTTCGATATCGGCTGCTCTGAGGTTGGGATCATTATGCTTCTTTCTTGCCTTTTCGAGCACGGACTTGCCCTGGATATCGGAATAAAGCGGTTCGCCAAGCTCATCAAGCTGTTCGTCCCAGAATTTCTTTGCTCTTGCAACACGCTTTTCATTTGAAGCCTTTTCAAGATCGGAAATAAGCACCTTTTCAAAATCTGCAAGGGGTGCGGGATATTCAGCTCCCTTTGCAAAGTGCATATACAGATTCATAATATCCGTCGCCATTACTGCAACACCAACAGAGTCATTGAGCCTGTGGTCCATATGAACAAAGAAGCCTGTATAGCGTCCCGGAAGCTTAACGATACGGAATTCGCACATGGGTATATCATCGCCGTCAAAGGTCTCATATGCCCATTTCTGCATAATATCGTCTGCCTCCTGAAGAGACATTCCTGTAAGGTCC
>CAMZIK010000237.1 GCA_947307175.1 uncultured Clostridia bacterium
AATTGGTGGGTGAATAATTATGTTCAACAAGAAAGAATGCGTGGCAATGCTTCTTGCAGGCGGACAAGGCAGCCGTTTGTATGCATTGACACAGACAGTCGCAAAACCTGCAGTTCCTTTCGGCGCAAAGTACAGAATTATCGACTTTCCGCTTTCAAACTGCGTAAACTCGGGCATAGACACGGTGGGCGTGCTTACTCAGTACCAGCCGTTCGTGCTTAACGAGTACATCGGAAACGGTCAGCCATGGGACCTTGACCGTATCCACGGCGGCGTTCATGTTCTGCCTCCGTATCAGACGGCTCAGGGAGCTGACTGGTATTCGGGCACGGCTAACGCTATTTATCAGAACATAGCTTTTGTGGACAGATATGATCCTGAATATGTCGTTATACTTTCGGGCGACCATATCTACAAGATGGACTACAACAAGATGCTCAATTACCACAAGGCTAAGAAGGCTGATGCTACGATCGCTGTTCTGGACGTTCCTAAGGAAGAAGCTTCAAGATTCGGTATCATGATAACCGACGAGGAAGATAACATCATCGACTTTGAGGAAAAGCCGAAGAATCCGAGATCGACTCTCGCTTCGATGGGTATATACATCTTTACATGGAAAAAGCTCAAGGCTTATCTTATCGCTAACGAAAACGACAAGGACGCTTCAAAGGACTTCGGAAAGAACATCATTCCTGATATGAGAGAAGCAGGCGAAAAGCTCGTAGCTTACAGATTCGACGGCTACTGGAAGGACGTAGGAACGATAGATTCGCTGTGGGAAGCAAACATGGATCTTATCAATCCGAATATCCCGATAGATCTGTACGACCCTGCATGGAAGATCTATTCGAGAAACCCTGTTCTGCCTCCGCAGAGCATAGGTCCTGACGCTGAGATACAGAACTCGATGGTAACTGAGGGCTGCGTTATCGACGGCTCGGTTGAGTTCTCGATGATCTCTGAAGGCGTTACGGTCGAAAAGGGAGCAGTTATATATGACTCGATACTCATGCCGGGTGCTGTCATCAAGGCAGGCGCTAAGGTTGAGTATGCAATAGTAGGCGAAAACACAGTAATAGGTGAGAATGCACAGATAGGCGCAAGACCGGAAACTATCGAGGACAAGGACTCATGGGGCGTTGCAGTCGTAGGACACAACATCACGGTATCCGACGGCGGAAACGTTGCACCTAAGGCTATCATCTACGAGAATATCTAAGAAAGGACCGAGTAAAAATGGAAGTAAATATGGGTAATGTACTGGGTCTTGTTTTCGCTAATATGCACGACATGACCCTTGGAGACCTCACAAAGAACAGAACTATGGGTTCTGTCCTTTTCGGCGGAAGATACAGACTTATCGATTTTCCTGTGTCGAATATGGTAAACAGCGGCATCAGCGAGGTCGGCGTCATCACTAAATCAAACTATCAGTCACTGCTTGACCACCTCGGCTCTGCAAGAGAGTGGGACCTTGCAAGGAAAAAGGGCGGACTTTATATCCTGCCGCCTTTCGGAAACGTTGAAAGCACTCTTTACAGAGGACGCATAGAGGCACTCTACGGCGCTATGAGCTTCATCAAGAACTCAAGAGCAAAGTATGTCGTTCTTTCGGACTGCGATGTTGTTACGAACATGGACTACAAGCCTGTTGTTCAGCAGCACATCGACTCGGGCGCTGACATCACGGCTGTCTGCCACACTGGCGTTTACACGGCTGACGATGTTAAGATGTCAACGGTATTCAACGTAAGAGAAGACAAGTCAGTTTCATCGGTGCTTATCATGCCTGATATAAGCGGCACCTGCACGATAAGCCTCAATATGTTCGTTATGTCGATGGATTTCCTGCTTGACATGATAAACGATGCTATGGCAAGAGGAAATGTAAGCTTTGAAAAGAACATTCTCCAGGCTAAGTGCAGCGAGCTGAAGATAATGACTTACGAGTATGAGAACTACTTCAGCAAGCTCAACAGCGTTCAGAGCTACTTCAAGGCTAACCAGATGCTCATTGACCCTGAGAACGCAAAGAAAGTTTTCGTTGACAAGAGATCTATCTACACAAAGGTATCGGACAACGCTCCTGTTAAATACGACCTCAACTGCAAGGTGACTTCTTCACTTATCGCTGACGGCTGTATCATCGAAGGCGAAGTTGAGAACTCGGTTCTGTTCAGAGGCGTTAAGATAGGCAAGGGCGCTAAGGTAAAGAACTGCATACTGATGCAGGGAACGACTGTCGGCAACAATGCGGAGCTGAACTATCTCATCACTGACAAAAACGTTACGATTAGCGAGAACCATGCGCTTTCAAGCTCGCCGAGCTATCCTATGTATGTAGGCAAGGGTGCGAGCGTCTGATCTGAATTTTTCGGCAGGGCGGCGGTTCTGCTGCTGCCCTGTGAGCTATAAAGGTGAAAATATCTGAAAAGGGGGTATTGGATAATGAATATACTGTACTGTGCAAGTGAGGCTATCCCTTACGCTGCTTCGGGCGGACTTGCCGATGTTGCAGGGTCGCTTCCAGCTGCGATAAACGCTCTGGGTCACGACTGCCGTGTGGTAATGCCTTATTACAGCCAGATCAGACAGGAGCTTAAAGACCAGCTTTCTTATGTTACCAATTTTACTGTTCCAGTCGCATGGAGAAATCAGTACTGCGGCGTGTTCACGGGTGTTGTGAACGGTGTGACTTATTATCTGCTCGACAACGAGTATTATTTCCAGAGAAACGGACTGTACGGTTTCTACGATGATGCGGAGAGGTTCATCTTCTTCTCAAGGGCTATACTTGAGCTTCTGCATTATATTGATTTCCACCCCGACATCATCAACGCCAACGACTGGCAGACGGCTCTTGTGCCTGTTTACTTTGACATCTTCTACCGCTATCAGCAGGGGTATGAGGACATAAAGACTGTTTTCACGATACATAACATTCAGTATCAGGGACAGTACGGACTGGAGCTTATCAATGACATCATGGGCATCCCGCTTTATCACACAGACCTGCTTTCATATGACGGCGACGTTAACTTCATGAAGGCGGCTATCGAGACGGCGGACAAGGTTACTACGGTTTCTCCGAGCTATGCTTGGGAGATACTTGATCCGTGGTATTCGCACGGGCTTGACAGGGAGCTTGTTCACAAGCAGTACAAGCTGTGCGGTATCCTAAACGGCATTGACAAGACGATCTATGACCCGTCTACCGACAAGGCGATTCCAAAGAACTACGGTCTTAACAACAAGGCAGGAAAGCAGACCTGCAAGAAGAAGCTGCTTGACGAGCTGGGAATGGCAGGCGGAAAAGAGCCTGTTATCGGCATCGTTACGAGGTTTGTTTCGCACAAGGGTCTTGATCTTATCAAGTATGTTTTTGAGGACATTCTCAGGGCTGGATACAAGTTTGCAATCTTAGGCTCAGGCGAGAAGATATACGAGGACTTTTTCAGCGAGATGCATTACCGCTATCCCGACAAGGTGGGACTTACTCTTGGGTTTGTTCCTGAGCTTTCGAGGAAGATATATGCAGGTGCTGATATGTTCCTGATGCCTTCGCAGAGCGAGCCTTGCGGTCTTGCGCAGATGATAGCTCTCAGATACGGTACTATCCCGATCGTTCGTGAAACGGGCGGACTGAGAGACACTATCCATGATGCAGGAGACAAGGGCGGCAACGGTTTCACGTTCAAGACCTACAACGCACACGATATGCTCGATGCCTGCATGAGAGCAAGGGCTTACTATGACAACCGCATGAAGTGGGGAACTCTGGTGAACACGGCGCTCAAACAGGATTTCGGCTGGGAAAACTCAGCTAAGCAGTATATCGCACTTTATAATGATATTCACTGACCAATGAATATACATTTAATATGCCTGTTAAATGGGAAAAGAACTGCTTTCGGGCAGTTCTTTTTTTTGCAGATAGCTGGGGGAAACCTTGGAGTTTTTCTTTTACATAAATTGTCCAAAGATATTGTCCAAAGATAAATCAGAATTTGCCGCCGCGGCGGCGCGCTTGTCCGTCGCATATTCGTTTG
>CAMZIK010000238.1 GCA_947307175.1 uncultured Clostridia bacterium
CTCCATCACGCAGGAAAATATCCGAAAAAATCTTCTCGTCTTTCAGCGGCTCAAATACAGGTCCTGTGAGCTTTTTTGCATCAAAGAATCTTTTTTCACCCGTTGAGAAAATGACTATCATCCTGCGGTCGTAAAGCGGCTGCGCTTTAAGCACCACTATGGGAAGTTTACCGGTTGCATAAACAATTGTCTTTTTAGCATCCTTTTTTCTTAATGCACGGGGAATTATGGTGTCGCCTTTTTCCCACAGGAAGCGGATATACCTAATAAACTCCTCCTCGCTGAAGCCGTATTCCTCCTTGACTTCAAAGTGCGGAAGATACACTGTCATATGATGAAAGCCGTCCTGCTCGTCGGGCTTTTCTATGTACACCTTGACTATGCCCTCATCGCCTGCCTCGGAGTAGTTTACCTCTGCGTCATCATCAAGCTTCTTGAAAAAATACATCATAGTTTTTCCCTCGCTTTCTACTGTCCGATTATTGTAAACACATCATACTGTTTGAACGTTTTCTGCACCCAGCTTTCTGCCTCGGCGATACATTCCTGTATCTGCGTGCTGTACTCCTTTGAGCGCTCCTTTATGTTCTCCCAAAGATCCTTATCAATCACCGCATCCTCATACGCATCATAATTTGGGATAACATCGTAGAAAAAATCATACACGCCTATATCCCGCATTGTTTCAACTGAAAGCAGAATAGAATCGTCGTTCCAGAAAGTCTCTCCATTATGCTTGCCCTTGAACCACTCGTGATACCAAGTGCCGTCGCGCTCACGCTCGGTGATAAAGTATTTCATATCGCAGGTGAAATCGGCATAAACCTTTTTCATTTCACGATACCACTCAAGCGAGGTCTTGACGCCGTTCTTTTTCATAACGAACATATCGTGCTCTTTTTCCTCATTGGTTCTGTTATCGTTTAAACCGAACTCGCGCTCGAATTCTTCAAAAGATTCAAGCTGCTCTTTCTGCTGTTCGGGCGGCAGTGACTTGAACTGTTCTATCTCTTCAACGCTCTCCTCAAGCTCTTTGCGCTCCCTATCGAGTTCCTTTTCATCGTAGCCGAAGAAGGTCATTTCATAAAGCACAGACGCTGTGAAAATATACTGCATCGGCGAACAAATAATATGCGGCGGAACGATATAGCCGAGTATCTTATCCCACGGCTCATATTCATAGGCAAAGCTTTCGATATGCCCCGGGAAGCTGCCTGTGAGTTTGTCACCGAGAAACTCTCGTCCCTTCTCGAACAGCTCGTCCAGCTTTTCTATAAGCGGTGGTGCCATTTCATCGCTGATGCTTTCGGCAGCGACGCCGTCAAGTTCCTCGAAGAAATCAAGAACACGGAAATCCTCTTTTAGGTCTTTAGCGCTGATGACCGTGCTGGAATAGTAAAGACCGCAATCGCTGTCATACACAGGTTCACATATCACAATATCGTCGTCGGTTTTTACTGGAGTCTTTGCGAGCAGTGTATCAAGAAAATCGTAGAACCTTTGGGCTGCATCGCCTTTGATGTCCTCGGGCTTATCGCAAAAACGTTTTGCAAACTCTTCAAATAGGCGCTGTCTGTCGCATTTTAAAATCAGTTCCTGTACGTTCATTCTTCAGTTCCTCTTTCATACGGTTTGACTATCTTTTCACCTTTGGGCGTAACTGTATAATACTTTTGCTTGCTGGTATCGAATTTAAGAACATTGACTTTTTTGCTTTTCAGCGTATCGGCATCTATGCAATAGTGCGACTGACCATCGAAATATATTTCATTGAAATTCTTGTCGCCGGCTAAAGTCGATGTATGCACATGACCGGCGACTATAATAAAATCTTTGTAGAAATGCCCCATTTTCGCAGGGTGTTTCATAACAAATGTTTGAAACGATGTTGCGAATTCCCACAAATCCAGCGCATCTTCTTCCACGCCTGCGTGAACAAAAATCGTATTACCGTCCCGATGAAACAGCCGCAGCTTTTTCATCCATTCGATGTATGGTTTATCCTTGCTATCATCAAAGTAATAGTCGTTGATGTACCATTCATTTTGACAAGCAAAAGCCTCGTGATTACCCATAAGAGCAATGACCTTTTCGCATCCGTACTCTTTCTGCAAACTCATTATCCTGTCAAGCACTGCGTAGCTGTCTTCTCCCTGGTGAATATAGTCTCCAAGCAGTATCAGTTTGGTGTCAGGCTTATCAAGCTGCGGCAGAACAAGTTCAAGTGCATTCTCAAAAGCACCAATGCAGCCATGAATGTCACTCATACAATAGTAAATCATTTTTTATCAGTCTCCTTATACAATTCCACATAAATCTATGAGTTTTGATTTCTATGATTAGAATGTCACAAAACCCGAGATTTTTCAAGTGAAAAACAAACGATTTGTGCATGTTTTTTTCAGCATTCCCTATATATAGGGGTTTCTGCGAAAACGGCGTAAATACGCCGCTTCAGAGCGCACATTTTTGTTAACATTAAGTTCACAATTGTGCATTCTGCTCACAGTTATACGCTATCATATTACATCTTTCAGCCAACGTTGAGTTGGCAAGGACATACGATCACTGCTTATGTTCTTTTCTCTCGCCTTTATCTTGCTGTATGCTTGCTTTAGAAGATGATACAATCTTCATCAAGCTATACAGGCAGCATATAGCGAATACTATGATAAATATTTTTGATTTTGCCATTATGCCTGCCGTGAGAAAAAACAGATCCGAGTAAAAGCTTAGAAATAATCTTGCTTTCCAGTCGCTTGTCTTAATAGCACATACCAAAGCAGCGATATATGTAATTATACCAAGAGCAACAAATGCAATTATCATTTTATCCTCCTATGCTTTGCTTTTTTTATGCTATAGTATATATACGTCAAAAATCAGAAAAACGCAAGTAAAATAAGCAAATTTCCCTTAAAAATAATTTCTTAACCGCAAAAGCAAAAATATAACTTTCATGTCATGCCATCTTATTCTGATGGCTTGTTTTCTTAAAAAACCGGTCGTTTTTCGCTTCCACGGTCGATTTGCAAATCGACCTCCTCCTTAGGAACAGGAACAGAAGTAATATACGAATAGGTGTGATATCGATAGCTTTAATACCCTTATATATGTGAAAAACGATCTTGGAGCAATAAAAATCCAGCGACAATCGATTTTTTTGAGGGTTAGAAGGCACTTTTTTCTGTTCTTAACCCTAAGTCAAAAGTTGTCGCTATAAATTTGAGATGAAAGGGTATTTTTATAAAAATTATGCTCTTTTCTGTTTTCAAAGTCGGAACATGAACAGGAAAAGGAACAGGATTATATTTTAGCGGTTCCTGTTTCCAAAGCTGTTCCCTTCTCAAACTTTGAGATAGCAAAGAGCAAAAAAGTTTTCTTGCAAAAAAAATCAAAATCGTATATAAATAATAGTGTAAGCAGAAATATATATATTTTATTCAAAGGAGAGAATTGTTCAAACAACTCTCTTTTTTCTATTATGAGCATTTTTTCGATTTTCTTGTGTTTTTTCTGAAAATATCATATAAATAAAGTGTTCGTAAGTTTATTGTCACGAAAGGAGTAATTATGTACATTCTCATTGGCTTTTCTAACTATCTGGACTCAGCAGAGATACAATCCGTGCGCCCGTATGATTCTGCCAGACTACTTAACGACGTAAGACTTCGACTTAACAACTCTGATCCATTGCGCAAAGTTATGATCCATGACTGTTCCATGAACCGCCCAAAGAACTCTATTATCATCTGCAAAGACGGCGTTTATTATCTCTCTAATAAGACTGTTGGATATATTGTCAAGCAGCTAAACGGAGCTACACCCGAGGATGATAAAGCAAAGGATAAATAGTCTATTACAGAAAACAAGATAAATGCACAAAAGACTTGGCACAACGGTGCCAAGTCTTTCTTGTTTTATAACCACTATTCCATTACCTCTGATGTGTTATTCTGAAGGATCAGTCGAGAATCCTCTACATCCACTTTTATATTATTTATGCGAAAGCTATGGGCTTTGTAGC
>CAMZIK010000239.1 GCA_947307175.1 uncultured Clostridia bacterium
GTTAAAGACGGTTTTCACTCTGTAAATCGTATGCCCGATATGGTACTCGGACACGGTTGCTTTTGTTTCGTTCATAGCGAATTTTTCTCCTTTAGCTTGTCTGTTTCTATGCTTTTAGGTTTGAGGGTTTCGCTTTATCTCTCTGCCCTCATATTCATAGCCGTGAGGAACGGCATTGCTGCCGCCCCTCTCACAGCTATCGTTTTGTTGTCGGAAATATGTTAATCCTTGTAGGAATTATCTCCGAAGAAAGAAGTCTGTCCGACAAATTCATCATCGGCAGAGCCACTGTCGGCATCATCGCCCGACTTGCTGTCTGCACCGTCAGAGCTATCGACCAGCCCCTCAATGTCAGCGTAGGACATTCCGCTGTCGGTCAGTTTGCCGATGAGCGTATGCTCCGCAGCCACCGCATCGAGAAGTGCCTGCCTCTCAGCACCGCCGTAAAGCTGTGAGAGCTTATCGTAGGTGTAGAGCTTGCTTTCTATGATGACCTTGCGCCTGCGTTCCTGCGCTGCCTTGATAGACTTTTCGTAGCTATCGAGCTTCGCCTGATTCTCGGCAAGCACGGCATCCGTAATGATAACGGCGGACTCGTCAGCGACCTCAGCTTTCGCTTTCTTACTCATTCGCATCACCTCTTTCGGTTTTGAGTATCGCAAGATTTGATTTAACCCCACGATAATATTATAGCAAATTTCGGAGCTATCTGTCTATTCGCAGGGCGCATGAACTTTGTGCGCCATTAGAGTTTTCGAGTTCGTCAAGTTGTTATGGGGAAAATTTCAACGGCAAACTTTTCACCAGACTGCCGCCCTCATTGCGCTGAAACTGCGCCGTACCAGTTTACAATTTTGGAGATGATGATTTTGAGAGCATCACGCAGGAGCGTGAGCGAGTATGACCGCCGACGGTGCGGCGGAGAGAGAAGTCGCATAGCTCCAAATTCGATGACGGAGCATCGAAAGCCTGCGAGATATGCAAATCCCACAGGCGAGAAATATGCGCGACAGCGCAACAAAAATAACAAGCATTGTATTTTGCGCCGCACAGCGAGCGAAAATACCAAATGCTTGTTGGGGACACCCCAAGCCCCGAAGTCTGCGGAGCAGACAAAGAGAAATCGGCTAACGCCGATTGAGTAAAAGAAAGGAGTTCCACTATGGAAAATACAAAACGCAAGAGAGGCAGACCGCCCAAGCGCAAGGCTATGGAGTTCGAGGGTATGACCTATGAGGGAGCAATCAACAACGCTCTGGACAAAGAGGTCAGAGCCGAGCTTGACGATACCCTTGCACACAAGTCCGAGGACGAGCTTTCCAACGATGAACGCAAGTACCTCAAACGCAAGAGGGAGAAGAAGTCCTACACGCTAAATGTTCGCTTTAGGTCGGCATAAGTCTGTCAAGACCCAGGAAAATATAGCATCGGCTTATGTTCCACACCGTTTGCTGAGTTTCGGGTGCGCAGTCCTTGATATCCCTCATGTGCGGTACATATTCGTCAATGCCTATCACAGCCTCCAACTCCGAGGTATATTCGTTGGAATAATAGGTCATATATATCCCTGACATCGAATGACCGATAAGCGTATATTTATCATATCCGAGATAATTCATCAATCCGTGAAGTTCACGGCAATAGTTTTCAACGGTACGCTCAATATCGGTCTGGTCGCTGAGCCCGTATCCGAGCGGCTCGACTATCACTACCTTGTATTCATCGTTCAGTTCCTTCGCAAGCGAGTCAAAGGTATAATGCACCGAACCATAAGCAAACCCCGGCAGAAGTACAGCGACCTTATCCGAGCTACTGTCATATAATGTGTAATTCATTTTATCACCGTTCTCGGTAGTATAGTATTCTCCGTAAGCGCCCGCATAGCGTTTCCTGTCCTTTGGGCTTTCCACATGATGCCATATAGTAGTTATCAGCAGGAACAATACTATCAGTATCAGAAGTCCGAGTAATATCTTTCCCGTTATTTTCAGTGCTTTTTTCATGATTGTCTCCTCCATTATTTGTTAATGCAATATCTTTCGATAAACACATCAAAATGCTTGATCATTCTTCTGTAAAAAAATCGTATACCATACAATTGAAACCCTTGCTGAGATAAGCTGCGTGTCCCTCATTCGGGAATATATGGAGCTTGCAACCGAGTTTCTCCGCTATTTCTTTTGAGCCCTCGGCAGTGGTTATTTTGTCCAGTTCTGCACCAAGAACAAGCGTCGGACATTTTATCCTGTCAAGAATATCGAAACTGTCAAGCGTATAGATTGCCCTTGCATGATCTGCAAAGCGTTCTATCTCCATAAACTTCGTGAACTTCATAATAAGAGGTATCAGCCTGCGGTACAGTTTCATCTGCTTTTCGGTATACATCTTATCGTAACTTTGGGTGAGAACACCTTGAAGATCGTCGTTTTCCGCCATAGCGAGCCAGTCATCTACTGCACTTATCATAAGAGGATTTGTTTTTGCTGCTGTAACGCCCAGCACCAGTTTTTTTATGAGTTCAGGGTGTTCTGCTGCAAGATACTGTGCGATCATTCCACCCTGTGACACTCCGACTACATACGCCTGATCGATGTTCAGTGTTTTCATGGCAGCCGCAACATCCTCCGCCATAGAACGGAGCGTACAGTCCGGAGCACGTCCTTTTCGCCTGTCAAAAACATGGACCGTGAACTCCTTTGTCAATCTGCGGTAGAAATATGCAAGATTGTTCGCCGTTCCGCTCATATCTACGATATTCAGTCCCGGAATCATGACTAACTGTTTACTTCCCCTGCCGAATTTTGCATAGTATAACTCAGCACCCGACGGGAGCTTTACCGTTTTATTCTCAGCGTTATACATATTGTCACCTATTTCATTTCCTGCGTGAATAGAGTCCCCGCCAGAACTCGATCATTCGGATAAAGTCCTTTTCCATCTGATCGGGGTTTATTGTCTCGCTTTGCAGTTTCTCCCATAAATAGCCTTGTGATGCCAGAAACATATCTGTATACATCATCTCAAGGTCAAGTCCCTCAATGAATTGTTCCTTGTTCAGCTTCAGTATTTCCGACTGATTTTCATAGCCTGAATAAATACCGATAAGCTGATTGATCTCCGGGCGAAGTGATTTGTCCTTTTCGTAGTATGCTTTTAACTGAAACAGCGAAAGATCGGGATATTGCCGCATAAGCTGTACCTTGACTTTCAGACCGCTGAGGAAAATATCAAAGAAATCATCCTTCTCATAGCATTTTTGCCTTATCATTTCCTGCTCTGCCAGCTCTGTACTGTACCTGCAAAGAAAAAGATACAGTTCCTTTTTATTCTTGAAATAGTAAAACAGCAGCGACTTGCTAATGCCTGCCTCGGCGGCTATTTCGCTCATGGGACTGTTCTTGTAGCTGTATTGTGAGAAGACACGGAATCCTGCGCTTATGATGCTGTTTCGCTTATCTTCCGGAAGTGCGTAAAACCGTTCATTCAAGTTCTCTCACTCCTTTCTGACCGTATCGGTCAATACCATTATAACACCGCTGACCGATTTTGAGAAGACCCTTTTTGAAAAAATAGGAAAAAAGCCTTATCTCCGCATTGCAAAGAGATAAGCCTTTTTCCAGAAATAGTATCTATACAATTATTCCTGAGCCTCACGCATCAGAGCCACCCCGTCCTTAAAGCCGACCTTGTAAGCAGCCCTCATCTCATCGGCGGCGGTATCGCTCACGCAGTCGAGTATCTTGTGGAACACATCGATCTGCTCCTCACTGAGCGACTCCTCAAAGGGAATGCAGAGCTTGTTAAACTCGTCCGAGAACTCAGCAGCGTGAATATCCCCCACACGGAGGTTGTAAATCATATCAATCATTGTAAGCACCCTTTCGGTAATTATTCAGCTTGCTGTACCTGTCTTACAATGTTTGTCTGAAAACTTCTTTATGCCTACTGTCGTAAGTCTCAGGGCATGAAGCAGCTTATGGCTGGTCTTGGTCTGATCCTCCTCGCTA
>CAMZIK010000240.1 GCA_947307175.1 uncultured Clostridia bacterium
GCGGAGTGTATTTATATCCAGCTCATACACGGACTGGACGAGTGCAGTGATGAAGACTAAAAAGGAAAGAGCTTCACACCGGTGATGTGAAGCTCTACCTCATAGCTTGCTGTTCTTGTCGAATAAATTTTATTTGCAAATTTTCATTTGCGTACATGATTATAACACGCAATAAAAACAATGTCAACAACGAAAGACGAGGAAAGATGATATGTTAAATAAAATTCTGATGTCAGGCAGGATCACTCCTGAGCCTGCCGTCACAACCAAAGAAGATATAAAGTATTGTAAATTCGGCATTGATGTTGAGCATCCGAAACACAAGGAGGATGATATTGTAGATAAGGATTCTTTCACCTGCCTCGCCTTTGATGAAAACGCAAGCGCCGTAAGCTTCCTTTACTCAAAAGGCGGACATATAACTTTTGTTGGTTCACTCAGAAACGCCCCAGATAATACCGCAGTTATAATCGTTGAGGAACTGCATTTCTCAAATAAATTCGCTGTCAAAGCAGATGTTGATTCAAATCGGCTGTTCTGACGTTGCGAGTTTCATAATAACTGATATGATCACAGCAGAGCTTATATGACAGGCTCTGCTATTTTTCTTCGATATACAGCTTGAATCAACAGCAACGATGTGATATACTAAAAACATAAAACTAATTACAGAAAGGATACTGTATTATGAGTAACAACGCAACAAACAACGATATGGAAAATAACGGAAAGTACCGCCTGGGCTCAGTGTCTGAATATAAGATAGGACATACGACATATAAAGTTCAGACTTTCTTCAACACTGAAGCCAAGGAGACACTGGAAGACATCCTGCAAAGGCTGATAAGCCGTGAGTGTGAAAGAATAATAGAGGACAAATATCCAACATATAAATGATTTGCAGGCTATCAGAATATGTTTAAAAATACAGGCATTCCATTGCAACAAAACGGAATGCCTGTTACCATTTATTTCTATTCTTATTGTGAAAATTATTTAATTGTCATGCATCAGAATAATTAGTCAAATTATCAGTTTTTGATTGATTTTTCCAAAAAATAATGGTATAATTAATAAAATGAAATAGTGTTCCTTTTTCACGTTTTGCGTTTATAATCATAAATAGATGGGAGGACCGCACATGAAGTCTAATTTTGATTTTCTTAATAAATATTGGCCTGCATTAGCTCAAATATCAAGTACAGCAGAAAACTATTTGCACTCAGATCCAAATGCTTGTATGTATAAGATTGGTATGTTTGCAGAGCGACTTGTACAAGAAATAATGGTTTTTGAAGGAATTCCTGAGCCTGATATTGATAATACACAAGCAGCTCGCATAAGACTTCTTAAACGTGCCGGTTTATTACCATTTGATATTGATAATGCACTCTATGCACTTAGAAAAAACCGAAATGATGCTGTTCATACAGGAGCAGATTCTTTTGATGATGCTAAAATGCTCCTTTCTATGGCATATAATCTTGCTATATGGTTTATGCAAACCTATGGCGATTGGGATTTTAAACCTACACCTTATGTTCTTCCTGAAAAAAATGACATTTTAGATATGAAAACTATCTTAGCAGAGCAAGAAAGCAAGATAAAAGAACTAACAAACAAACTTGATGAAGTTAAGACATCTGTTTCTGGCTCTACTCAGAAAGAACGTGCGAAACGTGGCTTAACTGTATCGGCTATGATGGAGTGGAGTGAAGCCCAGACAAGATGCCTTATTGATGAACAGTTAAGAAAAGCGGGCTGGGAAGCAGATACCAATAATTTGCGGTACAGCAAAGGTACTCGTCCTGCTAAAGGGAGAAATATCGCAATAAGCGAGTGGCCTACTGATTCTCAGTTGTGCAGTAAGGGTTCTGCTGATTATGCATTCTTTATTGGTGAAAAACTCGTTGCAGTAATGGATGCAAAAAAATGGGGAGAAGATGTTGCTTCAACTATTGATGTACAGGTAAAGGATTATGCACAGAGCATCAGAACAGAGCATGACAAATATGTTATAAATAGATGGGGCAAGTATAAAGTACCGTTTCTGTTTGCATCAAATGGCAGAGCTTTTTTAGAACAGCTGCGTACCAAATCAGGAATATGGTTCTTAGATGCACGAAAGCCTGAAAACCAATCCTACCCTATCAAGAATTGGTTCAGTCCTGCTGATATTGAAGAAAAGCTCAAGCAAGATATTGACAAAGCAAATAAAGCACTGAATGATGCTGATGATTCCTTTATGGAAGATACCACAGGGCTTAATTTAAGAGATTATCAGATAAAAGCCATTCGTAAGGCGACAGATGCAATAATTGAAGGTAAACAGACAGCACTTCTTGCTATGGCTACGGGTACAGGAAAAACCCGTACTGTACTTGGTTTAATATATAAGATGCTGGAATCCAAGCGCTTCAGAAGAATTCTTTTCCTTGTTGACAGAGTTTCTCTCGGAGAACAAGCTATGGATACGTTCAAAGATGTTAAGCTGAAAGAGCTTATGACATTGAACCAGATATATGAGATCAAAGATATTGACGACAATGAGATCAATCTTGAAACAAAGGTTAGCATTTCGACAGTACAGGGATTGCTGAAACGTACAATTTTGTCCGATAAGCCAGACCTTATGCCCGGTGCATTCGACCTTATAATTGTGGACGAGGCACATAGAGGCTATATTCTTGATAGAGAAATGACCGATGAAGAGATCCTCTATTCAGATCAGCTTGATTACATGAGTAAATATAAGCAGGTTATTGAGTATTTTGACGCTGTAAAAATCGCATTAACTGCTACACCTGCACTGCATACAACGCAGATTTTCGGAGAACCTATTTTTACATACAGTTACCGTGAAGCGGTCATTGACGGCTGGCTTGTTGATCATGATCCGCCCTATATTATAAATACAGATTTCATTGAGAATAATGTGAAGTTCAAAAAGGGTGAATCTTTAGCTGAGTATGATCCAAACACAAATGAGCTGCTCAACGGCTCGGTTCTTGAAGATGAACTGGATTTTGATGTGTCTGATTTCAACCGCCAAATCGTTCTGCCTGATCATACCAGGAAGGTATTAGAGGAGATCGCATCTTTTATCAATCCCGAAAGCGATGAAAAAACTCTTATCTTTGCGGTTAATGATAGCCACGCTGATTGTATCGTGGATACTCTTCGTGATATTTATAAGGATTATGGTATTTCAAACGATGCTATAATGAAGATAACAGGCAAGACTGCCGGAGGAAACAAGAAAAAGATACTGCAAGTTATAAAACAGTTCAAAAATAACCAGTATCCTAATATTGCAGTCACAGTAGATCTGCTGACAACGGGTATTGATGTTCCAAAAATATGCAACCTTGTTTTTATGCGTAAGATCAACAGCCGTATTCTTTTTGAACAGATGCTGGGGCGTGCTACTCGTCTTTGTCCTGAGATAGGAAAAACACACTTTAACATCTTTGATGCTGTCAGAGTTTATGAAGATCTTGACTCTACTTCCGGAATGAAGTCTGTAACTGTCAGCAAGGATATGGCGGAATTATTGGAAGACCTTTTCCGTCCAAGTGACGAAAGCAAGCAGCAGACCAAAGAGCGCATTATCGCACGATTACAGCGTAAATATAATAACCTCTCAAGAGAAAAGAAATACGAGGTGTCTGAACGCTTAGGAGGTCAGGATCTGAAAGCATATGCTAAGGCATTGAAAAACAGTACCGAAGCTGCGTTTATTGAAACCTGCCGCAAGGATAAGGATTTCTTGCTATGGGTAGATTCATTAAAGGGTAAAAAGCGTGGTCAGTATTATTCCGAAAAGGAAGATACATTAAAACCGACTACCCGTGGATATGGTAATACCGATAAGCCGGAAGATTACCTCGAAGCATTTACGACATATATTAATGAAAACAAGGATAAGATCGAAGCTATCCGACTTGCCTGCACTAAACCGAGCAGTA
>CAMZIK010000241.1 GCA_947307175.1 uncultured Clostridia bacterium
AATAAGGAGATCGAAAGGGCGAAGGAACTTCTTAACGATGCGATACTTCTCGTCGTTGACGATACTTGCCCTGATGAACAGAGGGCGCGTGAAGAGAGTATAAACGCACTACATAGCATGGTTCTTGACAGCAAAAGAGAGTGCAAATCCGTGCCAGTATTGCTATCCGGTCACGCAACGACTCAGATCAGACCCGAGCTATATTGCGATTTTTCAAACTTGAACGGAGCATACGATATTAGCCCAGCGGTTTTAAGAGAAATCCTTGAAGGATTTGATGCTGAGTATATCGCAAGGATAAAACGACATTTCGTCGAATATCGGGAAATATATGACAGAAACATCAAGGAAGTGGCAGCAAAAACCCCGTATATGATTCCACCACATAGACGAAATTTGTTTTATATTCTAACAGCTACTCTGCATACATACGACGAATATTTCGGCGTATTTTTCGACAACGAAACAGAGTTGAGGTTGGTCGATATACTTAGTACATACAACGAAGTTGGTTCAAGTAACGCTGAATTACTGCTTACTCTTCTAGGCAACTGCCTGAATGAGGAGATAGGCAACGGTCGGTATCATTATGTTAAACGCACTAAATATATCATCATTGACATGGGAACATATACAGTTATCGTTGACGATGATTATATATACCTTGAGACTGAGATCATAGGGGAGCTTGCTCGCAGTAAATTGAAACTTCGGAGCGTAAACACGCTTACGGATGCAATGAATGAAAGCAAATGCCTTAATATTAATGATCATAATAGCAAGTGCTATCGTTTCCATGTTCAGAATTCCGACGGCGAGCCCTATATGTTGTATACTTACGGTATCAGCAAGAAGCTAATCAACGCTGAAAATCGCAAAAGACTGGAACTTGCTGATTATCAAAATTTCCTTCTCGACTACAGTAAGATGGGAAAAAACGAGGTTCTTCCGTTGGGTATAACAGTGGACGAAAGTTATGTTGCTAAGGATATATCCTTTGGAAATAAATCCAACGACCACGTTCTTATTACGGGACAGAGCGGCAAAGGAAAGTCCTTCTGCGCCACGAATTTGCTGCCGTTGTTAGCAATGCTTCGGAGCAGGATACTGGTTTTGGATGTAAGTGCCTCCTTCACCCGTGACGAAGTCCTCAGAGCGCTACCCACAGAGGTCGTTGAGGCTCTATTCGAGTTTATCGAAGTTGCCGTCGGCAAAAGAAAACTGCCGGTAAATCCTTTATTCATCGGCGACTGCGCCGGACTTCCGGCAAAGAAGCGCCGTATTGTAGGCTTTATAAAGGCTATTGCGGGTAAACTCGACAAAGACGAAACCCGAACGCTTACAGGAATAATTTCGGATATGCTGAAGCGGCAGTCGAATGTTGCTTCAGTTACGACCGAAATGCTCCGTAACGCCCTAAAAAGAGGCGGTAAGGTCGGTAACCATGTGTTTAGTCTCGTGAGCTCTACGCTTGAAGATATCGACACAATAGGGTTCGAGGAGCAAAGCTGGGCTGAGTTCTTTGAGAAATCAAAGAAGATTCCGGTTTTGTCCTTCGGGAACGAGTCGGGAGACAACGTTCACTCATTGCTTGATGCAATGGTATCGTCAGCCTTTGAGTGGCAGCGCGACCATGATACGGCTCCGCTAAGCATTGTGATAGACGAGATCAAGGATCAGAATTTTGCAGAGGGAAGCCCTCTGCACACAATACTCACCCAGGGCAGGAAATTCCATACGAAGTTCATAGGTATGACGCAGCATTATATTTCAACAACTAGTCACGCTATCGACGTAGTTAAAGAGGCGGGGATTAAGATATTCTTTAAGCCCGCCAAATCACTTGATAGGATAGCTGCTGAGCTCGGATATAAGAACGCGGCTGACGCTGGCTTTGGCTCTATGGGTATCGGTGATATTATACTCTGCGCTGAACTGTACAACAAAGAGGACGGTGTGAACGAGCCTGTGGTTATACACGCCAAGGCTATCAAGTTCATCGACACGCCACTCTATGAGAAGTTCAAGAAGGAGTATTCTGGAAAGTATTTAGTTGCGATCATTCAAGCATATCCGCCAATGCTCGACAAGTATATGTTATGCTATAAAGAGAATAGACAAATATTATCTTATAACATGTTGGAAAGACTTGCTTTCCTAGTAAATCTTGATAATTATATTGAAGTATTTGACAGGATAATGGACAGTCTTCTTGAGATTCCCTTTATTTCTATGACCATTTCTTCACTGTTTGATAATCATTATAATTCAAAAGATACGATATTTACAGATAAAATTGTCTTATGGATGAAGCATTATATTGAATTATATTACGCAGATATAGAAAAAATGAGGTTAATATTTGAAATCAATGCTTATATTGAGCTAAAATCAAGAGTAGATGTGATTATATACTATTTGTCAATAAACAACGACTTCGCAGCTTTCAAAAAACTATATTTATTTCCGACTTCATGTTCGTGGATCGGAAGCGAGTTACCGTTAATTCAGTCTAAGATTGATTTCCTTACAGAATTAAAAAGACAATTAACAGAAGTATCCTATCTACAACACGAAGCATATATTAATGAACTAATCGAAGAGACAGAAAAATATAAAGAAAGGACCGAGATTGAGGAAATGTTGGAAAGTAAGTGATAAAATACGTTTCATATAAAATTTCAGAAGTGATAGCAATGATCAACATAGCAATACTTGTCGGCAGTATGAGAAAAAATGGCAATACAGCTCGTCTGGCGCAGAGCTTTGCGGAAGATGCAGCGGAGAACAATAATGTGGAGATGGTGTCGGTTACCAACTATAATGTGAATAACTGCATAGGCTGCAACAGTTGTTTCACGCGCGAAGGCAATAAATGTTTCCAGAATGATGACATTGTGCAGATATATGAGAAGCTAAGGAATGCGGATATCGTTGCCATTGCCTCACCTGAGTACTTCTATGAGATAAAGAATTCATTAACAATCCCGAAAACAGTCACCTAAAGTCCGCTTTCGGGATCATTTCTTTTATTTAGTTTGCAGAAACTCCTTAAGCAGGAATGCGCAGAAATACGGGAACGAATATACATTATCCGAATAGCCAACATTACCATTGAACAGCTTAACTCCGAATTTAATATCAGCGTATTTATCAGAGTTTATCAGCGTTCTCAGAGACTTCGCTCTACCATTCTCTGCCTTGACTTCCACAGGCACAAGCGAATCCTTAGTACGCATGAAGAAATCCTGTTCAAGTGTGGAGTCCTCACGGCGATAGTAATAGAGGTCGCAGCCACTCTTAACAAGAGCTTCGCCAACGATGTTTTCATAGAGAGCGCCTTTATATACGCCAAGGTTTTTGTTTGCGCGGAGGTCGTCCTGAGCTTCGTCGTCCAGCATTGCTACCAGCAGACCGCTGTCTGCAAAATACAGCTTGAACTTATCCTCATCGTAGTTTCCCTTTAGTGGCAACTCAGGAAAGTTGAGACAGTAACAGGGATTGACCATGCCTGCATCAACGAGCCAGTCTATACAGCCGCGGTAATCGCGAAAACGAGCTCCAGAGGCTACCTTTGAGATCTGAAACTTCTTGTTCTCCTTTGCAAGCTGCGGAGCGATTCGATTGAACACGTTAAGAATACGAGTCTGGTCAACGCCCTCTGCGTATTTGCGAATATCCTCCTTGTAGTCCGCGAGAAGCTGTCTCTGCGTATCAAGGGAGCCTTCAAATGTGCCGTTTTCGATATACTGCGAAACCACCGCAGGCATACCGCCAAGCACACAGAAGTCCAGGAATAAAGAGCGGCAAACCGAGAGCTCCAGCTCACTGAACGGCTCCTGCTCAATCATGTGGCTGAACAGGTTTTCGCGGAATGAATCGTCATAACCTTTCGCCCAGAGAAACTCCTCAAA
>CAMZIK010000242.1 GCA_947307175.1 uncultured Clostridia bacterium
CAAAAGCGTATGAATATATTGCTTTTCCTGATGAGTGCAGGTTTACTGTTGACAGCCTGCTCGATCCGCTTGACGGTGAGTATCAGCTTGGTGATTCGATGATACTGCAATACATACCTATGCCAAAAGGTGACAGCAACGAATGGTATATAGCCGAATATTTCAGATTTGACACACTGCAGGGACTGCTGAAAACAGATTTTGTTCGTGGATTGATGAAAGGACACTTCCCAAGAAAGTGCGAACACTGCGGGCGGTACTTTCTTATGACCAAAGGTTATCACACCAGGTTCTGCGATATGCCTTCACCCGAAGACCCGAAAAGGACATGCAAGCAGATGGCTTACGCCAAAAGCAAAAAGAAAGAAAAGCCGAGTGAGGATCCGAAGGTGCAAAGCTACAAACGCTGCCTTGACAGACTGAACAAGTCCTGTACACGAGGCAGCATCACACCTGAACAGAAAAAGAGGCTTGTTGGTCTGGTGGAGGAGCTGTACCTGAAAGCGACAACAACGCCAGCATAGCGAAGTAAAGAAATTTGTAAAAAAGAAGCTCAAAACAGATATTATCTACCCTATATCATAAAATAATATCTGAGTCTATTGTTATCTGGCTATCCGGAAACGATAACGGGATAGAGATCGTGAATATCACAGATTTTCTGTTAAGGGAGAATTGGTAATAAAATAGCAGCTCCGTGCGGTATCAAACCACTTATTCGGGGCTGCTGTCGTTATTCTGCGGAAATGTGCCTGGGTTAACCACTTGTGCAAAATACTGCGGCTATTTAGAAAAGATCTGACAAACCAAATAGTGATGTATGAACAACAAAACGCAGCCTCGGTTTCAGACCTGAGGCTGTGAGATATACTGTGTATCCTTCTTTATTTTTCTCTCGAAATACGCTGCGAAGGCTGCCAGAGCAACAAAGATACCGACCTTTGTTATCAGTGCGGGCACGGGCAGCTTAATGCCTGCAAGCAGCTGGAAAACCGTTTGCACAGGCAGAATGATACCAATATATTTGCCCACTTTTAGTATCATACGCAGCAGAACATATCCGATAAAGCTGTCTTTTCTCACAAGGAAAAAAGCGATGAACATTATCGGGCTGATGATGCCCATATCAAGCACATAAGTCACTTCCGTCGTGTAGACCTCGATAAGTTCAAGTGACCTGCCCTTTGCAAGCGATGTGATTATATCGGGCAGCCACGCCACGAAAAGCGATATGCCCGACAGGATAAGGAACACTTTTATACCCTTTGTGACTTTGAATGTGCAAACCTTTTGCTGTGATGCAGAGGCGGTGTGGAATTTTCCCATAAGTATGCACAAGCTGAAAAGGCAAACGCTGAACAGTGCGATGTACACAAGATGCAGCTTATTGTATGTTACGCTGAAAGACAGGCTTGCACCATAGTAAAGCAGTATCGCCAGGTTTCCGAAGCACTCGATATGGTTTTCAAGGCTCGGCTGTCTGCGTGCCTTTACATAAGCTGCTGCCGACAGCGGAAGCACGAGTGCAAGGATAGTCAGGTCTGTGCCGATATATAGCGGTGCTTTGAAAAACGAATCGTGCTTGTATATCCCATAACCCCACATCTTTACAGTATCACCATACTGGTTGACGGTCTCAAAAGTATGTGCTGTGCTGAACGACAGCACCCCGCAGACCGTCGCAGCAAGCAAGAGCACTGCCGTTATTATATGCGCTGAAAGCTGTACTTGTTCGTTCTGTTCGGCGAAAAACAGAGATACCCCCTGACCTATGTAATTCATCAGGAAAATGTGGTCGGAGCAGTATTAAAATGTAGTCAAAAACTATACACTTGGCGGTTTTCTTCCCATAATATATATGGGGGCGAGGAAACCTGTGCAGAACGATTTTTCTTCTGCTCTCTCCTTTGCAAAAATGCTAACATGCTACCAAACCTTTGCAAGAGTCGTAACAGCGTTGTTTGCGCCGTTAGCATTCTGTTAGCACGATTGCAAACAGACCTTTGCTGTTAGCATTCTGGTATACTTTTGGTATTGTTTTGGTAGCATTTTTAAAAGCCTCGAAAGCCCGTATCTGCGCTGTTTACACTCGCTTGGTAGCATGATAGCAGAATTTCAGAGGACAGGGCAATTCTTTTTTAGCCATATATTTTATTGTAACCACTGTCGTGAATGCGGCGGTGGTTTTTCCATTTTCAAACTTCATAGTTGTCATAGGGTATCAGCCAATGAATACTGCTCCCACTTTTACCGTGAGAGCAGTTTTTCATTTTTCATCAAAGCGCCGCGCAAGGTCCTTGTGATCGACGCGCGGAGAGATTAAAATAACTGCGTTGTGTTTTTCTACAACTCAAAGTACGGATCGTTGTGCAAGGCTACAAAATTAAAAGCTATTTTCATTTTTGGGTGTGCAAAACTTCTTTCCCAGTGCCTCTATATTAGAGGCACTTATTGAAAACTCATTGTGCTTTTTACTAAATTAAAGTTCGGTTTTCTGTGCAAGCCTACAAGAATTATTTCAGTTTTCAAAATTACCCTTCTCAAAACCCCTCTCCCAGTCCCTTTATATATAGAGGGCTATGTTTTCAGCAGATTAAAAAAGCACAATAAGAAAACCCATAGTGATTGTCAACAAGTAAATGTTTTGATTGTTGTGCAAGGCTACAAAATTAAAATCCATTTTCATTTTTGGGTGTCCAAAATACATTGCTCATAGCCTTAGTATTTATCGTGTTTTTATCTAAATGAAAGTTCGGTTTTCTGTGCAAGGCTACAAAATGAATTACAAATTTCAATTTTACCCGTCTCAAAACCCTTTGCCCACTGCCTCTATATTAGAGGCACTTATTGAAAACTTCTCGTGCTTTTTACTAAACAAAATCTCGGTTTGCTGTGCAACCCTACAAACTTTTTTAAAACTATCAAAAAACCAGTTTACAAACCTTGAATTCTGTTCCGTATACAAGTGAGAGCGATTAAAAGGAGTGAGTCCAATGTAAAACCAAATCAACCGTCGGGCGATTTAAGCCCGACTGAGACCGGGGCAGACAAACTACCCGACCCGCAGGCAGTGTGAGCCACACAGAGCATTGTCGCGCAGATGTGAGCCGATAGCGGTCTCCCTTTTCTGTGAATGAATCCTTCAAAGGTGCGTTCACTTTTTGTCTGTTGACCCTGCAAAATCATAGGTCATATGGCAGTCCGAAAACCATACTTTCCTGGGAATGCCAGCATCGCAGGCGGCAGTCCGCAAAGCGCCCAGCTCACCTGCTTCACTGGCTCGGGGCGAACCCCGGACCCCCGCATAACAAAAAAAGAAAGAGGAGTGATGAAATGAGAACAAGAGATGTGACTATCACAGTCAGATGCACCAAGGACGAGCGCGACAGGATAAGGGAGCGAGCCTCAAGCCGAGGACTTAAGCTGTCAGACTTTGTTCTCCGCTCGGCACTGGGAAAGAAAATCGTTGTGGCTGACGGCTTCTGGGAAATGGGCAAGCAGCTCAAAGCTGTCGGCAACAATCTCAACCAGCTGACTCGTCTTGCACACGAGGGCAGAGTTCAAGCAGTCGATTTGAAAGAGTGCAGCCGCACACTGCTTGACATCTACGGTCGACTCGGTGAAATACTTCGGGAGGTGAAATGATGCCGATAATCCATTTTGCAAACAGCAAAGGTCAGAACACCTCGGGTTTCAAAAAACTGCTCGGCTATGTCAGCCGTGAGAAGAAAACCAAGCTGGAGGACAGACGGTTCGTCTCGGGAGTAAACTGTTCACCCGAAAGCGCCTTTGAGGAAATGCTGCTGACCAAACAAGCGAACGGCAAGACAGGCGGCAGGCTCTTCTATCATCTGGTGCAGAGCTTTCCTAAAGGCTATGACATCAAGCCTGAAATTGCACATCAG
>CAMZIK010000243.1 GCA_947307175.1 uncultured Clostridia bacterium
AATGCGGCTCCGATCATTCCGACTACGGCAGGCTTCAATCCAGACATGATACCGCCGACAGCCTTGCTTTTCTTATACTTCTCAAAAAACTTTGCAATGATGAGTATAATGATAAATGACGGCAGAACAATACCAAGTGTTGCGATGATTGCTCCGAGCACACCACAAGTTCTCATCCCTACAAATGTAGCCATATTCACTGCAAGCGGTCCGGGGGTGCTTTCACTCAAAGCCACAAAATCGACAAGTTCCTCTTGTGTCAGCCAGCCCTGACGTTCTGCTTCAGCCTGTATCATTGCAATCATTGCGTATCCGCCGCCGAATGTGAATGCACCTATTTTCAGAAAGGCAAGAAATAATTTAATCAGTACCATTCCTTTGCTCCTTTCTGTTCAAAAGCGACCAAATCAAACCAAACAAGCCGCAGCCGATAATGACAAAGACAGCATCAATTTTCAGAAAAGCAGTCAGCACAAGTGAAAGTCCCATGATCACATAGGAAAACGGTTTCTTTTTCTTCTTCACCTGATTAAACATCATCCACAGAGCCTTCAGTATCAGTGCAAGTACGGCTGCTCTTATACCCATAAAAGCATACCTTACCGGTCTAATACTCTGAAACTGCATCAATATCATAGAGATAAGCGAAATGATAAGAAACGATGGCAGGACAACTCCGATAGTAGCCATACACGCACCGAGAAAACCCGATGTCTTATATCCTACAAATGTTGCGGCATTGATAGCGATAGGTCCGGGCGTTGACTCGGAAATTGCAACAATATCAGATATTTCCTTTTCATTCAGCCATTTTTTATTTTCGCATACTTCCTTCTGTATCAGCGGTATCATCGCATAACCGCCGCCGAAGGTAAAAGCCCCGATCTTCATAAAGGTCAGGAACAATTCAAGATTCTTATTCACAATATCACTCCTACAGAAAATTATACCAAATGAAGCAATATCAGTCAATATCCGAAAACGCCAAGAATATACTTGACATAAGTCGAGAAATATGTTATAATCGACATAAGTCAGAAAGGAGATGCTATTATGCCAAGACCTCAGAAATCACGCCGTATCTGTTGTTACCCCGATTACTGGAGCTTTGCACCCGATCAGGATACAGCAAACGATACAGTCGTTATGTCGCTTGACGAGTTTGAAACGATACGTCTGATAGATTATCAGTCTAAAACTCAGGAACAATGTGCTCAGGAGATGAACGTGGCAAGAACGACCGTCACAGCGATATATGACACTGCAAGGAAAAAACTTGCTCAGGCTTTGGTTGAGGGCAGACGCATCGTCATTTCAGGCGGAAATTATACTCTTGATAACACGATCTCGGAGGAGATCGCACGGAAAGGAAGCACTATTATGAGAATCGCAGTAACCTATGAAAACGGACAGATCTTTCAGCATTTCGGCAGAACAGAGCAGTTCAAGCTGTACGATGTTGCCGACGGCAAGATCATCAACGAGCAGGTAGTTGGAACAATGGGTGCAGGACACGGCGCACTTGCAGGATTTCTGAAGAATGCACAGGCTGACGTTCTGATCTGCGGAGGTATCGGCGGAGGCGCACAGATGGCTATGCAGGAGGCTGGCATCGCTCTTTACGGCGGTAATATTGGAAGTGCTGACGAAGCTGTAAAGGCATTCCTTGCACAGACACTTGTTCAGAACGAGAACCCTACCTGCGATCATCATGCTCACGAACACGGTGAAGGACATTCCTGCGGAGATCATGGCTGCGGCAGCCATAGCTGCGGTAACCACTGATGAAGTACGATCATACTGAAAAGGCGGTCAGGCTATTCTCGGAAGGGCTTAACTGCGCACAAGCTGTATTTACAGCTTTTTCAGATGTTACCGGCATAGACGAGGAGCTTGCCAAAAGGCTGTCATCATCGTTCGGCGCTGGCATGGGCCGTATGCGTGAGGTATGCGGCGCCTGTTCAGGTATGTTTATGGTTGCAGGAATTCTCTACGGAAAGGGCATCGAATCCGATGACAAGTTGAAAACGGCACATTATCAGCGTATACAGTATCTTGCAGAAGAGTTCCGCAAATCGCATGAAACAATCATATGCCGGGATCTGCTGAAAGGACTTGCGGTAACAAGTACACCAACTCCTGAAAAACGTACTGAGCAATACTACAAAGCCAGACCCTGCGTGAAATTTGTCAGAACAGCGGCAGAGATACTTGACCGCTATCTTGAAGATA
Source organism: uncultured Clostridia bacterium (assembly GCA_947307175.1). Taxonomy (GTDB): domain Bacteria; phylum Bacillota; class Clostridia; order Oscillospirales; family Ruminococcaceae; genus Hominimerdicola. The sequence goes on from CAMZIK010000243.1 coordinate 2,233, forward strand.
ATCCGCCTGTGAGGTAAGAGTCTATGAAGATCATCACACTTGTAGAAAACTCCTGTGGTCACGAAGGCTGTATCGCAGAGCACGGGTTATCCATTTACATCGAAACAGTGAATCATAAACTATTGCTTGACACGGGACAGACCGATGCTGTTGTGAAGAATGCAGATGTTCTTGGTGTTGACTTGTCCTCTGTCGATACAGTGGTACTCAGCCACGGTCACTACGACCATTCAGGTGGTATACTGCAGTTTTCACAGCTTAACCATTCTGCACAAATCATTATGCAGAGAACGGCTGCCGAACCGCATTATAACGGTGAACGCTATATCGGCATTGATACTGATATACTCAAATTGCCGAATGTCCGACTGATAGACGGCGATTTGCAGCTTGACAATGAGCTGTTTCTGTTCAGCGGCATCACAGGCAGGAGATGCTATCCGCAGGGGAACAGAAAGCTGTCTTGTATGAGAAAAGGCGAAAAAGTGCCTGATGATTTCATTCATGAGCAATGCCTTGTTATCACACAGAACGGCAAACGCTGGCTTCTGTCCGGCTGTGCTCATAACGGTATACTCAATATCCTTGACAGATACAAGGAACTGTTTGACAGTTATCCTGACTATGTTATCACAGGATTTCACATGATGAAGCGTGATGGCGAGCATACCGAGGAAGAAAAAGCTGTTATCATTCAGACAGCACAGGAGCTTTCACAGCTTGATACTGTCTTTTACAGCGGTCACTGCACAGGCATTCCTGCATTTGAACTGATGAAACAGATCATGGGCGGCAAGCTAATAGCTCTACACAGTGGAGAACAAGTGATAATAACTGAAACGTGAATACAACAATATGATCCCCTCATCAGGTAGGAAGCTGAGATGCTCCTTGCCTGGTGAGGGAGGATTTTTTATTGGGTTATTTACTTGATAGCAGTTTCTGATAACTTCTGTCTATCCCTATCGCCCCAAGCGGAGCAGTAATCAGTATCGCAAGTACAGCCACCGACAGCACGATCTTTCCGCAAGGCAGCCCGAGCGACAGCGGCACCGAACCGATAGCAGCCTGCACCGTTGCCTTCGGAAGATAGGCGATCACACAGAAGATACGTTCCTTTGCGGTCAGCTCCGTACCAAGCATACACAGGCACACGCCCAGAGCCCTGAAAGTAAGCGCTATGAATATCATCAGCACAGCCAAACCGCCTGCCGACAAGGTATAACGTACATCTACCGCCGCACCAACAAGTACGAACAGCATGACCTCAGCGGCAATCCACATTTTGCCGAACTTTTCGGACAGCCGTGATGATACTTTGCTGTCTGCTTTTAGCTTGACTACGCAAGCCATAGCTACAACAGCAAGCAGTCCCGATAGCGCAACATGCGGCTTTACAAGTGTTTCAATGCTCATCAGCAGGAATGCTGTACCAAGCAGTATAATGACTTTTGTGCTGTTTCTGATCTTGTGTCTGTGCTGATATGACTTCTCAAACAGCAGATATACACCAAATCCCACTACCGCACCGAGCAGTACACCAAGCACAATGGATATGGGGATATTCAGGAAGTCCGTCACCTTTGCCGAGCCGCCCTGCGCCATCGTCACAAAGGTCGAGAACAGCACGATCACAAATATATCATCGCA
>CAMZIK010000244.1 GCA_947307175.1 uncultured Clostridia bacterium
TTTACAGATGACTCCCTGACTGTCTTTTCGATAAGCTGAGCAAGGTCAAAGCTTGTAGGATTCATTTTTAGCGCTCCAAGCTCACCTATCGAGTGTGTTATCATATCACCTGTGATCTTTGCGATCTCCTCACACTTTTTGCTTATAACATCAAGATATGAATACATCTCCTCGGTGCTTGAATATAGCCCATTCACGAGAGCTTCGGAATAAGCGCTGATAGAGGCAACAGGCGTTTTAAGATCGTGAGACAGAGAAGCTATGACTGTTTTGTTGTTCTCCATAGCTTCCCTTTCGCAGCTTCTCGCCTTGATTATCTCACGGCGCATACTGTCAAACGCCCAAGTGAATTTTCCGAAATAATTGCTGCGCTCATAATCAAGAGATACATCAAATTCACCTGCTGCAAGCTTTTCGGTATAGGCTTCAAGCTTATGGAAAGGTCTGATGATACTGACCCATACATAGATTATGCTCACATTGACGATAATAACTCCCAGACCGCATACGATCCACAGTCCGATGCTGCTCTTTGTAGTTTTCAAAGCAGCGGCTGCCTGTGCATCCTGCCTCAGCGCTGCGATCTTTTCTTCTGCTGCCTGCGTATCTCCCGAGCGCATCAGATTCTCAGCCTCATTTGCCGTGACCGCAAGAGCCGAAATATCATCCCTTGAACTGCTATCCTTTCCGGAAACGGCAACTAATACAGTTACAGCGATCAGCACCAAAGATAACAGCGCACCGATCATCAGAGGTTTGTATCTCATTTATCACTCACCTCCAGCACATAGCCGACCTTGCGGACAGTCTTTATGTATTTCGGGTCGGCAGGGTCATCTTCAAGCTTCTCTCTGAGCCAGCGTATATGAACAGCAAGCGTTGACGGTTCGACTTCAGTAAAAGCTCCCCATACCGATGTAAATATCTTTTCCTTTGAAACTGCGGCATTGAGGTTTTCGCACAGATAAGCGAGCAGATCAAACTCTCTCAGCGACAGCGCTATCGGCTTTCCGTCCTTTTCTACCGTCCTTGCTGTGATATTTACTGTCACATCGCCAAAACGCACTATCTTTTCCTCGGAACTGTTTTTGAAAGTGCGGCGCAAAAGCGCATTCACCCTTGAAAGCAGCTCCCTCATCGAATAAGGCTTCGGGAGGTAATCGTCTCCGCCAATGTCAAATCCCGTTATCCTGTCGTCCTCATCAGTTCTTGCGCTGGCAAAGATAACAGGCACATTGCAGGCGCTGCGAAGCTCTCTGCAAACATCAAATCCAGTTCCGTCAGGCAGATTGACATCAAGCAGCACAAGATCGAAGCTGTTTGCTGTCAGTATTTCAAAAGCTTCCTCGCAGGTATGAGTCACAGTCACATTATATGAATAGTTCTCAAGCATTTTCTTTATTATGAATGAAAGCTCCTTGTCATCATCAACAATAAGTATCTTAGCCCTGAGATCGGATATATTAGCCATTTTACCACCTCATATGAACTCTTTCTGTGAAAAGTAGATATCTCTGTATTTTTTCGGGGTAAGTCCCGTCGCCTGACGGAAAGCCGCAGTAAATGCGCTCTGTGAGGAATAGCCGAGAGATATGGAGATATCAAGTATCGAAAACTCTGAAAAGCGAAGGATATTCTTTGCCGTTTCTATTTTTGCCTTTATGATATAGTCCTTAACGCCAAGCCCAAGCTCCTTTGAGAAAAGCTTAGAAAGATAACTCGGATTGAGCTTTTCACGCTTTGCAAGGTCCGCAAGAGTAATGTTCTCATGAAGATGATCGTAGATATAGTCTGTGCAGCGTTTAACGTGCAGAGACATCGCACCGCCCTTATGTATCTCCCTCATTCTTTCCGCAAGATCGAGCTGGAACTGCTCCATAACATCAAGCACTTCGTCAGCAGTGCGGCATTTGTCTCCCCTTTTTATATAAATATCACTGAGAGTATAGGCGATATTCTGATCCATTCCCGCATCAACGCACATTCTCGTTATGACAGCAACGCCGACTACAAGATGATATATGACGTTGCGTACAGGATCGTCTGATAGCTGTCCCTTGCCTTCATAAAAACTCTCACGGGGAGTTTCAAACATCTTGCGCAGTGCCTTGACATTTCCTTCGATGATATAGTGATAATGCCCTATCTCATCATGAAAAGCAGTGCGTGTAAAACCTTTTTCTTTCTGTATAAACAGGCGGTAATTAAGGTCACGGTTGGTATTCATAGCTTATCCTCCTCACTTTTTTGCATATTGTATCACATTTTTGATAAAAATGCAACACTTTTGATAAAATTACATCTGATAAGGTATATAATATTATCAGTAAGGAAAGTACACATCCCATAAAAAACCGTACTGTGAGCATTTTCGCAGTACGGTGTTTTTTTATTTGTATTCAAGCGTCCAGTAGTACTTCCTGCTGCACTCAGGGAAATCATCAAGCACGCCGTGTTCTGGGTCGTAGAAAACTCCGTCAGCGTACAGAGACCAATGCCAGCAGCGTGGAGTTTCAAGGCTCAGCAGCGCAAGATCGGGAAGATCGGCTTTTGTCTGCGCCTGCTTTCGCTCGGCAGACATTGATGCTCCGTGGCTCTCAAAATACGAGCGCATCTCCTTCAATGTCGTTTCACGCTCGTTCCCAAGATCGGCACTTACCTGCTCTACGGGTATCCCCAGCACCATTGCAAGCACAGCCTGCCCGCACTGAAGATCAGTCGGCTCGTGGATATACTCTATCTTCATACTGTTATCTTGTCAAGCACCTCGCCCACCTTATCATGAAGCACAAGGTCGCAGTTGCTGTCAACAGAGGTCGGGTCACGGTTTATCACAACGAGGTATTTTCCCCTGAAATACCGCACCAGCCCGGCAGCAGGATATACAGTCATTGAAGTACCTGCGATTATCAGCATATCACACTCGGCAATAGCCTTGACAGCACCGTTTACAGTATCGTTGTCAAGTCCTTCTTCGTAAAGCACAACATCAGGCTTTATCACGCCGCCGCATTCACACTTTGGGACGCCCGTAGAATCGGTGATAGCTTCGATGCCGTAGAATTTTCCGCACTTGGTGCAGTAGTTGCGGTGAACGCTGCCATGAAGCTCATAAACTTTCTTGTTGCCTGCAAGCGTATGCAGTCCGTCGATGTTCTGAGTGACCACAGCAGTCAGCTTGCCAGCCGCTTCAAGCTCGGCGAGCTTTAAATGCGCCTTGTTCGGCTTGGCATCAAGACAGATCATCTTGTCACGGTAGAACTTGTAGAATTCTTCCGTCTTTGCCACAAAGAATGTGTGCGAAAGTATCGTTTCAGGCGGATAATCGTACTTCTGGTTATAAAGTCCGTCAACCGAACGGAAATCAGGTATGCCGCTTTCGGTAGATACGCCGGCGCCGCCGAAGAATACTATGCTTTTTGAATCGTTTACCATTTCCTGCAGGGTCATTTCAAACACTCCTTTCAAATTCGGGTAAATACGTTGGGCAAAATCTTATGCCTTAATTAGTATTATATCACACATATATTTATTGTCAACAGCTTTGAGCCTGCCTGAAATTTGCCTTTATTTGTATTGATAAAAACATTTTCGCCATCTGATTCAATAAATTGCCAAACAATATTTTTCATTAATGCCTTTTTGTCTCTGTTCGGAACAAATCAACTGTGTTCATTGATTATTTACAATTGCAGCTGCTGTTTTATCGTTTTTTTGCACAGCAAAAGAGGGTCTAAATTGTGTAAATACACCAATATTTAAACTTGTGTTCTTGACAATATCTAAAAGTAGTGCTATAATAGCTAAAAGAGTATGTATGTACGATTTTATAAATATTCAGTTTATTTTTTGCATTAT
>CAMZIK010000245.1 GCA_947307175.1 uncultured Clostridia bacterium
TTCACCTTCCTTTCCCAAAATCTTATTTGCCGTCTATCAAGCGGCTGCGTCCGATTTCTTCACCGCACCCATAGCCACCACCTCCTCTCAGGACAATCAGCCACCATAACCGCCAAAATCTCTCTTGACAGCATACTCAGCCCATCGTCCCTCAGCGTTTTCCTTGAAACGCTTGCCGTTGGCTTCGTTGAACAGAGTGCTGATAAGATAACTCTCATAGTTCCGCACATTGTCTGTACGCTTCATCTGTTCAATAGCGTTTTCAAGAACGTTTATATCAACCTTGAGCATAGCGGACTTGACAACCTCTCTGGGGAAGTCCTGTCCGCAGATACGCTCTGTTTTCTTTCGGGAGCATATCCGCCGAACGATCATCTGAACGATCTCCTCAGCTTCTTCCTCATCACCGAGCCATTCTGCAAAGTAAGGAAATTCGATGTTGGTTTTCACCACATCGGTATAAACTTCTTTTTCGCTGATATATCCGTCAATCAGTCCATCTGTCCGGCTTTCAACATTTCCAACAGCTTTTTCGCTGTCGGAGGGGGATTGATTGATAGATACTTGATCACTCAGTATTTGATTTTTCTTTATTTTCTCTTTAGTATTTAATTGCCCTTGATTTTCTATCGCTTGTTTTTCTACAGGTAGAATTTCAAGGGGTAGATTTTCTATGCCTTGTTTTCCTGCCCCTTGTGAGCCTTTTTTTACGGAGACTGTTGAAACATCTCCGTCCTCATCGTATGTATCATCATCGTCCTGGTCAGCCCCCGGCTTGTCCTTCTCGGAATACTCATAGAAGTCGTATACATATTCAATACGACCGCTTTCAGTCTGATTAGGCATCAGCTTTGTGACTGTGAGATAGCCCCATTTCTTTAGCTCATCGAGAGCTGACTTAATCGCACTCTCTTTCTCCTTGCAGATCGAAGTCAACCCAGCGATAGAGTAGTCCCAATTCTCCGGCAAAGAAAGAACCTTGCTGAGAAGTCCTATTGCTTTCAGGCTCAGATTCGTAGAGCGAAGATGATAGTTGCTCATTATGGTATAGTTGGCATTCTTATTGACACGGCACACCGATGACGGTGCTGTCTTCGGCTTTCTTGTTTTCTTTGACATATTCCATTTCCTCCGTTTCAGCAGCTCAGGCGAGCTTCATTTCCGTGATCCTGACCTTATTGACGGCGTAGGTGTTGCCGATACGAAGAAGATAGCCTTTGTCGGTCAGTTCAGCGAGAGCCTTTTTGATAGTCCTCAGCGAGTCATTCTCACAGACGGCACAGAGGTCAACAGCCTTGACATAATCCGTATCGGGATTATTGAGCATCTTGGAGAGAACTCCGTTTGCTTCAAGGGAAAGGTCATTGTCATTCGGATCAATCCTCAGATTTTCGGGCATAGAAAATTCCTCCTCTTTTTTGTTCAGATTGTATAATTAACTTGACACAGGCTGTTTGCCATGGTATAATGTAGGAAATTGAATAATTGTCATTTTGGCGGAATTAATGGCAATAAAAAATGCACCCCTATCGAGGAGTGCTGAGTGTTATTTGAATTTGGGCATAAAAAAATAGCAAACAGCGTTCTTAACGAACACTATTTGCTATTCTAAAGCTATGATCTCTATCCTGTCTACCAAGAGGATTTGATCGTTTTGGTAGACCTTGGTTGACTATCCAATAGAAAGTTAAATGAGAATTTTGCCTTTTTCAAATAATCCGTTACGGTCAACAGCAATGCTACCTACTTCTACCGAAATCGCTTTTCTTCCAGCTTTCTACCGAAAATTCATGAGAAAGGGCATTTGAGGTGCATTTTGGAAATGGCGTATTTGCGCGGTTTATAAAAACACGAACACTATAAACTACGGTTTTGCTTTATTTCCGAGTGATGAAAAGTGATTTGAAGTGACTTGGTGTGATTTGGTGTGAAGTTGAGTTAAAAACTCAAAATCTCGTGGTGGCAACACCGTGCGGGTTCGACCCCCGCCACCGGCACCAGCACAGTGCCTGTGCCCCCTTCACGGGGGCACTTGTTTTACTCGTTCACTTTGTACGAAAATGTCAGTCTGCTTTCGCTCACGACACTCTCATCAATTATGTTCAGCTCACACAAGCGGGTAACTCCCGCAGACAAGTTCGCGCCTCACTTAATGTGGGGCGCGATTTTTTTGCGCATGAGTATTTATATAAGAAAAAACCGCAGACTTTTTACAATAGTCCGCGGGCTTTTCTTATATTGACGCTATTATGATCACAGGAGATCTGCCAGATACTTGTCAAGATCGTCAAGGTCTGTTTCATCGTCGATACCTTTAAGCATATCAAGAACGCTCTTTTCATTATCACATGATGTTTTTTACTGTACGATACGATCTCTGCCTATGAGTTGTGACGCCTTTTTGATGGAATTATAATCATAGAGTTCGGACGCGTCCACAGATACATCATAGGTATCCTTCATTCGCCTTGACAACTCTATCATATTGATGGAATCCATGCCAAGATCGCTGAAACTATCATTTATGTCGATATCAGCTGCAGGTAGATGAAGTATCTCGCTTATTATAGCAGTAAGTCCGTAATACACCTCCTGCATATCTTCTTTTTCGTTTTTTGTTTTTTCCGGCAAAACATTCTGCACAGGTAATGCCTCACGCTTTGGCGCTATGCTCTCAATGCCTGTTTTTTCCGATATGAGCTTTGCTATTCTACCGGGGGTTGAATAGTCATAAAGTTCCGATGCATCTATATCCAGCATATGATCGTTGTTGATGATCCTTGACAGCTCAACCATATTTATAGAATCTATACCAAGATCGTGCAAAAGAATATTGCTGTCTATCTCGCTCTCCGGTATATGCAGGATGTTGGAAATAACCGAAATCACATATTCCAACATATCACTGTCATTTTTTCTCACTTCAGCGGTATCATCAAGAGGCGGCAGCATAATGTTTTCCCTCGTAAAAGCAGGAGTAACGACTTGTTTATTCAGTTCAAGCACAGGTGCGCTTTCCGAATGAGATGCTGAAGGCTTCGATACGCTGTCGCTGATAAGCTTGTCTATTCGCATTCTTGATTCGGCTGTAGTTATGGTCTTTCTGTGCATTTCAAGTTCAAGATCAATGGCAGCTTTGAGATCGTCTTTATACTTCTGACCAAGACCGCTTTTAAGCACGGCAAGCGATTTTGAAGTCTTGCCTGCGATCTCACGGGCTATGCTAACCGCTCTGATCATAACATCATTCTGGTCCTCGAAAATAACACCTGTACACCTTGTACTAAGCTCTTTTCCGGTGTATATATGAGCTGTATACATCATCTCATTTGCAAGCAGGTCGCCAAGCTTGTGCCTGAGCAGGAAGGTGGAGCCCAGTCCGGGAGTAAAACCGTATTTCATGAAGTTTGCACTGTAAGAGGCTTGGTTTGAAAGTATAACTATATCGCCGTACAGGCCGAATATCAGGCCGCCGCCGAAGGCATATCCCTGCATTGCCGAAATAACAGGTATCTCCAGCCCGGCAAAGCCATTGTATATAACAGAGCCGTCAGCATCGGAAAACTCATTGTCGCCGTTTGCAAGACTCATCAGTTCCTCCTTGCTTCCGCCCATGGAGAATATATTACCGTATCCCGTTACTATCAGAACCTTCAGTCTATTGTCACGCTTTACCTGTAACAACTTTTCGGTAATGCCGCTGAGGAAGGCCTTGGTGAACATATTCTTCTGCTCGGTATAATTTAGATGGAGCACGCATATCTCATCTGTTATGTATTCAAGAAATACTGCCTCGGAGGCATCATTATTCACAGAAGGGTTATATTTATATGGAGTACTT
>CAMZIK010000246.1 GCA_947307175.1 uncultured Clostridia bacterium
TTACGGACTTATCACTTCAACAAAGTGAAAGCCCGGAGCAGCACAAAGGTCGCTGTCACCACAAACGAATATGCGACGGACAAGCGCCGTGCGCGCTAGCACAAATTCTGATTTTTCTAATCAGTTGAATTTCGGTTCACAAGTCAGATTGATTCCCAGCCTCTTGAACGTCCTCTCATCAACGGGTGAAAGGATAACCGTTGAATGTACCTCGCTTCCGCTGAGTTTTTCAAGCTGCTCCATAGCAAGCCGTGCGTTCTCGTCCGTCGTCGCACAGATCGAAAGAGCGATAAGCGCCTCATCGGTATGTATGCGTGGGTTGCGGTTTCCGAAGTGCTGTATCTTAAGGTTCTGGATAGGTTCGATCACCTGAGGCGACATAAGCAGCACATCGTCGTCTATACCGCCCAGAGCCTTCAATGCGTTGAGCAGAACAGCCGAAGCCGCACCCATGAGATTCGAGGTCTTTCCCGTTATCATTCTGCCGTCAGGAAGCTCCATAGCCGCCGCAGGACCGCCCGTCTCCTCCTCACGCCTGAGCGCCGCAGGAACAACGCTCCTGTCAGTCGGGCTGACCCCAGCCTGCTTCATCAGAAGCTCCAGCTTGAATATCTCTTCATCAGAAACAAAGCCTTTCTTTTTGCCGCACATAGCCACATAATATCTGCGGACTATCTCCTCCTTGGCTGCACGGCATACCGCATCGTCGTCGATAATGCAGTTTCCAGCCATGTTCACGCCCATATCCGTAGGAGACTTGTAGGGCGACTCACCCATTATCTTTTCAAACATAGCGTTGAGTACAGGGAATATCTCAACATCACGGTTGTAGTTCACCGTCGTCTTGCCGTAAGCTTCCAGGTGGAACGGGTCGATCATATTAACGTCGTTAAGATCCGATGTCGCAGCCTCATAAGCGATATTTACAGGGTGTCTCAGCGGCAGGTTCCAGATAGGGAACGTCTCGAATTTAGCATATCCTGCTGCAATACCCCTTTTGTTCTCGTGATACAGCTGCGAAAGACAGGTTGCCATTTTTCCGCTTCCCGGTCCCGGAGCAGTTATCACTACCAGCTTTCGCTCAGTCTGGATATAGTCATTCTTTCCGTAGCCTTCATCGCTCATGATAAGCTGGATGTTTGAAGGATAACCGCTAATCTTGTAGTGGTGGTAGACCTTTACGCCGAAAGCTTCAAGGCGCTTCTGGAAAGCATCAGCCTGCCTCTGACCCTCATACTGTGTCAGAACGACCGAGCTAACATACAGCCCAATATCCGTAAACACCTTGTAAAGCCTTAAAACATCAACATCGTAAGTAATGCCAAGGTCTCCCCTGACCTTGTTCTTCTCAATATCGCCTGCGTTGATAACAATAACAATCTCCGCCTCGTCCTTGAGCTGCATAAGCATCTGCAGCTTGCTGTCAGGTTTGAATCCCGGCAGAACACGTGAAGCATGATAATCGTCGTAAAGCTTTCCGCCGAACTCAAGATAGAGCTTTCCGCCGAAAGAAGCTATCCTGCTGCGGATATGCTCCGACTGCATTTTAAGGTATTTTTCGTTGTCAAAACCGATATTACTGCTGTTCATTATAGATTTCCTTCCAATAAAAAACTTCGCTATATATTTTACTACACCCAAAATAAAATTTCAAGTGTTTTTTCAAAGAATTCTTATATTTTTTATCATTAAAAGCAAAGCTTTTCAGCCTCCAAAGCCGTCCGGATATGTCCCGTGTAATACTATTTAACAAATAAGTGCGGATTTGCGGTCTAAGATTTGTAACAAATTATCTGTTGAAATAAAACTATTAATAGTGTATAATATCTTTGTGTGTTATGCATATTACAAGTTAAAACTGTAAACATAAACCGAAAGGTGCTTCGTCCCTTTCATAAGAACAGGAGTAAAAGAATGGATAACGAAGAACTCAATAAGTATAACGAAACCGACAATATCGGCGAGCTTTTATCAGATAATGCCGACAGTGCCGATAAGCTGTCAGACGATGAGCTTGAAAAGTTCGGCAGCGAGCTGAAGGATTTCAGATTCAGCAGTTCATCAGAAGAAAATGAACAGCCAAAGGAAAAGCCTGAAACTGATAATGCCGAGCTGACCGATGAACAAGCCGATGCAAAGCCCGAAGATCAGGATAGACCGATAAGATCAAGAGAAGAACAGCCTCAGCGCAGACGCAGGCCCGACGGTCAGAGGCCAGGACAGGGTGAAGGCAGAAGACCACGACCTGACGGAAGAAGACCAAGACCTGATGGAGAAAAACAGGGCGAAGGCAGAAGGCCACGTCCCGATGGAGAAAAGCAAGGCGAAGGCAGAAGACAACGTCCCGACGGTCAAAGGCCAAGACCAGACGGAAAAAGACCTCGCCCCGACGGGAAAAGGCCTGCACCGCAGTCCGATGCACAGCGCAGACGCAGACCTGACGCAGCGGGTGCGCAGCAGAATCAGGGCAAGAAAAAGAAAGGCTGGAGCAAGAAGAAAAAGACAATACTCATCACAGTTGTTGTCGTAGTGCTTACCCTTGCACTTATTGTCGGAGTAATACTTGCACTTTTCTTCAGCTATACTGGCAAGCTCAACCGTGACCCTAAAACAGTTACCAATTCGGGCGAAGCTCCGATCGACAGCAGCCAGCTGCTTTCAAAGCCAGATACCATAAACAAAGAAGACCAGGAAAAGAAGCTCAGAGAAATGCTCGCTAAGCGAAGCAAACCTATCACCGATGAGAACGTCATGAATATACTCATCATCGGTGAGGACCTCAGAGATACAGCCGATGACGCACAGTGCAATACCGACGTCCAGCTGCTCGTCTCGATCAATAAGGAAAAGAAAAAGATCGTCCTTGCATCTTTCCTGCGTGACCAGTACCTCAATATCGAAGGCTTCGGTATGGGCAGACTCAATACTGCTTACTTCCATAACGGTATTCCGCTTCTGAAGGATACTATCGCACAATACTACAATATCCATATTGACAGATATGTAAAAGTCAACTTCTATTCATTCATTGATGTCGTCGATGAGATCGGCGGAGTCGATATGGAGGTCAAGGAAGACGAGTTCGCCGTTATCAACGAGGCAGTCCGTGAGCATAACAAGTACCTCAATAATCCTCCCGAAAAGGATTATGTAAAGCAGAAAGGCTACCAGCACCTCAACGGAAATCAGGCTCTTGCCTATGCCCGTATCAGAGAGGGCTGCGGAGATGACTACGGAAGAACCGAAAGACAGCGTAAGATGATGACCACTATCATGAGTGGGATGAAAAAGCTGGGACTTCTTGAACTGAACTACCTCATCGACAAGATAGCTCCGCAGATAACCACCGACGTCTCAAACGGTGAGATCGCATCGCTGCTGCTCAACGCTTCCGAAATACTGGGCTATCAGGTCTGTCAGGTGCAGATGCCGCATTATCCGTACTTCACCGAGGAAGTCATCAACAGAATGGCAGTTCTCGTTCCCGATTACGATAAGAACAGCACACTTCTTCTTGATATGATCTACGGCGATTCCACAAAGATAGAGGATTCGATTCAGAAAATGGAAGCCGGCACGATAAACCAGTACACCTATACAACGGGTAACGGAGGTCAGAACACAGGACAGGATGACCCCAACGGGCAAAACCAGAATGTTCTGAATAATCAGAATTACGCCGTAGACCCAAATACGGGGCAATACTAACAGCATAAAACAAAAGAGTCACGGTTTCCCCGTGGCTCTTTTCTTGTATCGTTGATATGATAAATCAGAATTTATATTATTATTATACAAGTGTGTGTCCGAAGGGGTTTGGGGGCGATCGGAAAGCCCCCA
>CAMZIK010000247.1 GCA_947307175.1 uncultured Clostridia bacterium
ACACGGCCATGAGCATCATCACCATCACCATCATCACGGCGAAGGGGAGCACGATGCTGACGAGGTCTTCGGCAACATCGGTCTGGAAACGGCGCAGCGCTATGAACAGGATGAGATCCGTGCCATCCTTGCGATTCATAGTGTAAAGTCCCGCAGCTGCAAAGTAAACACTGTCAGCGTAACGATGCTGACTTCCCATACAAGTTCCTCCGCCTGATGTTTCGCCCAGGATCAGTATGCCATTATCCTTTGCCAGACATGGCAGCATATTTGCGCTTGAGAAAGATGATTTAGACGTAAGTATAGCATAGTTGAAATCATAGTATACGCTCTTGTCCTTATCGTCTATCGTACCGTTGTGGTCAAGGTCCAATACATATTTAGTGTTGATGGTGTTGCCGGTTGGCGCACTATGCATTTTTGTAACGACCGCATTGTTGTTTTTCTGCTTGTTAGCCATCATAGCATTAATAAAGTGTGCGATCGTTTCTTCTCCGCCTCCGTTAGCAGCTACATCTATAACAAAATTCTTTACGCCGTTTTTAGAAGCGTAATCCAGCGACCATACGAAATCATCAACAACAGGATGTATAAAGCCGGCAAATTGGAACAGTGCCGTTTTACCGTTAACGTAAAGAGCTACTCCGTCCTCAGGCCATTCCTTTACCTTTGTGGCATTTTTCAGCTTTTCTTCTCTTGCAGCCTGGACCCTATCCCGAGTGTTGTCAGGCGTCTTCATTTTTGCGATCTGCTCCTGCGCCTTTAACGATTCCTGTATCCGAACAATATACTCCCCGATCAGATTATCCTTCTGGTCTTCAGGGAATATCTGCAAATCTCCGAATATGCCATAATACATTGCCGTATGTCCGCCGTCATCGGTTGCATCGTCCAGCAAAAGCGTACCAAGATGGAAATCAGCACGGCTCTTTGACAAAAGCAGCTGCTTTATCTCAGGATAATCATCATCAAGTGCCTTATCGAACCCTTTTTCCGCAATAGCCTTTGAGATTATAGCATTGGACGGTTTGCCGAAGAAATAATCCATATACACGCACAGCTCATTGTAGGTATAATCTATCATTGCCTGTGAACGCTCTTTTTTCAAATAGATCGGTGAACGGTCATAGTATCCGCTTCCCGTACCTGACCGTGACATAACCGATGTAAAGTACAGATTGCCGTTTATATATTCAGCCAGACGGTATACGCAGTCAAAAATATTTGAAATTGATGTCAATGGTAAATACAGCTTTCCGTCGTCACCTATAAGGTCGATCTTGTACTTTGAATAATCAATGGAAACCGGCTTTTCTGTACCGTCTATGGATGCCTCCGGCTCAGTGACGTATTCAGGATTATCTTCCTTTTTTTCAAGCTCAAGTATATTCAACTGGAAGTTTGAATCAAATCCGTTGATAGTGAGCGTTTCCTTAGCTGTATCCGCAACAATGGTCATGCCGTTTCCGCTTACGGTGTAAACATCACCATCTGCCGAGGTAGTAAAATCCTTTGTGTATATACTGTCAAGGTAAGCCTCAACATCTACATACGGAACGTCCGGCAGATCATTCAAGAACAGGCATTGCATTTTTTCGCTCTTATCCATGCTGTACTTGTAAGCAGTAACTTCCCTTTTTTCGTATTTCGCTTCCTTGTCGGCAAAAGCGGAAAGCGGAAAGACTGAAACTGCAAGCATCGTAGCCGCTGCCACTGCGACCAGCCTTTTTTTGATCGTCATCTTTTTCTCCTCCTGATTCTGTTATTAACGCCCATGTTTTTACAACTTCGGCATTTTTTAGAGAGTATTTGCCCGACATCATTATAACACTTTTGTTTCTAAAAGTCAACTATTTAATATTAAAAACAAAAATAATAAATCTATTGTTTTAACTATCGTAATATAAATAAAAAGCTTCTCCGTGAAAACAGAGAAGCCTGTGTATCCGTTATTATGTATCAAGGCTTATTTGTCGTCCTTGATAGGCGGAGTGATCTTCGGACCCTTAGCCGCCGGAATTACCGAAGCGTTGCTGTTGGGACCTGCGATCTTTTCAAGAGCCTTTATTTGCTGTGAGATCGCAGACTGCGAAATAAAATGCTCCTCTGCGGCAGCTGTGAAGCTGCCAAGCCGCACCACCGACTGAAAATAGCGTATCTGTTTTAGCATCATATCACCTCAATAGGTCGAGGCGCTCGCAAGTGCAAAGCGCCACTCGCTGTTTTTCTTCACAAGCTGAAACCTAAGCTGCAACCGCCAGGTATGCTTTCCGCCTCCGAATACCGCAGCCGTAACTTTGCTTTTGCCGATGAGTACAGCAGTATTGCCCTTGATGTCCGCCTGCATATCTTCATGTTCGGCAGAATAATAATTCAGCGTACCGTCCATGATCGAGCTTATGTAGACCTCTTTCGGCTGGCGCATACCTGTCATGTGGACAAGCACAAAGCTGTCATCATGGACACGTTCAAGCTCTGCTCTGTCCTTGTTCACCATTGCGGTGTACATCTCTTTGTAGAGCTGTATGATCTGTTCCTTGTCGGTCATAGTATCACCATCAGTCATGAATTTTGTAATTGTTCAGCAGCATTTCGCCAACACCCGGAGCTTCGGGATCGTGGGAACCCTTGCCTGTATCGAGCGCACGGATAGTATCCATTTCCTCAGCGGTCAGTTCAAAGTCAAAAATGTCGATGTTGCCCTTGATACGCTCAGGATTTGTGGACTTCGGCAGAACGATAAAGCCCTCCTGCACCTCAAATCGCAGAATGATCTGTCCTGCGTTCTTACCGTATTTTTCAGCGAGTGCAGTTATCACAGGATTTTCAAGCAAAGACTTATCACCATGACCGAGGGGATACCACGCTTCAAGCTTCACATCGTCCTTTGCAAGCACCTTACGCAGAGCCTTCTGCTGGAAAAGCGGATTGCATTCAACCTGATTTACCGCAGGCTTTGTTGCAAAATCAGCAGTCAGTTCGGTGTAGAGCTTTGGTGTCATATTGCTGACACCGATAGAACGTATCTTACCCTGTGCTTTTGCTTCTTCAAGAGCCTTCCACGCACCTGCCACATCGCCATAAGGCTGGTGGAGCAGATAGAGGTCGATATAGTCAAGACCCAGCTTGGAAAGCGACGCATCAATGCCTTTCTTTGCTGCTTCATAGCCGTAGTCCTGAAGCCACAGCTTGCTCGTGACGAAGATCTCCTCACGGGGAATTCCGCTGTCACGGACAGCCTTGCCGACTTCCGCTTCGTTGAAATATGCGGCAGCCGTGTCAATGTGGCGGTAGCCGACCTTCAGCGCTTCAAGCACTGCCTTGTATGTCGAGCCGTCGGCAGGGATCATGAACACGCCGAAACCTACCGCTGGGATCTTGTTGCCGTCATTCAAAGTAATGTAATTCATAATAGTTCCTCCTCAGACAGATTTCTTCGCCCACGCAGCGACTTTGCTTTCGGAATTTGCAGACTCGGCTCCGTGAACAGAAAGACCTGCCTTGACAACTGCGCCCTTACAGAGATTTTTCAGGTCACGCTCGCTTGAACCCATACCGCTGCCCTCGTTGGTGCAGAACGGTATGATCGTCTTGCCTGCCAGATCATACTTTTCAAGCAGTGTGAACATACACATCGGCATCGTTCCCCACCAGTTAGGATAGCCCACAAAGATAGTGTCGTAGTCTTCAAAATTGTCGGGATAAGCCTTTATCTCAGGACGAGCCTTAGCACGAAGCTCCTGCTTTGCCTCCTCGATGCAGGTCATATAGCTCTCGGAATAGGGTTTGACGGTATCGACCTCA
>CAMZIK010000248.1 GCA_947307175.1 uncultured Clostridia bacterium
TAATTGGTATATTTCTATTATACCACATTGTCTAACAAAAGGGGAGCATTTCAATGACGGGGCGATGCCCCTTATTGAACAGCCACAGAGATTTAACGAATAAACGGAAGGTTTTATTCCCAAGGTTTCAAAGGAAAGCTTTTATGATAAAAACCTGAAACCCGGGCAGATTTCCTTAAAATCAGCTGTTTTTGATAAAAAATCTGATAATAGAGGATAAGTATCTCAATAATTTTACAAGACAAATTATCGTTTTATTAGACAGAAACTAATTTTATTAGAATTTTATAAGAAATCCTGTTATTTTATTAGAATTTCTTATTGACAATTTCTAATAAAATGTGTATAATCTAATCAGGAGGCGATTAGAATGCTTGAATCTGAACTTATTGAGATGATAAAAAACGTACAGAGTGTTCGCAGTGAAAGCAACCGTATAGAAGTCAAATCTGCAAAAAACGGCTGTCCGAAGCTGCGTGATACACTTTCTTCTTTTTCTAATCAATCGGGCGGAGGCACTATCATATTCGGTATCGACGAAACTGACGGATATGCTTTGTGCGGAGTTTATGATGCCGCAGACCTTATAAAAAGAGTGGAGGCTCAATGTCAGGAAATGACCCCTGTGATAAGACCGCTGTTTACGGCTGCACAGTTAAACGATAAGACTGTCGTATCTGCCGAGATACAGGAAATTGACAACGCTGATAAGCCGTGTTTTTACAGTGGTGCAGGAAGGCTCAGGGGTTCATATATACGGTCGGGCGATGCAGACAGGCTGATGACCGAGTATGAAGTGTACAGCTATGAGGCGTTCAGAAAGAAGATACAGGACGAGCTGCGTATCAGCGAAAGGGCAGTGCTGAGCGATATAAAAACCAAGAGCTTTGACTTTTTTATTGACTTGGTAAGGAATAAAAAACCTAACCTTGCCGAACTTTCAACTGAAGAATTGTGCAGGCTGCAAGGCTTTACAGATTCAGATAAACCTACACTTGCGGGAGTAATGATGTTTTCAAAATATCCGCAGGCGTTCTTTCCTCAGCTTTGTATAACAGCTGTTTCTGTTCCGGGGACAGAGATAAGCAGTACGGGCAGTGTGGGCGAAAGGTTCATTGATAACAAAAAACTTGACGGCACGCTGGTACAGATGCTCAATGACGCATTGATGTTTGTACGAAATAATATGAAGACTGCTACGATAATCGACCCCGATACAGGTAAAAGGAAAGACCGCACGCAATATCCCGTTATTGCGATCAGAGAACTGATACTCAATGCTCTTATTCACAGAGATTACAGTATCCATACCGACAGTACACCTATCACTATCCGTATGTTCAGCGACAGATTTGAAATAGAAAACCCGGGCGGACTTTACGGGAGAATGACACTTGACAGGCTTGGAAAGGTATCTGCTGATACGAGAAATCCTATGATCGCAAATGCTATGGAGATCCTTGGAGAAACAGAGAATCGTTACAGCGGCATCCCGACGATAATAAATGCAATGCAGGAATATGGTCTGCCTGCTCCGAAATTTGAAAGTGACAGAGGAGTGTTCAGAGTAACACTTTATAATACTGTAAAAGCTAACGATAGTATTGATCCTGATCTAAAAGAAATACTGCGGTTCTGTAAGACCCCACGAAGCAGAAGCGAGATAGAGCAGCTTTTCAGCGGAAGAATGACGATAGCATATGTTATGGATAAGTATATAAAACCAATGGTGAATGAAGGCTTGCTTGCCCTGACTATTCCCGATAAGCCAAAGAGCAAGTACCAGAAGTATTATACTGTTGTGCATCAGAACAAAAGCCATCCGGTCGTTTGTAATTGATTGATGTTAAATCAAAAACTCAACTTGAAACACATTGGAAATGCAAGGCGCCGCTGACACAGCCGTTCTTTTCGACCATTTCCTGTGCAGCCTGCTCCTGTGCAACCCCGGCAAAGAGAGCATAAAAAGTCTGGACAAAAGCGCCTTGATATGATATATTAAATCCATACAGATCTTGCGATATAGTTCTTTTGTATACAAATACAGGGGAGGATAAATAATGAATAAACGTATTCTTTCAGCGCTCACAGCAATATGCCTCGCCGCATCTATGACCGCCTGCGCAGGCAGCAGCTCGCAGACAGACTCATCAGCGGCGTCATCATCATCGGCGGAAAGCTCATCCGCAGCCGACTCGTCGTCCGAGGCTGCACCTAAATATGACTATGTTCACGGCGCTGACGGCTACTATAACCTCGCCGAAGAACTCAAATTATTCAAAACGCCCATGCAGCAGGCAGGTACCTGCTGGTTGTATGCTGCCCGTGCAAGTATGCAGACAAGCTGCGAAAAAGCGACAGGCAAAGAGCTTAAAATGGAGATATATGATATGCTCGAAGCTATTTACGGCGAAGGCAAGCAGGAAGGGCTTTTCGTAAATAGCGCAATAAACAAATCAGACTTGGGCGGATATCAGCAGTTCGTTACCGCCAGGCTGTCGGGAGAATGCAAGGACGGCATTACGCTGGACAGCTCAATGATGATCGACCCCACCGACCGTGAGGCGATAAAAAGTGCTGTCAGAACAAGAGGCGGCGTTACCGTCGGCATCGACTCCCGGAACTGTGAAGTGGGTATGTTCGGAACTTACCCAACACTGATATACAAGCAGGCTAAAATATATGACCACGCTGTTACTGTCATCGGCTGGGACGACCACTTCCCGAAAGAGTATTTCAAAACTCCGGCAGAACAAGACGGCGCATGGATAGTTTACAATTCAAACCTCGGCGGAAAGTATCAGTATATCTCGTACAGCTCGCCGCTTGAATACGCAATAAGCCATACCGTCAGCGATAAATATTCTGATGTGCAAAGCTATGATGCAGGTAATGTGATGAGCAGCTACATCAAAACAGGTGACTCCACCAAGGCCGCAAATGTTTTCCGCAAAAAAGGTAAGCTTGCAGCTGTGGGCACGTTCAACAATTTTGATAAGCAGGACATAAAAATCGAAATTATGTCAGCCGATTTTAAAAACACACTGTACACGCAGAACGCATCGCTCGGCTATCAGGGATATCAGACTGTCGAGCTGACAAAGCCTGTTGACGTAGAGAACTATGCCGTTGTTATCACATACTCAAAGGGTGCGCCTGTCGAGGGCGAAACTATCGGATTCGCCGTGGCAAGCTATAAAACATCCATTGAAAAAGGTCAGTCGTTTGTGTTCACAGACGGCAAGTGGAAGGATATGACCGACAGCGACATAAATAAGGTGATAAAAACGGATAAAGTCCACTCATTTATAGACGGCGACTGCGGTGCGTGGAAGGAATTTCTGACGAGCAGCGACATAGAGGCAATAAAAAATCCCGATTTTGCCCCCGGCAACGTCTGCATCAAAGCACTCTATGCCAAGTAGACCACCAAGGCAAGAGCAGGATACTATCATCTTTTCCGGGCTTGTATCGGAAATCCCCCTGATCTTCACGCAAAGCAAGCACCTTATCTTCCGCACTTTCGCTTCTGACGGCGTATGCACAAACGGCTTGCTGCGCCCATTCAGGGCTGATCCCTTTTTATATAGCATACTCAGCTGTAATACGCTGTGTTTTTGAGATCTTAACGATTATAGTTAAAACTAAAAAATGCACCTTAAGATATAATAATTCGATCTCTGATTTTAAATCATACTCAAAGAATAAAATCAATCAGTAGGTTTACTATAAACAATAATGGTTTGACTTTTATAGGTGGTTGTGATATATTTAATAGTAAGAAAAGCACAAAAGGA
>CAMZIK010000249.1 GCA_947307175.1 uncultured Clostridia bacterium
TGGTTGACTATATTTGCACCACTATGAAGCTTGTTTCCTTCGAGCTTGTTCGAGCTGATCGGGTAATACCTTCCGTTTGCGATGACATATTTGCCTGCATCGTCTGATACAGTTATTGAACTGCCTGTATCGTTCTTTACAAGACCGTAGAGGTTACGCTTATCACTTACAGAGCCTATCGTCTTAAGACTTACAGCCTTTGAGGTATCAAGGCTTGAAGAGTAACCGTAGCCCTTTGTTCCGTTTACCTCGATGAAGAATATCTCCTGAGCAGTTCCGTCTTTCTTTACAGGCAGGAGGTTAAGGAACACCTCACCAAAGTGAGCACAAGTCTCTTTTCCGCTATAGTTGTAGCCTGTGCCGAAGACATAAGCCTTTGACATATCGGTCGTTGTTTTTGCAGAGTCAAACACAAGTCTGTGGTCCTTGTCCAGAGCTGTCGGAACATAGTACATTCCGTCGCCTGTCTTGTAGGTCACATCTGTGAAATCATCAAGGTCTGCAAGGTCGCCGTTAAACGCAAACTTTGCTGAAAGGTTGGCACTTGCAAGATATCTTGCGGTATTTCCGTCCCAATAGCCAACGATAAACTTTGTTGACTTGTAGTGATTTGAGAGCTTAGCTATATCCGATTCGCTGTCAGAAGACAAAGCCTTACCGTCGCCGTTGAGGATATTCTTATCAAGCTCTGCCTGACCGTACTTTGCGTTATATGTTGTCTCGGTATTAGTCATCTTGACCGTCTTGGTTCCGGGATCTACAGTGATCGCACCGCTTGTAGGCGATGGCAGAAGAACACTCTTTGTGAGCTTTTCGTATCTTTCGCTGTCGGGAACGCTATACTCAGTGACAGTATATGTTCTGCCCGATGAAGTGGATGTCGGCAGATCATACAGACCGAAGTTTCCGTAGGTATCAGTCTTTTTCATGATCCTGAACTTTGTAGCTGCTGAAATGCTGTCAACATATCTTGAGAACAGATAAGCTGTGTTGCTTGAATTCATAGCCGCTTCTACATAGTATGTCTTGCCATTTATCACTGTCGATACAACAAACGATGTCTTATCGAGCATATCACTCAGCGTTGTTGCTGTGAGTGCTCTGTTATGGCTGTCTGTATATGTCTTTTCAACTACGAGGTTCGGCTCATTGTATGATGCAAGACCGATATATCCTGCAACAGGATCGAGCTTTGCTCCCAGCAGACATGTCTGATAGTAGCTGCTTGCAAACAGCGTCTCAAACTGGCTCAGTCCCGACTTGACCTGCATCTGTATCGGTGAGGTCGTATAGATCTGGGCTGAAGATGTCGATGTGAACTGGCTCTTTGTTGACCAGAGCGTAAACACGGTATTTGAACCGCTGGTGGTCTTTTCAACACCGTAGTCCTTGCCGTATGTGCCTTTGAACTTTGATTTTGCAAGTTCAACGATCTTTGACTCGGTCGTGCTGAAGTTGTGAGCAAGACTACCTGTACTCAGGTAAGCAGTCGGAACACTTACACTTGCCTGATATCTCATCTTGCTTGAATCATACTTGAGTACAAGACCGGGATGGTTGACAGCCTCTGATGTTGTAGGCTTTACAGCAGAAGCAGGCATGTCATAGTGCTTGCTTACATTAGCAACTATATCATTGTATGCCTTTTCAACACCTGCTTTAGTGCAGTATCCGCCAGACGGATAAACAAAGTCATTCCACAGCACATCACTGCACTTTGAGAAAGTTGTAGGAGTGTGTCCTCTGTATCCAAGTATGAGCTCCCAGATAAGGATCTGTGTAGCAGCATAGTAGTCACCGGTCCTGTGTGAGGCATATCCGTAGTACTGAATCAATCCCATATACTTTGAATAATATCCACCTGTACCTCCAAGTGACTTCCAGTAGGCTGTGGTATCTGCAGTATTCTTATCTGTCAGATTGAAAGTATCGTACTTGGTAAATCCGTACTGGGTGTACCATGTACCGCTTGCCGAGCCCTGCATCTGCTTTGCAGGTTCAATACAGAATGCGTATCCCGCTGCACTTGAAGGTGTAAAACGGCAGATCTGCTCACCATAGCGAAGATACTGACCGCTTACTCCTCCTGCAACTGCATTCTTTCTTGCGTAGATTGTAGGATTTACGCTGCTGTTCCACTGGTATTTGATAGTAACACCGCTTACCGCTGCCGAAGCGGATGTCGCAAGCGTAGTTACGCCAATTGCGGCTGCACATGCAAGAGCCGCACATCTTTTGAGTATGTTTTTAATCTTGATCATTCTTTTCTCCTTTTTTCTTGCAAACAAAAAAGCGAGCCGTTTTCGACTCGCTTGATGTTTGATATTTTGTTGTTGGTTATACTTCTTCAGTCAGGAACCATAGATATGTTCCGTCAAATCCTACATTGTAGTAAAACTTATTTGCATAGTCCAGTGAACCCCATCCAGTAAATAGCTCGTATCTGCTGTGAAGACCGTGATCAATTAAGTGTAGTGCATCGTTCCTTGTTTGTGCAACTACATCATATATCTCCTTTTCAGACTTTGCATAGTTTATGATACCTCTGCAGTCCATATCCACCGATGCATCAAAATGTGCGTTGGTAGTCCAATCTACCATATCCTTCTTTCTCATCATATTTATCGGCTTTGGATATGTGATGTCGTAGCTGTCATTTGCAAAGGATACATGGATCTTGGTCTTGCCCTGGAACTTTGAAGCATAGCTTGCGATCTCAGATCTGATCATTTCCTGCTCGGCTGCGGTGAGGGTTTTAGCCTCACACAGCTTTCTCCAGACCTTCATGGATTGTGACCATACTACATTGCTTTGCGGCTGCGGTTTAGCTGCCGGCTTTGCAGTTGTAGTCGTGGTAGTCGTTGCAGGTCTTGGCTGCTGCTTTTGAACAGTACTTGTTGTATTCGCAGGAGCTTTGGCGGAACTTGTGGTCGCCTGACTTGTCGTTGTAGTTGTGCTTTCTGCTGTGGTTGTAGTTGATGCGGAAGTAACGCTTTTTGTGGTCACATCGGTATCTTTTTCTTTTGCAGATGTTACAGATATCTTTGTTGTGGTTGTTGTCTGCTCGCTGTCATCTGATGTCACAGCGGCTGTTGTAGTTGTCGTTTCGCTGACCGCTTCGGTTTCCGCCATGCTGTCAGATGAATTAGCACTTGAGCAAGCTGTAAGCAGTACCGACAGCAGCAGAATGAGTATCTTTTTATACATATGATCACCCCCATAATACATTTCCCATTGCCGCCAGTATACCACACTTTCAACCTTTTATCTATACTTTTCTGCAAAAATCTACTTTTTCACCAGTTTGCACAGCTTTCTTTTTGGCATCTCACATAGAAGGTGCGTCAATGAAATCCTCAAATCCGTCCTCAAAGCCGGGTTCTCCCCAGTCAGGATCCGGCGGCGTAGGCACCTCACATTCTGACTGTACCTGTTCCTGAGTCTGCGAAAGCTCTGCTTTGTACTTGGAGATCACCTCTTTAGTGAGTGCATCTCTAGCCTCCTTCGTAGTAGGATAGAAGATATCAATGTACTTCTTTTCTCCATTTGAGTTGGTAAACGAGTTAGACGGCATACCAAGGAACAGTCCTTTGCTGCCCTGGCACACCTTGAGACCCGTTACCTTGAAGCCTCCCTCGAAATTGACTTCGGCAGTTGCCTTGATCTTGGAGCTGCCATCTCCCATTTTCGTTATCTTTGCTGCAAATTTCATATATCCATCATCCTTTCTGTGTTACTCAAGAGTCTGAGAAAGCTCTTCAGATTCCTGTATTGTTTCTTCTTCAA
>CAMZIK010000250.1 GCA_947307175.1 uncultured Clostridia bacterium
TAGCGATTTTCATAGCTTGTACAGCTTCCTCAGTATTCTTGATTTGCTTTTTGAGCTGTTTCTTTTCTTCCTTGTCAGCGACATCAGCTTTGAGTTTGAGTTCTACAAGTCCTTTTTCTATATCAGCTATGTTCTGAACATACTGCTCATAGACTGTATTGGAGTATTCCATATCATGTTCATCATTAAGGAATATCTCCCGAACGGAAACCATGAGTTTAGCTGATTGCAAGATTGTATCTTTCTTTCCGAGGACACCGGCAGCACCGACTGCACCACCGATGCCTGCACCTACTCCAAGTCCGAGAACTGCACCGCCGCCTACAATAGCCATTGTGCCTCCTGCCATTCCTAATCCGCCTGCTGCGATTGCTCCGCCTCCGAGATACGCAAGACAGGCGCTTGTTAGTGCAGCTCCGCTTAATCCCGCAAAATTCGAGCCTACAAGAGCCACGGCAATAGCGGGGGCAAATGCTCCGGCGGTTGCAATTGCAACAATAGCAACTCCCGCAGTGATAGAAATACTTTTGATAGCGGTTTTTAGCACTTCATTCAGCTCACGGAGAACCTTATCATGACATTTACGAAGCCTTGCGATATATCCTTTCTGGTAAAAGCTCTCATTGAAAAAACCATCAAGGAACTTGTCACCGTCTGATTTACTATATCCAACCAACGGCAGATGTAGTTCCTTATACTTTGTACTCGGAACTTCGTTTCCCTTTTTGTCGATCTCTGTACTGAGAGGATAATACGGCTCAAAGAGCATTGTCTCCAACAGTACCAACCTGAACCAAGGCAACTCAGGCGAATTTGCACTGATTGCATCATGAAGCTCCTGGACTGTATACCAATGAAGAACGGCATCTTTATCTCCTACAAAAGAAGAAAAACCTTCTTCCATATAGTGTTTCCATTCTTCCAGCCACTGACCTTTCAGGTAAGCTTTCTTTCCGTTGCGATTAACATCATTAACGGTTTTGTACATTTCAAGATTATATAATATCTCTGTCTGCTCTAAGGTCAGACCAAATTTGCCGATATCCATACCGTCTCCAATCCTATTATAAATGTTATTATCTGTTTCTGTAAAAGTATTGCGACGAATATCCTCGTACATCTGCTTTATCAGCTTGACATTACGCACTTTCAGATAATTGCTGATTTCGTTGCCGATCGCTACGGCAAATCTTCCGACACCAACATAATTAACGGATACAAAGTATTTTTGCGAGATAACCGCTTCTGCTATATCAATAGTAGAGAAAACAGCACTTGAAATAGTCAGCATCCTGGTGATAGTTGGATTATCAAAAGGCTTCACGCTATCCCAATCAATATCTTTCAGGCGAATATCTCCAATCGAGGAACAATTCAATGATTTCAGAGCAAGTGAGAATCTTCTGATAAAATTAAAGCTCCGAACGATGCACTCATTCGCTATAACAGGTAATGCCTGCTTTCCAAGCTCCGCAACCGCACCAAGCTCTCCACGCAGATCAAATTTGATGACAGTATCTTTGATGATCTTTCCGTTTTCATCGTGCTGAGCAAATATTGTTCCGTTAAATAACTTTGAGAGAAAAACAGACAGTTTATTGTCACCTATTTTCATGTTTTTGAAGATAGGCAATGCCGACATCTCTTTTGCAAGAGAAAGTATCGGTCCCGGTATACCTGTACCGCCTGTGATACCTGCCGTACTGCTCGAACCTGCCATATCGCTGACAAGATGAAAGAACCATACGACGGTACCTTTAAACAGCTTATCTGGAATATCCTTTCCTATGAACGCCTTGCTCTTATCGGGTACAGGCACAACCTTGAAAACGCCGTCTACATCTGTTCCATAAGACATACCTGTAAACTGTGTCAGCATAGAAAAGATAAGACCAACAATCGTAGGATGATGGGCGAAATCACGGAGATGATGCTGTAATCCACCGCCGAAGTCAGGCGTATTTCCGTCGCTGGGTATGCGGAATTTTTCTTCCAGAAACTTGACAGCATCTTTTAGATCATCGCCATTAAAACCGAGTATATTCGCAGTTTTTTCTACAAACCTGTCAACTTTTTCACTTGCGAAAGTTCTGCCATTTTCAAGGCTGAAATCTCCAACCCATATGATATCGAGCATACCACACAGTATACCCGAAGCAACCGCCACAAGGTAATCCCATTTATCAGCCTGACTGGAAAGAAGCTCGATCTCTTTGTTCAGGTCATATATAACAGCTTCCAAATCGGTACGAGCAACCATTTCAACCGAGGTTACTTTTACTTCAATTGCATTATTATCCATGATATCCCTCCTTTAGTGCAAACGCCAGTTTATTATCTATATTATACTGTATTTTTGTTAATAAGTCAATCGGAATAAGCATAATTTTACAAAAAAGCTGTGCCTGATACATTCAAACACAGCCTTTCTGTCAAATCACATTATACATACACCATAGCCGAATATATCGGCTCTCTCGCACACAGGCAATCCATGTTTTCCAGACCTCTCGCTTTTGCAAGGTCACCGACCGCCACAGCTCTGAGATACTCCACATCATTTTCAAGCATCTTTCCGACCTGGCGTTCAATGGCTTCCGCTACAGAACGGTCAAGCTCGGTCAGGTAGCTGAGTATCGTACCATCGTTGACAAGTTTTTTCAGCCTTTCAGGACGGTACTCCGCCGAATAGTGCAAATGATACTTGATGTGATCGGAGCTGAATGTTGTAACGCTCGACTCGGCATCGGGTGTGTTGTGGGTGACGGTAAGTGTGTCGGTATCAAGCACCCATACGGACTTGTTCTTGCCGCCTACCTGTACTTTGTCTCTGCTTCTGATAATCATAGTTTTCCCTCCTTATTCCAGCACATTCTTTCTCTGTGCCGTGGTTACTTTTGTGTGGTTGTATTCATCACGCAGACCGTGAGCGTCGATGACTGTCATAGCCTTTTGCAGACTGCGGGTAAGCTGTTCTTCTCTCGTGATACGCTGGCTCTCGGCATTCATCTTTTTTCGTGAGAAGTAGTGGGCTTCTTCCTCTTTCTTTTTGTAGGCGGAAAGCTCCGAGGAAACTGCTGCAAGCTCTGCTTTTGCTGCATCACGTTCCTGTACGGCAGTATCACGCTCATTTTTGAGTTTCTGGGTGTTCTTCTGCATAGCGACATACTTCTTAGCAGTATCGCTGAGCTTATCATAATCCTCTTTAGAGAGCGTGACCTTTTTGCCGAACATGGACTCCTTAGTTTCGATGCTTTCGATCTCGCTGATCTTCACTTTCTTCTGAGAAGCTGATGCCAATTCCTGACGAACACCGTCAAGCTCTGTTTCGGCAGCTTCGATCTCCTCACGGAGCTTCTCAGCCTTGTATTTGGAAACGCTCTTGTGCTTCTCATGGGTGCCGAGCTTTACCCATTCGATACCGTGTTCGAGCATGAGCTGCCCGATATGTTCTTTCTCCTGTTCGACCCACGCCATAGTAATGGTGTTGGAGATGCCTTCTCCCGTAAGTCCCTGCTGCCGTAAAGCGCCTGTGAGAGAGTTGCGGACACGCATTCCGTTCTTGCGTTTTTCATCGCACACAGGCACAAAGTCAAGGTGCAGGTGCGGAGTGCTTTCGTCCATGTGGATCACAGCATTGAACAGTTTCAGATGAGGATTTCTCTCCTCAAAGCTGCGGGCATATTCTTCAAGCACCGCAGCCGCTTCTTTACACATATCGGAATCCACTCCGGTATCATCACGGTTGCCGACCTGGAATATCGCTTC
>CAMZIK010000251.1 GCA_947307175.1 uncultured Clostridia bacterium
TTCGGCACACTCCGAATGGAAGCCATAATAAAGAAAAATGAGGTAAAACAATGGGCGTTCTGATTATTGGAGCAGGTCTTCTTATTCCATCAGCAGGAGCATTCATTTACACCTGCTGCGCATAATACAAAGCAGTCAAGCGTTCGTACAGATTCAAAGTGCGGACGCTTTTTGTGCGCCAAAATCCTTTAAATAAGAGTTCCGCAACAATTTTGCGACGCTTTGTTGCATAAGCGGCGTTTTGTTGAAAATGTGTTGCTTACTCAACAAACCAGCCTTGTATTGCTTATTGAAAAGGGCGCAAATGCGTGTTATTATATAGACACAGAAAGGGAAACACCCAAAAACAACGAACAAACGGAGGAATAAAAATGACAAGTACAAGCAAGAAAGGAAAAACCATAAGCAAGTTTAAAAGAACAGTCGCATCATTGCTCGCAGCAGTGATGATGATGACAACGGCAGCGACCATATCGGCTTCGGCAAATGATCAGACAGCGGTCACAGCGAATACGAGCGCAGGGACAGAAGTCTATTGGGCATCGAAAGACAACTACAGCGACCTGAAATACTACAAAATCGGAGATCTGGGAGTATATTATTCAAACCAGTATTTCGACAAGCCCTCAACGACCTATGATCCACATCTGGCTACGGTCTCTATGGTGGCGACAGACAAGTCAGGAGCTTTCTCGTCGATCAAGGAAGGTGCTACCCCTAAAGAGATCCATGAGTGGTGTCTGAATCAGCCGGCAGAATTGAAAAAGTATTTCACTACCCTGGAATTCAATAACTTTGACACCAACGAGGATTATGTATCAAGATCCAGATTTGATACCATTGGCGTTGCAGCAGCCAGCAAAACGCTGACTGAAAAGGCTACCGGTGAAAACTACACAGTTATCGCTGTTGTTCCAAGATCGGGAAACTATTTTCAGGAATGGTCCAACAATATATGGCTCGGTGACGGCACCAATTCCGACTATATGCACGAAGGCTGGTACAATGCAGCAAATAAGATGATCTCTTATGTAAAGAAATATGTTAAGAAGTATAATATCACAGGAAAGGTAAAGCTGTGGATGTCAGGCTTTTCAAGAGGCGGAGCTACAGTTAATCTGGCAGCAGGTCTTCTTGATAATATGCTCGATAAGGGACAGACCATATTTGACAACGGCGCAACACTTGCTCACGATGACATCTTTGCATACACCTTTGAAGCACCGCAGGGAGCAAATGTAAACTCTAAGACGGTGAAGAAGCCCAAGGATAAGATCTATAACAACATCTGGAACATCGTAAACCCTAACGACCTCGTGCCAAAGGTTGCAATGGCAGGCTTCGGTTTTACCAGATTCGGTACCGATAAGTTCATCACCACCCGTTTCTTTAATCCCGAATGTTATGAAACGAACAGAGAGACATTCAAAAAGCTCTACACAAGTATAGGCGGAAACTGGAATGATTATAAGGCTGATAATTTTCAGATGTACGGTATAACGGCGGAGAGAAAAATACTGAATATCGCTTCTTCATCCTGTTTCTTTTTGACAGGTAATATAACGACAGGTGTCAACTTTCTGATGGATATGAAGTGGATAGAGAAGGACAATACGAAAGCAAACTATGATGCAAATATTGCGTGTACTGTATTACTGGAGGAGCTTGAGGAACAGCTCGGCAGCAGAGAAGCGTATGCTCAAAAGATACAGCTTGGTCTGAGAGATATCATGAAGCTCGTCATGGAGGATCAGGAAGGCAAGATGGGCGAAAATATAAATAAAACATTAAAGCAGCTGCCGCAGGCTATTATATTCACCGCTATCGGAGGTGTATTCGGCGAACTCGGAAGCAAGATCATGGGTGAGTTAAATGCATATCTGACCGGCAATAACGCATTGAACCTGGGCGACGGTATGTTCAAGCCTCTGCTTTCTACAATCAAGGGAATTTACAAGAATAAACCGAATGAACTGATCTCTGTTGGAATGCAGATGTCAGAGATATTCCAGAATCATAATACCTATGTTATTAT
This sequence comes from uncultured Clostridia bacterium, assembly GCA_947307175.1. Lineage (GTDB taxonomy): Bacteria > Bacillota > Clostridia > Oscillospirales > Ruminococcaceae > Hominimerdicola. The sequence continues at coordinate 2,036 of CAMZIK010000251.1, forward strand.
TGCACACATGATGGCACAGGACACCTACTACACCGATCGCGAAAGATCTCTGAGCAGAGTACGGCTTAGTGACTGTGCCGAAATGTTCAGAGTATCCTGCGACGGTATGAATGATTCCACTCTCAAGATCGGAAACACACAGTATGTAAGGCTCGCAGGAACCAAATGGGGCAGAAGCACTGTTGAGCAGTGTGATCAGGGTTTTGCGGTAGGCTACTATTCTTATGCTTCAAATGAAAAGACGGAGCTGTTTGCTCCCGTAGGCAGGTATTACACTGTAGGCATAAAAGACCATTCAAAGCAGCTCTGGTCTCATAAATATGAATACTGGGTAAATATCCAGCATAGCAGCCTCGGCAACGACGGTAAGATCAGAAAGCAGCTCGATTATCATATTGCCACATGCCATGGCGACTCTGATGAGTACTGGCACTGCTATGACACATTATATGACGCAATATGATGACTCTGATCAGTACCGGCATGACTATAGCACCTGAAAACATAGCAGAAGAATGATCATAAAAAATCAAGCGTTCGTGCAGATACAAAGTACGAACGCTTTTTTTGTGCGCCAAAAGCCCTTAAATAAGAGTTTTGCAACATTTTTGCGACGCTTTGTTGCATAAGCGGCGTTTTGTTGAAAATGTGTTGCTTACTCAACAAACCAGCCTTGTATTGCTTATTGAAAAGGGCGCAAATGCGTGTTATTATATAGACACAGAAAGGGAAACACCCCAAAACAAAAACAACAAAATCAAAAACGAAAAGGAGAAATCACTATGAAAAACACAAACAACACAAACACAACAAAGGTACAGTTCAGCAAGGCAACACAGTTCACACTCATCATCGGCGGCTTCATCACAACGATGATGATACTCAACATCATCACAGGTCTGGCAGTAAACGGCAATATGTGGAGCGAGTTCACAGTAAAGGATCTTATCCTCGACCACATCGTTGCTGTCTTAGTAGCAAGCCTGGTAGTATTCAAGCCCTGGAGAATTTTCAAGTCCCGCAAGGCAGCAGTCTGATAAGAATAAAAATCGAAAGGAGAAAAAAACATGGCAGGAACAGGAGCTGTGGCTTTGAGCACAGTTATCCACTGATAATCAAAAAACAGAGAATAAAAAAAGGAGGAAAAAATAATGAATCCCGCAAGCATTATGATCGACATGATGAAAGAGGCACAACGCATAACAGGCGGTGCGTCAGGCAGCTGGTAACTTTCAAAAAGCAGTGAACAGATAACAAATCATAAATGATATACAATCATAAAAAGGAGGTAAGACGATGAATAACGCAAGTATTACTTATTATGAGATGCTAGAGGCGATGAGCCTGACAGGCGGCGCAACAGGCAGCTGGTAACTTTCAAAAGGCAGTGATCAAATAACAAATTACAATCTTAAAAAGGAGGTAAAACAATGGGAGTTCTTATTATTGGAGCAGGTCTTCTTATTCCTGCAACAGCAGGCTTCATTTACACCTGCTGCGCATAATACAAAGCAGTCAAGCGTTCGTACAGATTCAAAGTGCGGACGCTTTTGTTATATATACGAAAAAATATCCTCTATCTTTGAGTATGCAATAAGGCTTGACATGATAAGCACTAACCTATGCACAAAGGTTAAAATACCCAGAATCCCCACGCAAGCTCTCACAGTTGACTTTTA
>CAMZIK010000252.1 GCA_947307175.1 uncultured Clostridia bacterium
TGAGCATAGACTCCAAATTCAATACAATGTATAATCTGAAAACCAACGTGTTATATGGTTATCTGAATGGCTGGCTTGATGATGTGGTTCAGATAAACCCGATGAAACAGGATTCGGATGACTCAAAATGGTTTGTATCACTAAATGAACCTGATGTTGAAAAGATATGCGAGATAATTCAGATCTGGATAGCAGGAGAATACTTACAGCATTATAAAAAAACAGATGAAACAGAGAGAATAGCTAATGAACTTATGGATATGATCGATCCCGAGTCTCTAAGATCCGGGATAAGTGTTGAAGAAACTGTTATGTTTGATTCCGAAGGACACTCTTTGACAGATTACGCATTTAATGCATTTTCTCTTTATGCCACTAATGCTCTAAACGGAAAGACGATATCAGTGGGTGGACAAGAACTTACATTTTCAAGCTGTGGGTCAAAAATGCTTATGAGTCAGCCGGTCTCAGATGGTAAACCTAAGCCAAACTACTATTCAATAGGTTTGCAGCTTTCTGTACAGACTACTCCTCCTGAACGTGCTTGCATGCTGTTGATAGACTGTTCTGTAAAAAGGTTTATTTCCGATGTGTGGAAAGATAAAATCTATCTAAATGAAGATATTCATGCCTATATTTCGCTTGGAAATAATAAGTACCGCACTATAACGCTGAAGCAGAAATATGAAAAAGCTGACAACGATAACAATAACAAGTACATCCATTATTGGGATTTTCCTGAGCAGAGTTGCTATAATCTTTATAATCCACGATTGCTGCCGAATGCTGATGATGTACTTTGTCATCCTGAACAGTACCTGAAAGATAATTCTAAACCACAGATATTGCTTCCGTATAAATTTGGTATGGATTTTGCTAATGAAAGAATAGGCACTGGTATTTCAGTAAAGGATAAGCAGGAGATTTTCAGTCAGCTAAGCGTGCTTCTGAAGGATTTTGCTGATATGGCAGAACCTGCTCAGCCCATAAATCAATCCAAAGCGGTACATAATACTCCAAGCAGCAAAACAAGCAAAGCTGAACTCCAAAGAATACATCGTGAAAGATTAAAACAGTGTACAGGGATGTCTGAACTGCGAATTGAAATATACGGGCATTCGTCAGACCATGACTTGTCAGAGAAGATCAAAAGTGAATTTGAATCATATCTCGGTGGAGAAGAGTATCAGTCTGTTTTTCCTGTTGATATAGTTGAAAAAGAACTTGGTTCTTTGAGCGATATGATGGAAGATAACACGTATATATCACATATTCAGAGAATTGAGGCGGTCAAAAAGCAGGTGAAAAAATCCGATAAAATTGTTGGTGCTATCGTTATACTTCCTGATATGCGTGATGAAGCAGGTGACCCTAAATATGCACTGCGTACCGGTTTTGCTGAGACAAACCGCATTACTCAGTTCATTACCCCCGATGGATCAAAACAAGATGATACTAAAGATGATCCGCCTGAACACAGAGTAAAAGGTGCTGTCATGGATATGCTTCGGCAATTTGGTTACACAGAGTTCTGCGAAAAACGCGGTATGAAGAATAATCCCGCTTTTGATGCAGATACAGTAGGTATGTATGTTCTGCATCAGTTAAAACCTTTGTGGGCGGAAAAATCCAGATTAGCAAAAGATACTGCACGTTTTCTACCTGTGTATGTTACATATAATGTCCGAAGCGGTAAAGTATCTGTAGATTCCGATCTGTTAGAAAAGCGGCACTTGTCATATCCAGAAGCACTGATTGCTTTTTCAAAGCTATCACGGGATAAAGATTTTGTACAGAAATGTGTTGATTCATCCAGAAGTGGATTCCGTACAAAGCTGCTTGGCCTGCACAATTTATATAACAATGAAAATGTACTTGTTCTTTCACAAGCTAATGGAATTACGAGACAGCTTTGGTATGGAATAACAGATAAGAAAATATCAGAATATCATTTTACATCTCAATATATTCCGGAAACGATCGAAATCGGAACCAAAAATTATTCTGATATTCGCTCTTTCTGTGGCACCGGGATCAGGATAATTAGAATACGTGAAAACCATAGCACTCACGAGGTTCCCGATTATTATACCGAATTCAATGATAAAGGCAATTGCATATCTGCCAGTGGCGTTTACAGATACAAAGATGTTTTCTGGGGCTTGGAAAGCAGACCTAATAACAAGGAGTATACCCTTAGCTATAACTCATCTAAGATCAACAATCCTTCTCGGAGTTTTGATGAGTGTAGTTTAGTCGAATACTATCCTATACAATTGCAGGCAAATGATGATGCAGAGCAATTGGCGGCTTATGCCAACTATCTCAGAGAAGTAATGCCGGAAGTTAACAGATCTGTCAGGCTTCCTGCACCTTTGCATTTTGCAAGTAAAATTGAAGAGTACCTCCTGCTCGTAAAACATAGGTAATATATATTCACATGAATCAATGAAATACCGCCGCTCAGGTTCGTCCTGAACGGCGGTGTTTTTATAGACAAATCGTCATATAAGGCGGTATGCAAACAATTTCCTCCTTGAAACTGAGATTGCGTGGGTGGATCACATAGCATTCGCCTATTCTTGCCTTATACTTCTCCTTGAAGCGTTTGAGTGACTCGATCGAATATTTTTTTCCTGATTTGACTTCAAGCGGAAACATCTTATATTTCAGCTTGCTGTTGTTGGATATCAGGAAGTCTATCTCGATATCGTTGCGGTGCTTCTCTGCGTTGTACTGTGTGTAGAAATATAGCTTGTGACCGTTGGCAGTCAGCATCTGAGCAATTGTGTTCTCATAGAGCATACCCTCGTTCATATTAAGCTTGTCACAGAGTATCTGCTTGTAGACCTCGTCTTCGAGCAGTTCGTTCTCGTCAAAGGCGTGGCTGACAAGCAGTCCTGTGTCGCCGAGATAACATTTTACATACGCTCTGCTCTCATTGATTGAAAGCCCGACATTCGGGTCATTGCACAGGAAACACTCATTGGATATCATCGAATCAGAAAGCCAGAAGAAGGTTTCCTCATACTGGTCTGCTGTACTTTTAGCAGAAACATCACTGAATACAACACGCTTTTCGTGTTGTGACAGCAGCCCTGGCAGCTGATCAAATATGGTGAGGACTTTGCTGCGGTATCTTGTATCAATCTTCATTATGTCGCTGCGATACAGTGAGAGAATGTCACGCTTTTCAATATCTGCTTTGTCGAAATCCTTCCTGCTTTCAAGGAATGCGATAACGCTCTGCGGCATACCGCCAACAAGCATATACTGCTTAAAAAGAAGCATTGCCTTGTGGTGCAGCTCATTTTCGAGAGGGGTTCTGTCGTCAAAGCACTTACGTATATAATCGCATATCTGCTCCTCCCCCAAAGCAGCGCAGAATTCTTCAAAATCCAGCGGATACATACTCAGATGACGTTCCTCTGAGGGAATGACGATATCCTTCACATTTTCCTTGATAGAGATGAGCGATCCTGTTTCAATATAGTCGTATCTGCCGTCGGCAACAAGGTATTTGACGCATTCCCTTGCCTTCGGGTACATCTGCACCTCATCAAAGATAATAAGCGACTCACGCTCATACAGTTTCACACTATAATATGTGGACAGCAGCATGAAGAACGTATCAAGATCGTTCATGTGCTTCATGAAATAGTCCTTGACCTCGTCGGGACACCTGGC
>CAMZIK010000253.1 GCA_947307175.1 uncultured Clostridia bacterium
CCGGCGAGGCAACTTGTGTTTACATTGTCAGAGACAAAGCTAATAACGTAAATACTACAGATAAATGGATAGATGTTATTTCTCATGCCAATGGGTTTGATCAAATCATTGTTGAACTGTTCCCACGCATTACGCATCCCAAATATACCAATGACACCGAATATAACCGCTACATATGCTGGCACGCTGCACATGACGATATAGCTGCACACAGAGGTTTGGGACATCACGGCAAAAAATACGCCGTACAATGTAAACGAGTTCAAGTAAAAGATGAAAACGGAAAGACTCATTACGACTATAAGGTTACGGGTGTGAGTAAGATTAGATAGCGGTCATCGCATACTCACTCCAAATCCCCATTCTTCTTACGCTTGCGGTCTTGCTGCTGTTCATTGCGTTCCTGACGGAGAAACTCCTCTATGGTACGCTGTGCATCGGCAAGGTCACGCGCCCGCTTATCCGCTTCACGAAACTGCTGATCCTTCAATGAACGCTCTTGTATAAGGGCGTTTATTTTTTTGTCCAGGCTCTCCACGGTCGGGATATGACCGGAGGGGTAAAGTTCCAACACCTTAGTGCGAATTTGCCCGTACTCGGTAAGCTCTGCGCTGTATTCCTTGCGGTACTTCTTTGCAGCACTTCCGCTGAGGGCTTTCAGCTCCTCGCCGTACACTTTCAGCTTGCGGTATTTCCGCAGGACTTTCAGCTTCACCTGCAAGTCCTCGATCTCCGTTTTCATGTTGTTCAGCTCGGAGAGAAGTCCTCGGCTGTGTGCGTATTCCGATATAGCCGCCTGCTTTATCTGATCAGGCTCTACACCATACTCGGCTATTACATTTTTTGCGATACTGGCAAGCTTCATATTGCCACGGTCGATAGCATCCTGAACAAACCTGTTTGGGGCTTTTACCGTCCGTTCTTTTATCTTCGTCCTCGGCACATAGATCCAACCGCCCTGATACTGTGCGATGCGGTTCTTGATCGTTTCAGTCTCGTAAAACCACCCAAGCGTTTTCGCTCTGGTCATCTTCGCTCTCGGATTGCGTTCTTTCTGCTCCGCAAGCATAAATTTCAGGTCGATCTTGTGGTCGGGATTATACTCAACAAGCACACCGAAATCGGCGCACTTCCGCAGAAAATCATCGAAGTCCTCGCTCTCCTTTATGACCTGATCTATCGTGAATTTCAGCTTTGCCTTCCACGATAGTCCCTGACGGTTCATATCCCACTCCCAATGGCTCTTACCCTTGCCCATTTCGGGACGCTCGACAACGGAGAGATGGTGCCGCTTGCACACCTCGTCCGACAGGTCACGGAGCTTCTTCCACGCACGGTCTTTGACCTTGCCCTGATTCATATTCGACTCGAATGTTCTGCCGTTTGCTCGGCTCACATTGTTGAAAATACAGTGGAGGTGAATGTGGTCGGTGTCGGTATGGACTGCAAGGAAATACTGATACTCGCCCTTGAGAAATTTCTCACACAATTCCTTGCCGACTTCCAATGCTCGCTCAGGCGTGATCTCGCAAGGTTTGAAGCTCTGGATATAGTGCTGAGAGAGGACGGTGTTCAGTCCCGTTCCACCAGCTCGGACGGCTTCAAAATCCTTGCTTGCCTGTGCAGGATCAGAGCTGCACCCGTATGTGAATATGAGCCTGCCGTTGTCGGTTTTTTCGGGATTGGCGATATAGGCTAACGCTTTAACCTCAGTAGTTTTGATTGCAAAGAGTTTAGTAGTTGCCAAATCTTGTCCTGCCCCTCCTTGATATTCACGATGTCCTCGGCATAGATCTTGTCCGTGCTGTTCACTCTCACGGCTATCTGATTCACATTGTTGGAGATACTGCCAATGAGCTTGTATATCTTGTCGAACTTCTCCTCGTCAAAATGAACGATGTAGCCCTCAAAGATCATCGCCCTGATGAACTCGCTCCGTGACTTCAATCCGCTGTTTCGGAACTTGCGTTCAATGGCTTCGTACTCTGCTTCGGTTAGGCGTATCTGCATATACCGATTGTGGGGTTCGTTCTCTGCTATTTTTATCCTCTCCTTTCTTTTCGGGGTTCAAGGGGTGTCCCTCTTGCAAGCGGTGTATCGGAACATTCAATTTTTCAGAAATTGTAATGCGGAGATACCGTGCTTGCTGGGTTTGAGTCACGCCCTCTGTGCGTGACTTCAATTTGAGCCTGCGGCTCTTGGAAGTTTCCTCTCTCCGTTAGAGGAATTGGAGCTTTGCGACTGCGGCTGAAAAAGCCCCTCACTTATCAAGTACATTTAATAGAAAAACGGGCAAGAAAAGTATGAGAGTTCACAGAAAATTTACATTTCAAAATGCAGAATACTACAACTTACCGAACATAGTGGTGGTATATACCGAACCCGATTGAAGTCGCCTGAGCAATATGATAGAATAATAAACGAACCTCACCCATCTGAGGGTTCAGAACAGCGAGGTCTGTTGATGATATTCACCCTGTCCAAATAAGAATTTAGGACAGGGCGTTTGATTGTATGCGGAGGTGCTTTCTATGGACCAGGAGAGGATTATATACATACTCGATTATCTGTCAAGATACACTGATGAAAAGAAGTCGGTTTCTATCAAGGAAATTCAAGACCACCTTGCCAATGTCTGTAATCTGACAAGGGTGAATGATGTGACCATTCGCCGTGACCTTGACAGGCTCACCAATGCGGGTAATCACATCGTTAAATATAACCGTGAGCATAATACAGCTTACTACGCACTGATAGATAAAGGCTTCTCGTTCAATGAGATACGCTTCATTGTGGATTCTATCTCCATAAACAAGTTCCTGACTTCAAAGCAAAAACGGCAACTCATCAAGAAGTTTGAGGGTATGTGTTCAGATGCCGAGATCAGACAGCTCATCAGCAGGATCACTCTCAATGAAAAGTGTTCGCCGTCGCTTGATCTGCTCGAAAACTTAGACCTGATACACAGACTGATCGCTGACCGCAGGAAGATAAACTTTGAGTACGGGAAGTACGATACTGACAAGAAGATAAAGTATTACAAGAAGAAGCGTGACCTTCTGCCTGTGAGGGTGGTATATTTCAATGAGCGTATCTACCTGAAATGCTATAACGAAGCAGATGAACGCTGGCGTATCTATCGTGTTGACCGTATGAGGAGTATCGTGGGAGGTGATGTTTCACACACTCGGCTGCCAAAGGAGAAAAAGCCCGAAGGCTTGGTGACTGATATGTTTGAGCCTGAATACTTTGAGTATGTCACGCTCAGAGTGAAACGGTATCTGCTTGACGATATGCTTGAACATTTCGGGGACTATGCTTCAATTTCCCCATACTCTGAAACTGACGAGAGTGTGACAATTACCGTTCATGTTGGTGTCAATCAGAGGTTCTTTCTTTGGGTAATGAGCTACGGTGACGGTATTGAGCTGCTGTCTCCCGTGAAAACTCGCAGTGAGTATCTTGCTGAGGTCAGAAAAATGCTCGGTGCGTATCCAGAGTTTGAAAAAGAAGAAAAAACAGATTGACTTATAGATAGTTCCGTGG
>CAMZIK010000254.1 GCA_947307175.1 uncultured Clostridia bacterium
CTGTGAACGATTTGTGCGGTTTGTGAAGCGGTCGAACAGTATAATTCTCCTGCGCGGAATATAAGTTACGATTACAGAACAATTATGACGCGAAAAAGCCAGCGGAGGCTCTCCGCCAGATACATAGAAAGCAGATCACGCCTGCTGTCTATGGAATAATTATGTCAGGAGGAAAACAGATGAACAAATTCTACATGAACGGTAAGCTGATACACAAGGCTTCCGATCACAACACCAAACGCTGTGAGGTTGAGAAATGGGTATTCCTTCCTCACTCCGACTTTGAAAGGCTGAAAGCAAACCCGTATCAGGAGCATGAGGCGATAACTGCCGCCAGAGACCTTATGTACGAGGACAAGAATGCTTACCACTGCATAATGCTGCTTGACGAGTACGGCGATGACGGACTGCTCATCGAGGCAGACGGCTTCGATTATCCCCGTTGTAAGGGTACAAATGCTGAAACAGCCATTCGCCTCATTAACGAAGCATCAAGGGTATTACAGCACATTGCAGTGGATAACAGAGATTGTCTTGATATAATACGGCTTCACGACAGTCCTACAACCATATTTTACTGTGATCCTCCGTACTACATGGCAGAGAAATGCTACAGCGGAGTTCCGCTTTTCGGCGATATGATGCATAAAGCACTTCATGATGCACTCCTGAAGTGCAAGGCAAGATGACAAGGCTGGATCGTGAGATAAAGAAGCATACGAAAACAGAAACCGAGGATGAAACACTCGTTCAATTGGATATCTTAATAGACTGCATTGAAAAGCAGGACTCAATAATGACATCCTTTAATGAAGAACTGTTCGGAATGATAGTCGAAAGAATAGTTGTAAGAGATGAAGGACTGGAATTCATGCTGATTTCAGGTATAGTCTTCAAAGAGAAAATTTAAGGAAATACGGTGCTTTGTGTACAAAAACAAAGCACCTTTTTTGTTAGGTATGGTGATAGATAAGAAGACGGATATGTGGTATTCTTGTGTGAGAAGGAGGTCGAAAAATGGCTAAAAATAGAAGAATACCATTCGGATATCAGATGAAAAACGGCAAGATAATAACCGAGCCGAGAGAGCTGTATGCTGTTTCAAAGATATTTGCTGATTATCTCAATGGATATAGCCTTTTGGAGATATCAAAAGCTATGCAGGAAGAATGCATACCATATCACCCCGGCGAGGACTTCAGATGGAATAAGAATATGGTAAAACGCATTCTTGAGAATGAGAAATACCTTGGAGATAAGACATATCCACAAATCATATCAGCCGACATATTCCACCGAGCAAATAACAAAAAAGCAAAGAAAGCAACTAATCTCTGCATTATTCCCGATGAGCTGAAAGATTTAAGGAATATAACAGTGTGTGCCGAGTGCAGAAATAAACTTTTCAGGAATCAAAATGGGACTTGGAACTGCAAATCAAATAGATGTGATGAATTTGAATATATAGTTACTGATCAGATGATCGTATCAGCTGTTCTAAATATGATCAACTCTGCAGTAGCTAATCCAAGTCTGCTAGATGCTGACGCTGAAATGAGCGTGTATACGCCAAATGGAGAGGTAATAAAACAGAAAAATGAGATCTCCAGACTTATGGATAGTGCGGATATCGAATACGACAGGATAAAGACAGCAATAATGGAGCTGGCAGAACTGAAATATGAATGCTGTACATATGATGACGTCCCACAAAAGACGGCGCTTTTAAAGGATATATTTGCAAATGTTAAGCAAATGAATTCTTTAGAAATCGAATTTGTAAGAAGAATCGTGAATCATATTACAGTGAGCCATAATGCAACAATAAGTCTTGAATTTATAAATGGCGTAAAGCTGAACAATATTACAGAAAGGTTGAGAGGTATTGAATGTGACAATGATACCTGCAAATAAGCAGGTTAATACAGATGTTAAGGATAAGTATCACCAGCTCAGGGTTGCCGCTTATTGCAGAGTCAGTACAGAACAAGAAGAGCAGCAGAACAGCTATCAGGTCCAGATCGAATACTATACCGACCTTATAAACAAGAATATTGAATGGGAACTGGCTGGAATCTTCGCCGATGAAGGCATTTCAGGTACTCAAACTAAGAAAAGAACTGAGTTCAACAGAATGATAAGGCTATGCAAAAAACGGAAAATAGACCTTATCCTTTGCAAATCAATAAGCCGATTTGCAAGAAATACGGTTGATACCCTTGAATATGTCCGTCAGCTCAAGGATCTTGGAATCGGAGTAATATTCGAGAAAGAAAATATAAACACTATGACGATGACGTCAGAGTTTATGATTGCACTGTACGGAAGCTTCGCACAAGCAGAGTCTGAATCAATAAGCAAGAACGTATCATGGGGAGTTGAAAAAGCCTTCCGTGAGGGAAAAGTACGATATAACTACAAAATGCTGTATGGATATTGTAAAGGAGAAAACGGAAAGCCTGAAATAATTCCTGAAGAAGCTGAAGTCGTCAAGAAGATATATAAGATGTTCCTCGACGGGTATAGTATGGAGAACATAGCAAATTACCTTAACGAGTTAAACATCCCCACTAAAACCGGTAAATCCGAATGGAAAAAAGCTGTTATCCAGAATATCCTGTATAATGAAAAGTATGTTGGCGATGCGATGCTTCAGAAAACGTATACAGTAGATTGCATAACGCATAAATCGGTAAAGAATAACGGAGAACGGGCAAAATACCTTGTGAGTGGAGCTCATGAAGCTATAATCGACAGAGATACATATAACCTTGTACAGCAAGAACTGGCTCGCAGGTCATCAAAACGTAGAAAAAGTGAGAAAGCTCTTACAGAACAAGGAAAGTATTCAAGTAAATTCGCATTAACGGAGTTAATGGTCTGTGCAGAATGCGGTTCAGCCTACAAACGAGTCATATGGAACATTCACGGAAGAAGAGTTCCTGTATGGCGGTGTATAAACCGTATAGACAACGCCAACCGTTACTGCAAGAAATCCCCGTCAATGCACGAAGATAAGCTCCATAGAGCAATTTTAACAGCGATAAACGAGTATTTTGACTGCAAGGACAACATAAAAGAGATACTTAAGGACAATGTTGAGCAAGCACTTGCAGGCGTAAGTATCAAGGAAACAAAGGCTATTGAACACAGGCTACGAGAGATTGACGAAGCCCGAAACGACTATATATACCTTATAGCATCAGGTTCAACTGATGAATCAACGCTCGATGATCAGTTCCAGAAGCTATATGCTGAGGAACAGGAGTTAAATCAACGCTTGGCACATATCAAATCTCAGAATAATGTTGCAACTGATAAAAGAGCCAGAATAAATAGAACATTAAGGGTAATTGATGAGAATAACTGCGAATTACTTGAATATAATGATATTCTGATACGGAAGCTCATTGAATGCGTAAGAGTGATTAACAAGACTGAGATCCAGATCATATTCAAGGGGGGAATAGAGACAACAGCAATAGTTGAAAAATAAAGCTAAATGAATGCTGTTATGGCGTTTGTCTTGATTTTTCCCGAATAAT
>CAMZIK010000255.1 GCA_947307175.1 uncultured Clostridia bacterium
TAAAACCGTGACCTGCAAAACGGCGGAATCCGCATTGCTTTTTTGAAAAATGCTCTGTCTCTGCGTCGATGTGCGTCGGTGGTGACGATGTTTTATACCGCTCCGAAACCATCGACGCATCGACGCACATCGTCACGCTAAAGCATTCTCAATCATTAGCTGATAAGCCGTCGTCTCATAATCTTCCTGTGCAATATCATCTACCGTATTGGAGTTTATTGTGATTTCACTTCTTAAGACTGGAACACCATCAGAGGTTTTATTCTCAGCAGAAGCGTCATCTTTTATTACTTCGGGAGCGACGACTACAGGATGTTTTGGGTCAAAACGGAGCTGAATAATTTTAGCCTTGTGGGTACGTTTGTTGCTGTACTGCACGAAGTACTGATTATACAGCTTTCCGGCGTTGACGTTCAGCTTCAGAGAAAGCGCATTCGGCTTGATGTCAAGCTCCAGTTTTTCGATAAGCTCTGTCGCTGTTCCTTCCCATGACGGATTGTCTTCGTTGATGAATTTTCCGATTGCTTCAATAACAGGTTCAGGCGGTTCGGAAAAATCGGAAGAGTCTTCACCTTTGAAGTCCCAGCACAGCGTTTCTTTGTTTCGGGTGAGCTTGTATTTTTTATCAGGCTGATCGCGTCCTGATACTTCAATAGTAGCATCATCTTCGATACGACTGTTTTTATACATTACGAACGCTCCGTCTGCTGCACCGAGCAGACCGTTTGTTCCCGAGATACGGTCGAAGCTGTCATCGGACTTCTGCTTGCGGGTATGATGGACAAGTATCAGACAGATACCTGTTCTGTCGGCAAACGCTTTCAGCTCAGCTATTATTTCGTAATCACGGGCATAGCTGTAAGTTTCGCCCTCGGCTTCACGTACTTTCTGTAAAGTGTCGATGATGACCAGCGAGGTGTCTGGGTGTTCACTTATAAAGGTATTGAGCTGTTCGATCAGTCCGTCGTTCAGTGATCTGGAAGCAACTGAAAAGAAAAGATCAGGTGTTGCTTCCGTTCCGAACATTCGGTAAAGTCGTTCCTGTAATCTGCGGTAATCGTCTTCCAGTGCAAGATAAAGCACTGTTCCCTTGCGGACAGCATAGTTCCACATCGGAGTACCCGAACTGACGTGATAGGCAATCTGTCCCATCATGAAACTCTTTCCTACCTTCGGAGCACCTACGAACAGATAAGTGCCCGGGTAGAGAAAGTGATCTATGACAGGCGGTTTGCCCGGATAGACCATTTCGTAAAGCTCCGGCATTGATACTGTCTGCATAAAATCAGGAGCAGCTTCACGTTCTGCTTTTGCCTGTGCCTGCATTTCCTGTTCGTACTGCATCTGTGCTTCAAACATTTCTTCGTCAGAAGGGTTGAAATTCTCCCCATATTCTGGTATAATTAATGATGATGATTCATATGGCTGCTCAGCACCTGCGCCAACAGGTGCATCAAGAGCAGTCATTTTTCTTTCTTCGGTCATTCTCTTTCTCCTTTCAGACCATTTAAAGTTTTTGTTATGAGCTGTATTGTTGACAGCAGCTCATCGTCCGCAGCCGAGCCGTTTTCTATTCTCCTGAGTTCTCCGAGGACTTCTGCAAGCTGATTCTTCAGAGCTTTGTACACTCTTGGGTTTCCCTGCACGATCACATCACGGCAGAGAAGCCGTTTTATAATGTAGTCCTGTTTGGTCAGTCCTGAGAGAGCCACAGCCGAGTTTATCAGTTTGTCTTCTTCAGGCGATACACGGAAGCCTATGGTTCGGCTGCGGAATCTGCCTTTATTATCAAGGTTCTTAGCTGACATCTTTCTCACCACCTTCCTCATCTTCGGTTCTGAGATCACTGAGTCTGTCTGCCATTTCATTCTGCGTACTTGGAAACAGGTGAGCGTAACGATAGGTAATATCAATGCTCTCGTGACCAACTCTGTCTGCGATAGCAACAGCTGAAAAACCCATTTCAATAAGCAGAGAGATATGCGAATGTCTGAGATCATGAATGCGGATACGCTTCACGCCTGATTCTTTTGCCCCTCTGTCCATCTCATGATGCAGATAACTCTTGGTTATCATGAACATACGGTCATGTTCTCCGATACCGTAAAGCTGACTGATGAAATCCTGTATCTCCTGAGAAAGAAAATCAGGCATCTTCACAACACGGTTGCTCTTTGGCGTTTTCGGATCGGTGATTATATCCTGTCCATTGATACGCTGAAAAGACTTTGTGATAGAGACCGTCTGCTTTTCAAAATCGAAATCAGCAGGGGTGAGGGCGAGAAGCTCACCCTCACGGATACCGCACCAGTACAGCATTTCAAACGCATAGAACGAAACAGGCTTGTCCATCATGACTTCTGCAAACTTTCTGTATTCCTCCTGCGTCCAGAACAGCATCTCACGGCTTTTCGCTTTTCCCATGTTTCCTGCCTTGGCTGCGGGATTACTCGGAAGTCCGTAGAACTTTACCGCATAATTGAATATGGCACTGAGCTGATTATGAAGCGTTTTCAGATACACAGGTGAATACGGTTTACCTGTCTTTGCTGAACCTTCGAGCATTTCGTTCTGCCACGCTATCACGTCTTTCGGCTTAATATCGCACATTTTTCTTTTTCTGAAGAAAGGTATCAGCTTTGTGCGGAGTATATGATTCTTTGTGTGCCATGTGTTTTCTTTCAGACGCTTCTTCATATCCTCGAAGTATATTTCAGAAAAGCTTTCAAAAGTCATATCGAGGCGCGATTCCGTTTGGTTCATCTGTTCACGCTCCCACGCCTGAGCTTCTTTCTTTGTGGAGAAACCACGCTTCTGTGTCTGCTTGCGTTCTCCACGGCTGTCGGTGTAGCGGTAGATCACACGCCACTTGCTGCCGTCCTTGTAAACTGACATCGTATCACTTCCTTTCGCTGTCCTCAGCAGAACCGCCGTAGCAAGTCCTTTCGAGGAAGTACTGTCTGTTCACTCTGCCTGAGATCGTGATATATCCCTTGGCTTCAAGCTCCTTGTTGAGCTTCTGCACTATCTTATATGCATAGGACTTGGATACATCAAGCTCCCTGGCAACATCTTCTACTCTCATAAAATTTTTATCTGTCATTAAGAGTATCTCCTTTCTCTGACTTAACTCTAAATCGTTAAGTTCTGATTTTATTATACTAAACATATACCGTTATGTCAAGTATAAAAACACTAAACATTTTTATTTCTACTATCTTGACAAACACTAAGCATATATGTTATAATTGATTTGTGAAATATGGCGGCGCAGATCGTCAGCCGATTGAAAATGGAGGGCAACAATATGGCAATAGGTGAGAGGATCAGGTTTATCAGAAACCTCAGAGGTATGACGCAGAAGTTCTTAGGCTTGCAGGTCGGCTTCTCGGAACGGACAGCCGATATTCGTATGGCGCAGTACGAATCAGGTTCGAGAACGCCCAAGTCTGACCTTGTAGAGCAGCTTGCCGATGCACTTGACGTATCGACCGAAGCTCTGAATGTACCAAACATCGACAGTTACACCGGGCTTATGCAC
>CAMZIK010000256.1 GCA_947307175.1 uncultured Clostridia bacterium
CCCCCTGCCCGGCTCGAACGGGCGACAACTCGGTTAACAGCCGAGTGCTCTACCAGTGTAAGTGATTTATACCAAAAGTGTCAAATCTTCACTTAATTCTGAATATTTGATTAATGCAATTATATCATAAATAAAGCATAATTTCAAGACCAATTTTTTTGATTAGAATCAAGATGAAGAACAATGATATTTACAACAAAAGATAAAACACACTTTATATCAAAAGTTCAATAAGTGTCTTTCTGATCTGTCCGATATCATACGGTTTTGCAAGATGGCCGTTCATTCCAACAGACAAAGCAAGTTTTTTATCTTCCTCAAACGCATTTGCAGTTACAGCAACTATAGGAATATCAGCTTTTCCCTCATCCTTTAGCGAACGTATTCTTTTTGCCGCTTCATAGCCATCTATAACAGGCATTTGTATATCCATAAGAACAATAGAATAATGCTTTGCATCAGCTTCTGTGATCTTTCTGACAGCACTTTCTCCGTTTTCGGCAATATCAACTGTCAAGCCCATTTCTTCAAGAATTGCTTTTGCGATCATCTGATTCAATTCATTATCCTCTGCAATAAGAACCGTTTTTCCTTTAATATCATGAATACTGACTGTATCACCCTTATTCTTGTCTGTGCCATCATCTTCTGATACTTTATCAACTATCCTGCAAGGCAGATAAACTATAAATTCACTTCCGCTCCCTTCCTCGGAGTTTACAGAAATAGTTCCTCCCATCATATCTACTATTTTCTTGGTGATAGCCATGCCAAGTCCCGTTCCCTGAATACCGCTGACTGTACTGGTCTGTTCACGGGTAAAGGCATCGAATATCATATTGCGGAACTCTTCACTCATACCGATACCGTTATCCTTTATACGAAATTCAAACCATGCTGTTTTATTATCCGTGAGTTGTTTCTCTATAACTTTCAGGCTTATCATTCCGCCTGTGGGAGTGAACTTTACTGCATTGGAAAGTATATTCAGCAATACCTGCTGAAGTCTGAGCTTATCGACAAAGATATCATCATGTATGATGTCATTTGTGTCGATATTGAAATTAAGCTGTTTAGATGAAATATTGGCATGAACAATGGTACATATATCATTTATAACATCTGTCAGGTGTGCTTCAGATGCATTTATCAACACCTTGCCGCTTTCTATGCGGCTCATATCCAGTACATCGTTTATCAGAGACAACAAATGCTGACTTGAAACACTTATCTTGCCAAGATAATCCCGCACCTTCTCCTTGTTGTCTATATGCGAATCCGCAAGCGCTGTAAATCCTATAATAGCGTTCATAGGAGTACGTATATCGTGTGACATATTATTGAGAAATACAGTCTTTGCACGGTTTGCGTGTTCTGCCGCCGACAGCGCATCGGAAAGTGCGTCCTTGTTCTCATCAAGCTCTTTATTCGCCTGTTCAAGTTCAAGTCTTGACTTTTCTATAATAGCAAGTTCTTTTCTCGAACGCTTTATATCACGGACAAGCAGAAACATAACAAGCCCCGTTATTACACCAGCTATTGCAATGAACACGGCTGCATTATCCCTTAACGCCTCTGTAAAGCCATAATTATACAGTTCATCTGTATATCTGTATGCCCGATTATGAGCATATTCACTGCCAACAACTGCAATCCCCCTATTGATCAGCTTAAGCAGCTCCTCGTTTCCGATCTTTACACCGATACAGCGATCATCATTCCTGCTTATGTTACGATGTGAAAGATTGCGGAATCTGCTGTTTTTCAGAATATCTGTAGCCCTCATGCCATCCAGTGTAGTAGCCACTGATTTGCCTGAGAGCACAGCTTCAAGACATTCTTAAATAGAATCACAGCTGATGATTTTTGCATCAGGATAATTTGTGATGATATAGTAGTACTGTATCGTGTTGTTTCGGTTTACCGCAAAACTGCTTACTGTATCGTTATCATATCCGTTATTGTAAACGAGTTCTGTCGTGGTAGAAATTACAGGACTTGACTGGTATATCCCATTTTCTTCGGAATAGTAAAGACCTCCGCCAACAGGAAAAGCTGCATCTATCATATCCGTTTGCACAGCAGCTATCATATCATCATAGTTTTTATATCCTGTATAGGTCACATTGATCTTATTAAGCCCAAGGTCATTAAATATTTCAGGGATAAGATCCTTTATTAAACCTGTAACGCTGCCGCTCTTTCCCGTGTCACTGTATGGGAGACAGTTTTCCAGATATCCAATCCTTATCTCACTGTGAGTATCTATCCATTCTTTTTCAGCAGCTGAAAAAGCTCTTGACGAAACGCTTACAGGAAAGTATTTGTGATTCAGATAATTAAGATAATCAGGCTCATCAGCCGCAAGCATATTCTGTGCTGTATCAAGCTCAGAAAGGATGTCACTGCGGTATCTGCTTACACACAAATAATAGTTTGAGTCTCCGAATGGAAAAAGAACCTCGGCGTGGTCTCTGCCGTAAGCGCCGTCACCTTCAGCCGCCAGTATATCAACATTCTTTGAATCAAATTCGGAAAAAAGCTCCTCATAATCAGAAAATGCCATTACCTCTGCTTTTATGGCATGACTGTCAAGATATTCTCTCAGCGTATCTACCATTGCACTGTCCAGCACACCTATCTTTTTTCCGTTAAATGTCTGAGGATCAGCAGTAATGTCAGTATCTGTCTCATGCTTCACAAAGTTATACGTTTCACTTCCCATAGGAAGATCAGGATATCCTATAAGCTCTTTCCGTTCTTCCTTATATGCAAGTCCCGCAACAACATCTACTTCACCGGCAAGAAGCATATCATATACATCCCCGAAGCTACCATAGACGTATTCATATTCCCAGCCAGTGTACTCTGAGAGTTTAAGGTAATATTCATATGCATATCCCGATTTTACGATGCCATCTTTTGCGCCTTCCTGAAAGACTTCATTTTCATAGTATCCTACACGTATCGTTTTTGGTTGTTCCTGTGCAGAAACTCTTATCGGTACAGCAAATGTCATTATTATTGTCAGTATTATAATAAAAGCGGCTATTGCTTTATTTTTCTGCATTGTTGTATCCTCTCAGGTGTCAGTTGGTCTGTTCTGCATTCCATATCAGTTCTTCCAGCGTATGATACAGACGCTCTGCTTCAACAGGCTTTGATAAATGTGCGTTCATTCCGACCTGTAATGATAATTGAACGTCCTCGTCAAAGGCATTGGCAGTCATTGCAATGATCGGTACTTTTTCAGCGTCGGGGCGTCCAAGTGAACGTATTTCTGCTGTAGCTTCAAGTCCGTCCATTTCCGGCATACGAACATCCATCAATACAGCATCATAATATCCGACCTGACTTTCCGAAAACATTTCAACAGCAATTTTCCCGTTCTCTGCATGGTCTGTTATCATTCCCTTTATTTTCAGCAGTTCTTTCATTATCTCTGCATTAATAAAGACATCTTCAGCAAGAAGAATATGCTTTCCATTGAGATCTGCACGTTTTATTTCACGAAGCATGAGCATA
>CAMZIK010000257.1 GCA_947307175.1 uncultured Clostridia bacterium
GCTCTCTTGCAAGGAACTCGTCCTTTGCAAAGGTCTTGACCTTGATGACCTCGATGAGCTTATTGAGCTGTTTCTCGATCTGCTCGACGGTATGCTCGTCGCCGTCTGCAACTATTGTGATCCTCGATGTTGACGGGTCGTGGGTCGGACCTACCGCAAGGCTCTCGATATTGAAGCCTCGTCTTGAAAAAAGTCCCGATATTCTTGAAAGAACGCCGCTGTGGTTTTCCACAAGCACGGAAATTGTATGCTTCATCACATGACCTCCGATTTAATGTTTCATTCTAATAAAGTATAGCACTTATTTGTTAATGCAATGTGAATTTCTCATCTAAATTTTATTAACCAGCCTCTGTGCTTCGGTTATCTGGTAGCGAACATCTCGTCAACTGCGACTTCAATAAGGCAGATGCCCTTATGATCTACTATCATATCTATCGCCTTGTCGATGTCGCCCTTGCCGTCAACACGCATAGCGTCGATGCCGTAAGCCTTGGCAAGCTTGATAAAGTCGGGAGAACCGTCAAGGAAGACAGCGGTCTGTCTGTCGCCGTAGCCTATCGTCTGAAGCTCACGCACCATGCCCAGCCTGTTATTAGTCATAATGACTATCTTGATGTCAACGCCGTGCTGGACAGCTGTTGCAAGCTCCATCATAGACATCTGGAAGGCACCGTCGCCGCATATCGCAACAGTCGGGCGCTTGGGGTCAGCCATTTTAGCACCTATCGCCGCAGGAACGGAATATCCCATTGTACCCATACCGCCTGTGGTGAGCAGTCTTCCGCCCTTCCTGAACTTATAGTTATTGCAGGTCCAGATCTGGTTCTGACCGACATCAGCAACTATATTTACATTTGCAGGCATTGCGGCTGACAGCTTCATAACGAACTCTTTCGGATCGACCGTACCGCTTACGGGCTTGACGGGCTGATACTGCGAGCGAAGCGCCTTGAGCTGTGCTATCCACTCATCATGTTTCATCGGCTTTGCAAGCTCAAGCATCTGTTCAAGCACCAGCTTTGCATCTCCGACAAGCGGGATATCCGTGCGGATATTCTTGCCTATCTCAGCAGGGTCTATATCAATATGCAGTATCTTTGTGGTCTTAGCAAGGGTCATCGGAGTGCTGACAGCTCTGTCTCCTACTCTTGCGCCCACAAGGAAAAGCAGGTCGCACTCATTTACCGCTTCGTTTGCGGCTTTGACACCAAACGAGCCTATCATTCCGCAGAAAAGCGGATCGTCGTCGCTGAAAGCGGAAATGCCCATCATTGTAGTTACAACAGGTATCTGCATAAGCTTTGAGAGCTTATTTATCTCTGCCTGAGCGTGAGCTGCAAACACGCCGCCGCCTACGCAGATAAGCGGTTTCTCGGCTTCAGAGAGCGCCTTCATGAATTTTTTGACCTGGAAGGCATTGCCCTTGCCTGTCGGCTTGTAGCTTCTTATCTCGCACTTTTTGGGATAAGCGAAATCTATCGTCATTTTCTGAACGTCCATAGGAACGTCGATAAGCACAGGACCGGGTCTTCCCGAACCTGCGATATAGAAAGCTTCCTTAAAGACTCTTGCGACATCGTCTGGGTTTTTGAGCAGGTAGCTGTGCTTTACGAACGGCTCAGCCGCACCTGTAATATCGGCTTCCTGAAAAACATCAGAGCCGATCTGGTCGGTATTGACCTGACCTGTGATGCAGATTATCGGGATAGAGTCCGCATAAGCCGTAGCGATAGCGGTTATAAGGTTCGTTGCGCCGGGACCCGATGTAGCGATGCAGACCGCAGGCTTGCCTGAGATCCTTGCAAAGCCGTTAGCGGCGTGACCCGCATTGGCTTCGTGGCGCACAAGAACGTGCTTTATTTCCTTTTCGCTGTTTTTCAGTTCATCGTAAAACGGGCAGATAGCCGCACCCGGATAGCCGTAGACCGTATTGATGCCCTCGGCTTTGAGACATTCTACCATCGCTTTGCTAACCGTCATTTTCATAAGTATTGACCTCCACGGGCAATTTACTGTTTTAAATCAGTATATCACATTATAGCCTTCAAGTCAACAGCAAATTACAAGCTTTTACACGCAGACAAAAAGCTCCCTCGGCACAGACGCACTTTCGCAGGGTGTTTTCGGGAGCTTTGGATATTATCATTTATGCGTTTTGGCTTTTGAGCCGAAAAGCACTCTGAGATAACGTGTTTTATCGACAGCAAAGCACAATGCAAATGTCAGCGGGTAGCAAACGGCTATGGTCACAAAGAAGTTTGCGATGCAGCCTATGCCCGTAAGGCTGAGAAGATACTGGCAGACGATGACTATCGGGAAATGAATGATATAGAACATATAGGATATTTTTGAGCAAAAGACCGAAAAGCGCCCTGTGAAGTCAAGGTGGTCGTGCCCGATGCAGACAAGGGCAGGAAGCGCAAGGATAAAGGATAAATAGTTGCAGATGTTATTGAGCAGAGTGTGACCGCCTATGAAGATGAAAATAGCTGTATTGGCGGCATTTGCTGCAAGGGCAGCAAAAACCAGTGGGAATTTATACTTTGTCAGGCGCTTTACGAATCCAGAGTCGCTGAAAATATAATAGCCGAGCAGATAGATGCAAAGATAGGTTATTATCCTCTTGCCGAAAAAGCAGATGTCGAACGAGGCTGCCGCAAGCACGGAAAGAATTATGCCGACTGCGGCTTTTTTCCGGCTGCTTTCGGAAACCAAGCCTATAAGTTTTATTATCACGCAGGACAGCAGCGAAACGAGTATCAGCACGCCCAGGAACCAGAAATGTCCGAGCGTGAAGCCGCCGTCATAGCCCGTAAGGTCGGTGAATTTTGTGAAGAACACGCCGTAGTGGGAGAAAAGATTACCGCTGTAAGAGTTGTGCGATACGTCTGCAACAAAGCTGAGTATCGGGTCGATGACGAGCAGACCGAAAACGAACGGTATTCCGAGGCGGATAAAACGCTCTTTGATAAACTCGCCTATGCTGCGCTTTTTCAGTGAAAAGCTGGCAGACACGCCTGCAAGCAGGAACATAAGAGGCATGAACCACGGACTTGTGAACGATACTATCGCAGCGATCGGTTTTATCTCTTTGAAGAAAATGTAGTTGGCTTCGCCCCAGGTGTTATAGGCTATCGCTGCATGATATAGCACAAGCAGCGAGACTGTCAGCCATCGCAGGTTGTCTATGTAGTGTATCCTTTTGCTCATTTTGTTACCCCATTATGTTTGTACTTTTTTGCTTTTGTGTTTTTGATAAGCTAAATCAGAATTTGTGCTAGCGCGCACGGCGCTTGTCCGTCGCATATCAGCTTGTGAGGACAGCGATCTTTGTGTCGCTCCGGGCTGTCATTTTGCGTGGTTTTGTTGTTTCAAATCCGCACTATTTATAGATTTGCACCCGAAGGGGTTTGGGGGCGATCGGAAAGCCCCCAAAAACAAGAACTCGACATTTGATGTTCAAGCCGCCTTTTCGCAGGCGGCTTGAGGCGACTGGCGTTACCACGGG
>CAMZIK010000258.1 GCA_947307175.1 uncultured Clostridia bacterium
TCCCCAGTAAGCGTTAGAAAAGTCATATCCCATCGTGCTCATTTCAAGCAGTTTAATATTGAGCAAAGGAACACTCACCTCAAGAACAGCGGCAACGTGAAATACATCGTATCCGTCCTGAAGCATGCTGTCCGCCTGTTCCTCGTCTATGAGCAAATGAGCAGCGAACAGGTTTGCTGCTGCCTCGGTCTTATCACGCATGTTGAACACCTCGAACTCATGCAGGCACTCTTCTTTTGCAATATCCATGTGTAGAAGGGCATGACCGAGCTCGTGAGCACAAACCTCTCTTTGTTGGTGCTCATCAATGTCTTTGGATATGATTATAACCGGTTCTCCCGCAACAAGCGTGAAAAAGCCTTTGAGACTGCCCAGATCGGCTATGCGGTACATTATCCCGAGTGCATCGCATAGCTCATAGGGATCTCTGGTTGAATACTTTTCGATCAATTCTTGAACCATATCATATATGTAGTTCAATCCTTTTACCCCCGTCACTTATCCTTGTTTTGTTTCGCCTTTACTTCCCAGTAAATGTTCTGGAGCGTCAGCATAACGGCATCTCTGTCCTCTTCACTTAGTTTGCCGCCTGCGAACAAGCCCTGAACATCTTTTATGATCCTGTCAGCCTCTGCTTTTCCGCTTTCACGATCAGCGTACTGTGCAAGCTTTTCAAAATCATCTTCTGATTCCTGCGTAAGAAACTCGGCAGGTACATTGAAATACTCGGATATAGATGCTATAGTGCTTTTGCGTGGTGTTCGCTCGTTGGTTTCGTAGTAACCAAGTGACTTGTCGGATACACCGACCTTTTCAGCTAACTGTTTCTGAGTGAGTCCTGCTGATGTTCTCAATGCTTTCAGTTTTTCACCTAATGTCATATCAATTCCTCCATGTTCTGTTCCGCTATAATCATTGTTGAACCGAACTTTATAGTTTCACTGTATCACATATTCGGAACGATGTCAATAGTAAAACGAACAATATTTCACGATTCGGCACAAATTCAGCAAAATGAATAATCAAATGTTCGGTTTTCTCACGGAACATACAAAATTGCAAATGTTCTGTTGACAAACGGAACATTATGTGATATAACTGGAGTCAGCAAAAGCGTTTTGCATTTTCCTAAACGAACTTATCACCGACATTGAAAGGAGCTGCATATGAAACAGATCAAGACCAGACGTGAGATAGATGAACTGTGCGAGAGCATTGTTCAGAAATACGAGGGAGAAAACTACATCGAAAAGCCTGTAGATATTGCAGGACTTGCACTTGGTTTTTTCAAGCTCAAGGTGTTTTATGTAAGATTCCCGACCGAAAAGCAAGACAGACTTGGCTGCCTGACCGATGGTAAGAGTATATATAAGCTGATCAGGAACGGCAGGATCGGCGGCTACTCATTTCCTAAGAACACGATACTGCTGGATATCTCGCTCAAGGGTGACAGCGAAAAAGCAAAAAGACGCTTTACGCTTGCCCACGAACTGTATCATTACATCGACAGCGTTATAAACGGCAACTCTTCATACGGCTTTAACAGTCAAATGCACGGAGATGAGCAGTATAACAAGGCAGAATTGTGTGAAATGATGTCACTTGACGAGTGGGCAGCCGATAGAGGCGCAGCAGCACTTCTGATGCCGAGGCAGCTTGTATGCGCAACATCAAAGCTGATGTTCGGCAGCAAGGAGATCCCTATTTTCGGCAACAACATTCTTATGAATGATGATAAGCAGCGCATTATAGAGATGGCTGATTATCTGGGAGTGTCTTTCACATCTCTTTTGATACGAATGAAGGAACTCAAGCTGTTCAAGTATCACAGCATGGATCAGTATATATCGCTTACAATGGGCGATATGGAACAGGCGGTGAAGGTATGATACCAGAAGTCTCCTGTATAACGGACGAAGTGCAGATCAAACTTGACTTGTCACAGCAGGAAACCATTGACCTTACTCAGCGTGATCTGAGATGTCCGAATTGTAAGTTTCTCATAACCAAAGTCTTCTCTGATATATCAGGGCACATGCAGATACGCTGTCCCAAGTGCAAGGAAAAGTACATTTTAAACCTTGCAATGTTCAGAACAAGACACAAGGGGTTATTCGTAACCCTTATAAAAGTAATTGAATAATACTGTTTGATTTCTATTCGAGCAAGCGGAGATGATGCATAAGCATCAGGCTACCAAGCACCGTGCGAGATCTGACAGATAAGTGTGTAACTATGCCCCGGCGTAGTATATACCTATCTGTTGGCTTCACGGTGCTTTTTTATTGCTCGATTATCGCACGGAACATCTCTTTGGCTTGCTTGCCGAAGGGGTGTTCTTTTTTGTTTATCTATTCAAAATGGCTGTGCCTGACAGCAAAATATCCATGACCTTCGTTTTGTTCAAATCAAGTCAAAAACGAAAAAACAAAACGGAGGAAAAAATAATGGAAAAGAAGATACTCAAGGTTTATGACACAATTACAGGCAAGATGGTTGACGTAGAGGTAACTCCCGAGGTTTATAGGGAGTACATGAGAACTGAGTGGGGTATAAAAAACAACAATAACTCGTTCTATGAACACGAGATCCAGTTCTCGGCACTGATTGGAGGAAATGATGACGCATATGAAAACTTTGATGAGTTTATTCAGGATGATGATTATGAGGATGACATAATTAACAAGATCTACTTGGAGCGACTTCCCGGTGTAATGAAGCAGTTGTCAAAAGATGATAGGGAACTCATTGATCTGATGTTCTATAAGAATATGTCAGAAGAACAGATAGCTGAAATGAAAGGTGTAACGCAGCAGAATATTAGCCAAAAAAGGCAGCGGATTTTGGGCAGATGTTACAAACTTTTAAAAAGTGAATAAAAAATACTTGTGAAACCCCGTACATCTCTCCCTATACAAGTGGAAGAAATAATTCCACTGAATTTTGAAAATTGAATAACAGCATTACAGGTACCTTAATCCTGCGGTCGGTAGAAGGTCGACAGCCGGACGAGAGATACGCCATGACGCAGAAATGCAGAGCGAGAAATATCTACTCAAAGATCGGGACAGCTTCCCGAGGGCAATGAAACGCAGGAGGATAATGATACTTCCGTCCAGTCACAGTGAATAGCAATGAGGGCGGCTTTGTGAGACCCACAGAGGGGTGAGAAGCCCATGAGAATGGTACGCTGCCATTCGCCTGTAGTGTTCCGTTGCGGCGGGTATCAGGGATAAATACCGCAAAAGGCAAAACGAAGTTGCGGCGGTTTGTCAGATTAAAGATGGACCGCCGCTATTACATAATCATAATAGAAAGGTTGGGAACAATGATAATTAAGAAGATCGAAGGCATAGATAAAGAAGATCTCATCATAGAGATATTGAAAAAAAGAAATCAGAAAAGGTGCTGCGACTGCGTGTGGGCAGATGTTTCTTCGGGGGCGGCTATCATATGCGGCAGACTATGTAATCATAAGGAGTGTTTTATACGCAAATGCA
>CAMZIK010000259.1 GCA_947307175.1 uncultured Clostridia bacterium
TGAGATATTCATCGCTTACCTTGATTATTTGCCCTTGAAATATCATAATGCGGAAGAAGTCGCTTTTGGACTTGTAGCCGCTATTTCTAAACTTGTTCTCGATAAGTTTCGCTTCTTCCTTGCTCACCCGAAATTTCTCTATAATATCTCGGGTATCGTATTCCTCTTTTGGTCTCGTTTTCTTCATCTCCTTTTTGCATAGTCGGGGTTTTAGGGGTGTCCCTCTGACAAGCGGTGTATTTTGGGTTCTTGTGGACACAAAATACCGAGCTTGCTGGGTTTGAAAAAATGCTCTCCGAGCATTTTTCTCGCTCAGGGCCTTATCGTCCTGAGCAGCCTCGTTTTTAAGAGGACTTGGAGCTGTGCGACTTCGTCACAAAATACCCCTCTATTATAACAGCCGATTTTTGAGAGCAAATGCAACCCCTCAAAAAGAAAAATCAATCGAATGAACAGATATTATCGTTATCTGTAAGCGGCGGCATACCGTGTTTGATCAGAAAATCATTGCAGGCTGCCACACAATAAAAAGAGCCGATAGAAAGCAGATACATATAGTATCGCTCTATCGGCTTCTTCTTTCTTAAAAACTGCCCATTGAGATGTATAAGGAGTTCGGCGTGTTCAGGCATCATGTGAAGTCCTACCGCAAGAGCGACCAGCAGATTCAGTTCGTGTCTGATGTCTCCGGCATTTTTCGCCCTGAGACTTGTGACCGTTCTGTCTGCGATGCCCGTTCGTGCTGCGATCTCCTCGGTGGTAACTCCCTGCTTTTCGATGTTCCATGCCACAAGATCATGGAAATCATCAAAAGTGGGAGCATCATCAATGAGCGCCCTGCTTACCTCCGTATCGGGAATGGCTGCATACCCCTTATTTTTTTACAAACTCCGTGTACATATTGAAATACCTCCAGCATAGAAAATATTACTCGCAAGCGCTCGGCTTACAAATAATAGTATAGCATATTTTTGACAAATTTTCAATATGCTGTTTGGTGGCTTTTCACAACTACATGGACGATGTAAGTACCATATAGACTACAAGACTATTTAATTGTATATGACGCTGAAAAAGACAACAACATTACTCGGCGTTTGGAACACATTCAATAATACTTCCGCTTGTTCCTGTTACGTCACCTCTGCCTGTTCTTTTCATATATAGTATGGTATCATAAATGAATAGCTTAATCTATCAAGTGTACTCGGAATTGGAGAATAAAATGATACTTAACAGGCACACGGCGCTGTACTGCCGTTTGTCCAAAGATGATGCCAATTACGGCGAAAGCACCAGCATAAAAACGCAGAAGCTGATACTGGAGCAGTATGCCTTAGACCACAAATACTACAAGTACGAATTTTACGTTGATGACGGGTATTCGGGGGTCAATTTTGAGCGCCCCGAATTTGAACGCTTGATTCAAGATGTAAAGAACGGTCTTGTGGAGAGGGTGATCGTTAAAGACCTTTCCCGTTTTGGAAGGAATTATATCCTCGTGGGAGAGTATGTCGAGCTGTTATTCCCGAAATATGATGTGCAGTTCGTCTCGGTCTCGGAGAACATGGATTCCGAACAAGGAAACCTTGACATGATGCCCATTAATAATTTGGTGAATGAATGGTATGCCCGGGATATTTCCAAAAAGCAGAAGGCTTCTGTCAAGGCAAGGGGCAATAACGGGAAGCGGCTTACCACAAAGCCTATCTTCGGATACGCATTTGATCCTGCCGATCACTCAGCATGGATCATAGACGAAACGGCGGCAGCGGTGATACGCATAATATTTGATATGTATGTTTCGGGAAAAGGTCTCAGCATGATAGCAAAATACCTCAAAGAGCATGAAGTCCCGACACCGAAGGTCTATGCAAATGAGAATGCCGAGAGCGATGAGCCTTACAACTGGAGTCACAGCACATTGAAGTCACTGTTATCCAAGCAGGAATACTGCGGCGATACGGTCAATTTCCGCTCGGAACGTGTTTCCTATAAGTGCAAGAAGATACGAAGCAATCCTCCCGAAAAGTGGGTGATATTCAGGGACACTCACCCTGCGATCATCTCAAGGGAGACTTACGATAAAGCACAGGAGATCATCGGGCAGAAAAGGAAAGTTTTCGAGGAGCGCCCAAAGCTGTCCGTTCCGATGTTCCATGATGTGCTTTACTGTGCCGATTGCGGCAAAAAGCTGTATATCATGCGAAAGAACGGCAAACATATCAATTCGGATTCCTATGTGTGCAGTACCAGCAGAAAGAACAAAGCATTATGCACTACTCACTACATCAAGGAAGATGAACTGGTCAAGCTGCTGACTGCCGATATTCATTTCTATGAGAACTATTTCATCATGGATGAAACTGCGCTGAAAAACAATATTATCCGATATATCCGCATCAGGCAGAATGAGAATACGGCGCAGTATTCCGAGAGGGTAAAGCAGATAGATGTCCGTCTGAATGAAATACCAGATGTACGCAAACGGCTCTTTGAGGAAAAGCTGAACGGTGCTGTATCCGCCGAGGTTTTTGCGGATATTATGACAAGTCTGGACGATGAGACCGAAAAACTTAAAGCGGAAAGAAGCGACTGCCTGCTGCATATCCATTCGGTTTGCGATGATGCAGGCGGTGTAGAGGTATTCCTTGCAAGGCTGAAAAAGTATCTGCACTTTGACAAGCTGACAGCTGAGATGATCGAGGATTTAGTGGAACGGATCGACGTTTTTGAGCCGGAGTATCCAAATCCGTATACGAAAGTACCCAGGATACGGATCTGTTATATCGGTGTGGACGATATTCGGGGTATGCGGGAATGAACGTGGAATTGAAACGGCTGATGCGTCATCAGCGGTATATCATCGAGCGTGACTCCGCAAAGGGTGTACTGCATTATGGCTCGGAGGAAGAGCTTTACAAGATGTCCCCATACGGACTTTATGAGTATGAGCAGGAACAGCAGGAAGCAGAATATCGCGCGTTACTGCGTAAGGCAATGTACATGGCACTCAGTGACTTGCAGGAATGGAATCCCCATTGGTATGAGCTGGTGACAGAGTACTATCTGTCCGAGCCGAGACCGACACTTGAACAGGTCGGCGAGAGGTACGGTGTCTCACGGCAGGCGGTGACGAAATCCATTCGCAAAGGAATGACGGTACTGCGGTGTCACGCCAATATGCACCTTGCTGAATTATTGAATGAATAGAAGCAGGCTCACGAAGTAAATAGTGCTTCGTGAGCCTGAACGTTATTTTTCTTCTTCTGCAAGATCAATTACCTTCTTGCCTTGCTTTCGGGCATATTGTATCGTTTTGTATGCTCCGCCGACCTTTCGCCGGATACAGCATATCACAAGATCGGAACGGTCAACAATACTTCTGTTGCGTATCTGTATAGCCGACTTTGGGTGTGCTTCGGCAGATTCGGAGCATATCTCTACTTCATCGTAATAATCATTTTCTTTGTCATAGAATTCATCGGTAGTGTC
>CAMZIK010000260.1 GCA_947307175.1 uncultured Clostridia bacterium
GTAGCCGAGATATTCGCTGAGATTAGCTTGCGGATCAATGTCCACTAAAAGCACCCTCTTTCCCTGTTTCAGTGCAAGGCAAGCCCCGAGATTGAAGGCGGAAGTTGACTTGCCGACACCGCCTTTTTGATTAGAGATTGCAATGATGATGCCCATTTTTATTTCCTCCTATCTGTGTTCAGAACAGCACTCCGCTGTCGGTGCTGTCATAGAAACCGCCGTTGTTATCGGCACTTTCGCTGTTGTTCTCGCCCTCGGTCTTTCTGCGTGTTCCCGGGAAGTGTACCTCGTTTACCTTGATCTCCACGGAGGAACGCTTTTCGCCGTTCTTCTCAAAGGTAGAGCTTCTCAGATTGCCGACTACGGTGATCATTTCGCCCTTAGAGAACATATCGTTTATGAACTCTGCATTGTGATTCCATGCGGTGCAGTTGAAGAAGTCGGTCTCGGGCTTCTCAGCACCCTTTTTCTTGGGGCGGTCAACTGCGATGCGGAATTTGCAGAGGGGTGTCTCGCCTGTGTAGCGGAGTTCAGGATCGGCAGTAAGTCTGCCTGTTTCGATTACGATGTTGGTCATAGTAATTACCTTTCCTTTCTTGGTTTCGGGTTTCTTTTCGTTTGCTGTGATTATATTATACTATGCAATATCCCTATTGTCAAGTATAATTTTCGGAAGTTTTTGAATTTCGGCAATGCGCAGCACAAATGACATTTTCCTCGGTGTACTTTCACCAAAATTTCGATTATACTTGACATATCCCTATCTATATGATAGAATGGATATAATAACCGAAATCGGGGTGATAAGATGTATAAACACACCTGTCAGCTCTGCGGAATGGAGTTTGAATCGCCGTCCGCAAGAGCGAAATACTGCATTTACTGCCGTGACAAGGCACAAGTCCTGCGCAACAAGGCATATAAGGAGAAGAAGCAAGCCGGTGAAGCGGTAGCTATCGGAAGTGAACAGGTCTGCTCACTCTGCGGAAAGACCTACACGGTGACGGCAGGCTCTCAGAAATACTGCAAGGAATGCCAGGGAAAACAGGCTCGTTCAAAGAAAATATCCTCAAACGCTCAGTATGCCAAAGCAAATTACAAGACGTTAAAACTTTATGTGTCCGCCGAGGAGCGTGATGCGATCAAGGCTTATGCCGAGTCGATGGGTATGAGCGTCAATAAATTGATGCTCACGGCGTTGGAGGAGTTTAAAACAAATCATGGTAAGGAGATTAAAAAATGAGTCAAGATGAAAAACAATTTCCGCTTATTTCAAAAAAGAATTGTTGCATTTATCTAAATAGGATTATTTCATCTTGTGAACTTTGCATGGACAAAATGAAATATTATAATATTGAGCTTAAGGAATATGTTGACAAGTTCAATGGAAAGGACATAGTTCCTTATAAGATATATAGCGAAATGGTTGATAAATCTTACAATGTAATTTCGTATCTTGTCAATCTGCTTGGAGATTCCCAAGCAGTCGCTATATCATATTTTAAATATCGAAAGTACATTGGAAAGCTTGCCAAAAAAGGGAATACTGATATTCCATTATTAGAAGCTACGGAGGAAATAACAGATCTTCTTAATCAATTTAATAGAGAGAGAAACTGGCTTAATCATATTCCTGAATCGTTGTTGATTCAAGAGTTAAAACTGGTTGATGATGGGAAAATGGAGTTTCCTATGAATCCGGTTGAAATTACCCATTATAATTATGTGACTTTTGAATACTTTAATCATTTGTACTTATCAAATTGTGAATTCTATGAACGAGCCAGAAAACTGATTCAGTTTGCCAAAAAAGAGTATTCTATGCTTATGGAATGTAGTGTACTGTATCCAAGAATTTACTCGGATAAACCATTAAGTAATGATAAAAGTGCTGCTGCAATAGAATCTGCCAAAAAGCAAGGAATTAAAGGAGAATAAAAATTCATTCCAAATCCCCACTCTTTTTCCGCTTCCTGCGCTGTTCTTCCTCGGCTCGTTCCTGTTCATTGCTGAGGTACTGCTCGATCTTCTGCAAGCTCTTTGACAGCGTTTCGGTCTCATCAGCTGTCTGAGTATAAAGCTGTTTCTTCTGCTTCTGCTCGGCTTCAAGATCACCAATAGTTTTCCGTAAAAGCTCAAGGCTCGGTACACTTCCCGAAGGGTACCAGTCTTTGAGCTTTTTTACTGCCTTCTGGTACTCGTCAAGTTCGTAACAGTATTCGCTGTGAAACTTCTTTTTTTCCCTGCCCGTTAGCATTTTGAAGTGTTCGTTGTAAGGTCTGTACTTAACATACAGCTCCACAAGTTTCAGCTGTTTGCTGAGGTCTCCGATCTGCATACGGATACGGTCCAGCTCGTCCTGCAATTTCATCTGTCTGCCGAAAGATTCCTGTGCAGCACTCACGGTTTCTTCATAGGTAAGTCCACGCTTGGCGATCTCGTTCATCGCCTTGCTGACTTCCTTCATGTTTGCCCTGTCCGCCCAGCGTGTGAGTGCAGGCGCTTGCAGGAATTTGTCGGCGGTAGTCCTGATGATCTTTGCCCTCGGAGCATAAGCCATAAACTGCTTGTTGTTTTCAATGCGGGACTTTATGCGCGGAGTTTCGTAAAACCACCCCAAAGTCCTCGCTCTGGTCATCTTGGCTCTCGGATTGTTCTCCCTCTGTTCCGCAAGCATAAATTTGAGGTCTATCTTGTGACTCGGGTTGTATTCGACAAGCACACCGAAGTCGGCGCACTTTTTAAGAAAATCCTCTAAAGTATCGCTCTCCTTGATTACCTGATCTATCGCATATTTCAGCTTGGACTTCCACGAAAGATGAAGCTGATCCACTGTCCATTCGTAATAGGATTTGCCCTTTGAACTTTCGTGATCCTCGATGACCGACAAGCCGTGTTCACGGCATATCTCATCGGACAGGTCAAGCAGGTTCTTCCATGACCTTTCTTTGACCTTGCCTTGATTGTGAAGCGTTTCAAAAGTTCTGCCGTCATTAAGGCTTACATTATTAAAAATACAATGCACATGAATATGGTTTGTATCGGTATGAACAGCAAGATAATATTGAAAGTTTCCCTGAAGCAGTCTGTCAACTAATTCTTTGCCTACTTCAAGAGCCTTTTCGGGAGTAATTTCCCCGGGTGCAAAGCTCTGGATAAGATGCTGACAAAGCACCGAACTTCGTCCCGTCCCAATATCGTTTCGTATCTCCTGAAACTTCTTTGCCGCTGTATAGGGATCATCATCACAATAAAATGAAGTAACTAATCTTCTGTTGTCGGTCTTGGCTGGGCTGGCAATGTAGGCGAGGGCTTTACTTTCAGTAACAGTGATCGGAAAAATCTTAGTTGTTGCCAAATCTCGTTTACTCCGTTCTTGATCTCGGCTATATCTTCGGGATAGATATTGCCCGAAGCATTTAGCCGTAAGGCTATCTGGTTTATGTTATTGGAAACGCTTGTGAACTTCCTGCGGAAATCGCTGAG
>CAMZIK010000261.1 GCA_947307175.1 uncultured Clostridia bacterium
CCCACGACAGCTTGCTCTCCACAGGAAAAACATGGTGTGTCGGCAATAAGGCGTATTCAGCGTAACTGCCGTTGAACGACCGCCCCATGCCACCCATTAGTGCGACAACCTTTTGACCGATCGACATCCCGCTGTCGGACGGGTCGGCGATCTCTCCGACGCACTCGATACCGGGGATGATCGGCTTTTTGATATAGTCATTTTCTATTTCAAATTCTCTTAAAATCTGTTCCGAGTGATTCAGTCCGAATGCCTTGATCTTCACAAGCACCCATCCGGATTTGACCTTCGGCACTTCCACTTCGGACAGAACGATATTCTCTGCCTTTGTCGGCTTCGTCAATACAACAGCTTTCATCATCTCACCCCTCAATCAGTCCATTCTCTACACTTGCCCAGCATTGCGGATCATTGGCGTAGAAGTCGCCGCTTGTGCCTTTTGCGACGGCAGGACACCCTCTGCACCATGCGAGCAGTTTACATCTTGAACATTTGCTGAACTTGGTAAACTCCCGATAACTCTCCATCGAGGTCAGCCACACATCAGCGAGCCTATCCTCAAACACATTCCCGACCTTGCTGTCCGCTACTCTGCGGCAGGCGAAGATGTCGCCCGTCGGAAGTATCGTGATATGGCATGCGCCGCAGTTGCAGCCGCCGTAAATCATACCTTTCTCGGCGTTATCGGGGATGGTGAACTCTCCTGTTTCGTATTCATAGAGCGTCCAGAGGTGGTCTTTCTTATTGAAATAGGTCTGACAGCCTTCCGCATCATACTCCTTGAACTTCTTGTCGCAGGCCGCAAGCAAGCTGCGGTACTCCTGCGCCGTCATACTCGCGTCAAGGTCGCCGCCGCTCGGCACATAACGGGAGAAGGCAAAAACATTTGCGCCCGCTTCGACCACCGCATCAATAATTCCCGTGACCTCGCTCATATTGGTTTTGGAAACCGTCGTCATGATCACCGAACGGATACCCGCTTTATTGATACATTTTACCTTTTCGAGCGTGCAGTCGTAGGAGCCGGGCTTACGGAACCAATCGTGCGTTTCACGCAAGCCGTCGAGAGAGAGCTGATACTTTTCACAGCCGAACCACTTTAATTCCCTGCACACCTGGTCGTTGAGGTGGAACGGATTGCCGAGGATCGTGAATTGAATGTCGTGATCGTGAAACAGCTCCAGCAGCCGCCAAAAGTCAGAATGCAAAATCGGATCGCCGCCCGTCAGATAAAAGTACGGCGTGCGCCCGAACACCTCGCAAAAATCAAGGCAGTTGTAGAAGGCGTCCTGCATCTGCTCCCATGTCATGGATTTCAGGCAGTTGTGATTGCCGTCCGAGAAAATGTAGCAGTGCTTGCACCGCTGGTCACATTCATCCGTGATATGCCATTGAAAAGAAAAATACGGTTTCATCATGATTACCTCGCATATATAAACAGCATTTGCTGATGATTACATAATCGCCCTCCGAATCATTATCGAAGGGCATTACGGACAAGATCACTTGTCACCTGCGCCGCAGGCTGAACCGCAAGCGGACATTTTATCCGATGTGCCGCAAGCAGACGCTTTGTCGGAAGTGCCGCAGGCAGAAGCCTTGTCGGAGGTACCGCAAGCAGAAGCTGTGCCGCCCTTTGTCCAAGAAGCAATATTCGATAATGCCATAGCTGTTCTCCTTTCATAGTTTCTGATTCCATTATAAGGAGCGATCACCGGCATAACAAGTACGCACTTTTTAATTACATAGGCACCTTTTTGTAACCTATCGACAAACCACATTCTTTCTGTTATACTGTATTCAAATTCAGATATAGGAGGCGCACCATGAAAACAAAAGCCGAATTACCCGACTGTCCCGTCGCAACCACCGTCAGTCTGATCGGAAGTAAATGGAAGCTGTTGATCCTGCGAAATCTGCTCGTCAGACCGTGGCGATTCAACGAGCTGAGAAAGTCGCTCGACGGTATCAGCCAGAAGGTGCTTACCGACAGCCTGCGCTCAATGGAGGAGGACGGTATCATTACCCGCACCGTCTATCCCGAAGTGCCTCCGAGAGTGGAATACGCCCTGAGTGACCTCGGTGAGAGTATGCGCCCGATCATCAAGTCAATGGAAGATTTTGGATCGAGTTATAAAAATTTCAGAGAAAAAGAAGAATAAAAAAACAGCTCCGAGTAACTGTCATGCAGAAACTCGGAGCTGTTTTTCTCAGGCAGAGAGATATTTATAAAATGTTTCACTGTATCATCACTTCCTTGCAGTTACCGTGATCCACGGCTTGACGGCATGCTGAAAAACTGAAAAAGCATATCATTATCATATAAAAAGGAAAGCGGCTGTTGCAATCAAAGTATTGCAGCAGCCGCTTCGATTAAACTGTATAGATAATTTCAGCAAAAACGATCTCACTTGCGCGTGAGTTGATATTGTTCATTTTTGCCACCCACTCTAACGGATCTTCTCCTTTGAGCTTCTCGGTAACACCTTCTTGTTCTGCAAGCTGTTTTACGAGCCGGTCATACATATTCTGCGCTTCTTCATTGATATCAGCGAGATGATCGATCAGCTTGCATTGGGTGAGTAAGTTATAGTATAGGATTTTGTGATGTTCTTTGAGATAGCGTCTGCGACGTTGTCCCCAGATACCGATCTCGCGAGGCTCCTGCTCAGGCAGTTTAAGATCAGGCAAATAGTAGTCACCCTGTCTGGTATAAGTGATTTTTGTACTCATGGTCAGACCTCCTTTACTCGCACATGTTTAATCTTTGCTTTTGTGAGTTGAACGATAATCTCATCGAGCGCGTCGGTATAATGCCCGGTTTTGATAAGTTCGTTTTTCATATCAATCAAACTGTGCAAGATAATTCGACGCTCATCGGCGGTGAGGTAAAGATGGTACTTCTTCATATGTTTGCCCCCTTTGCTTTGATGATTCTATTATATACAGGAGGCAATCCGGCGTCGAATGTACGGATTGATTATTATTTATAAAATCGGTCCAAAAGCTATTTTACCTTGAGAAGCAATGACC
Source organism: uncultured Clostridia bacterium (assembly GCA_947307175.1). GTDB lineage: Bacteria > Bacillota > Clostridia > Oscillospirales > Ruminococcaceae > Hominimerdicola. The sequence goes on from CAMZIK010000261.1 coordinate 3,034, forward strand.
TTATACCTGCAAATCCCATGCCGATTCTCTCTTTGTATCAATGATTTCGGTATCCTCGCTAACCATTTTTTGCTGAGATTGTTATTGCCGTAATAGGCGTCGAAGTTGGCGACAGGCAGAACAACCCAATCGGTGTCATCGGATTTATTGGCGAGGTAATAGCGTATCAGCTCGACAATAACCTCTTTCGGTACACCGTTGGTATCTGTTACTTCAAGCTGTTTACTTACTGTTTCGGGGAGCGGATATTTTTCCGTTCTGAGTGCGCCCGCTTCCAAGGCGTCGGCGATGATGTCGTCAAAGCGGAGCGTCCACGCTCCTTTTGTGTTCAAAGCAAAGATCGGCACTTGCAGCTGACGTACCCTCTTTTTCCACTGAGCCGTAAAGCCCGCAGATAGATTCTCACACTTTTTACAAGCGGATTTGCTGACCTTATCGGGATTTAC
>CAMZIK010000262.1 GCA_947307175.1 uncultured Clostridia bacterium
TCGTCTGCGACTATCTTTCCGTCGTGGAACGAAGCAACGCTTTCTATCGTTCTGCACGATGTTGTACCTACGGCGATGACACGTCCGCCGTTTTTCTTGGTATCGTTTATCATCTGCGCTGTTTTCTCACTCAGTTCGTAATGCTCTCTGTGCATCTTATGGTCAAGGACTTTATCCTCCTTGACGGGTCGGAACGTTCCCAATCCGACGTGGAGCGTCACGAATGCGATGTTCACGCCCATTTTCTGCAGGTCTTCAAGCTGCTCTTTTGTAAAGTGCAGACCTGCTGTGGGTGCAGCAGATGAACCAAGCTCGTTTGAATAGACCGTCTGGTAGCGCTCTTTATCTTTGAGCTTTTCGGTTATGTAAGGCGGAAGCGGCATCTGACCTATCTGATCGAGTGCGGCAAAGAAGTTATCCTCGCAGAAAAAGCGTGCGACTCTGTTTCCGTCTTCAAGGACCTCGGTTATCTCGGCTTTGAGTATCCCTCCGCCGAAAGTGAAACGAGTCCCGACCTTTGCTTTCTTTCCAGGACGGCAGAGTATCTCCCAGACCATATTCTCTCTCTGCTCGACAAGCAGGAACTCTATGAACGAGCCTGTTTCTTCCCTTTCGCCATATATCCTTGCAGGAAGCACCCTTGAATCGTTGAGAACCAGAAGGTCACCTTTTTTAAGGTAATTGCATAGATTGTAAAAGTGATCGTGGGTTATCTCTCCCGTTTGCCTGTCAACTTTCAGAAGACGTGATGAGTTCCTCGGCTCAAGCGGAGTCTGTGCGATAAGCTCCTGCGGAAGATCATAGGCGAAATCAGAGCGCTTCATATTGTTTAAGTCTAACATTTTTATCTCTCCAAAGATGTTTATTATTTATTTATCCTCTAAAAAATCAGTTGTTACAAAAAAAACATTTCTCAACCTATTGACATCAGCGGTATTTTCTGATATTATATATCACAACAGATAGAGGTGCGGTTGAGATGAGTACCGCTGCTGCCGACGGGGCTGCCTTTAATTTTTAGGTATGTCAGTCCGTCAGAATAATGTACCCGACATTATGCAGCAGTGTGAAAGGTGATACCGCCGAAGCGGACATTGGGAACGTCACGCTGGCTGTTTGGTCTAACAGATCACCGGTTGTCATCATGTATTATGATGGAGTGCTATCGACATAAACTTATGTCAACATTCTTATTATACTGTATGATGTGCCGGTTTTCAACCGGTTTTTTTGTTATTTGGTCAATTTTAATGTTTTGTGCAAAACTTTCGCAGCCTCAGCAATGCTTTTTGGCGATAATTACGAAGGTACGCACAGATGGGAAAGGATGTTTTTATCATGAAAAAGTACAAAGTCGGTATCATCGGCGCAACGGGTATGGTAGGACAGAGATTCTGCCTTATCCTTGACAAGCACCCCTGGTTTGAGATCGTTGTTCTTGCAGCATCTCAGAGGAGCGCAGGCAAGACCTTCAAGGAGGCTGTCGGCGGAAAGTGGAAGCTTGCTGATCCGATGCCTGAAGATCTTGAAAATATAGTTGTTATGAATGCAACAGATGATGTTGAAAAGATCGCATCGATGGTTGATTTCTGCTTCTGCGCAGTTGATATGAAAAAGGACGAGATCAAGGCTCTGGAGGAGAGATACGCTAAGGCTGAATGCCCGATCGTTTCAAACAATTCTGCTCACAGATTCACGCCTGATGTTCCTATGGTGATCCCTGAGATCAACCCTGATCATATCGACATTATCCCTGCACAGAGAAAAAGACTCGGCACAAAGAAAGGCTTTATCGCTGTAAAGTCAAATTGCTCGCTTCAGTCCTACGTTCCTGCACTTGCTCCGCTCATGGCTAAGTACAAGGTAACGAAGGCTCTTGCCTGCACATATCAGGCTATTTCAGGCGCAGGAAGAACGTTTGAGACGTTCCCTGAGATCCTTGACAATGTTATCCCTTACATCGGCGGCGAGGAGGAGAAATCCGAGAAGGAGCCAATGAAGATCTGGGGTCACATCGAGGGCGACGAGATAGTAAACGCAACAGAGCCTACAATCACGGCTCAGTGCCTGAGAGTTCCTGTTTCTGATGGTCACACGGCTGCAGTTTTCTGCTCATTCGAGAACAAGCCTTCAAAGGAAGAGATACTCGCTGCATGGAAGGATTTCAGCGGCGTTCCTCAGCAGCTCAAGCTGCCAAGCGCTCCGAAGCAGTTCCTGCACTACTTTGAAGAGGACGACAGACCGCAGGCTAAGCTGGACAGGAACCTTGAAGGCGGCATGGCTGTAAGCGTGGGCAGACTCAGAGAGGATACGCTGTTCGATTACAAGTTCGTTTGCCTTTCACACAACACGCTCAGAGGCGCAGCAGGCGGTGCTGTTCTGCTTGCAGAGCTTCTCGCAGCAAAGGGCTATTTTGATTGACTATTACACGGATATAAGTTCTAACGAAAGGAGTTAATCCCTATGAAGAATGCTATTTTTAAGGGCGCAGGAGTTGCTATTGCGACCCCGATGAACGCTGACGGCTCTATTAACTTCAACAAGCTGGGCGAGCTGATAGATTTCAACATCGACAACGGCACTGATGCGATCATCATCTGCGGTACTACCGGCGAAAGCGCTACCATGACCGATGAAGAACACATCGAATCTATCAGGTACGCTGTTGAAAAGGTAAATCACCGCATACCAGTTATCGCCGGAACAGGTTCTAACCACACCGAGTATGCTATACACCTCTCTCAGAAGGCTGAGGCTCTGGGAGCTGACGCACTGCTGGTTGTTACGCCTTACTACAACAAGACCTCTCAGAGAGGACTTATCACACACTACACCGCTATCGCAAACTCGGTAAAGATACCGCTTATCCTTTACAATGTTCCGTCAAGGACAGGTGTGAATATCCTGCCTGAGACACTTGCAAAGCTCGCTGAGATCGAGAATATCGTAGCTGTAAAGGAAGCAAGCGGCAACATCAGCCAGATCGCTAAGATCTCTGCTCTTTGTGGCGACAAGATCGACATCTATTCAGGAAACGACGACCAGATAGTTCCTATCATGGCGCTCGGCGGAATCGGTGTTATCTCGGTGCTGTCAAACTGCATGCCGTTTGAGACTCACGAGATTGCTTCGCTGTGTCTTGAAAACAAGTTCGATCAGGCAAGAGAAAAGGCAAACAAACTGCTTGAATTCACTAACCTGCTGTTCTGCGACGTTAACCCTATTCCTGTAAAGGAAGCCCTCAATCTTATGGGCTTTGAGGTCGGCGAGTGCAGACTCCCGCTGGTAAGAATGGAGCAGGAGAAGATCGACAAGCTCAAGGCTTGTATGCAGAAGATAGGTCTTATCAAGTAATAACAACGCAAAGCGGACTGAACAAAACCCAGGCCGCTTTATACTAATATAATAAATCAGAATTTGTGCTAGCGCGCACGGCGCTTGTTTGGGGGCTTT
>CAMZIK010000263.1 GCA_947307175.1 uncultured Clostridia bacterium
ACTAAAAGGAGTAGTGTATATGTTATCAATAGTGGATTATAGCGAATTAATTAAATCGATTCCAGTATACGATCAGTCCGCCAGAATAAAACGGAAAGTTTGGGAAAAGATTCTGTATGACGATAAATCGAGAATAGAAAATACGATTTTTGGAGACAAAGAAGAAGTTGAATTATCCAGAGCGGACGTGCTTTCCGAAAATGATACGGTCAAAAAAATTGTCATGGTATTAATGTGGGGCTATCCAACAGGAGGACGCGGCAGCAATATTGAGAATACCCTCAATGAAATCGTTAAACTAAGCCGTTTTCTGTCAAAAGTAAAAGATAAGGATTTGACGAAGGCTGATGCAAATAATCTTATAAACGATTTTAAAGATATTCGTGGGTTAGGCTTTTCAACTTGGTCAAAGTTCCTATACTTCTTTAGTGTCACAATCGATTCAAGAAAATGCCAGATATTTGATCAGAAGATAGTAGATTCTCTAAATAAAAAGCAATTTGATGAACTAGGCATACAAAAATGGAAGCAAAATATCGATTGCTATTATAAGTATATTGGGTTAGTAGATGATCTGTCAAAGCAAATAGATGTATTACCTGAACAAGTAGAAGTATTCCTGTTTTATTTTAACCTCTATTATAAATTCCGGTATGAAGATACACTTTTATGAGGTGACACATGAAAAAAGAATGGCCGGGAGAAGAATTATGATAATAAATGATATAAGAGATCGTCTTTTTGAACTTACGGACGAAAAATATCGTGAAATTGAGATAAAGACAACTCCTTCGGTAGATGCTGACAGATTTATCGGCGTGCGCACACCGCAGCTTCGATCTCTTGCAAAAGAGCTATCAAAGCATGATGACATAGATTATTTCCTTGAACAGCTTCCGCACAAGTATTTTGAAGAAAATCAGCTCCACGCATTTATGATCTCATGTGAAAAGGATTATGAAAGCTGTATTGATAAGGTAAGAACATTTCTGCCATATGTCGATAACTGGGCTACCTGCGACCAGATGAATCCGAAGGTATTTGCAAAACACAAAAAAGAACTGATGGATAGTATAAAAAACTGGCTGAGTTCTGACAAAACCTATATGATCCGTTTTGGGATCAAAATGCTTATGGATCATTTTCTTGATGACGATTTTAAAAGAGAGTATCCAAAGGCGGTCGCAGAGATAAGATCGGAAGAGTATTATGTGAAAATGATGCAGGCATGGTATTTCGCAACGGCTCTTGCTAAGCAATATGATGAAATACTGCCATTTATCGAGGACAAAAAGCTTGACCCATGGACACATAATAAGGCGATACAAAAGTCTGTTGAGAGCTTTCGCATAACAGATGAGCAAAAGCAGTACCTTAAAAAACTAAAGGTCAAACAAAATATAAAGGAGTGAAAAATATGAGCAATGAAGGCTTTGGCGGAGGATTTAACGGCGGCTTTATGGGAATGGGTTTTACGGGCCCCGGAGTTATTCACAACGATACGGGCGAAGGCTGTGGAGGCAGACATGAGTTTATGCTTGAGGGCTATCCGTACACCATTGAGTCAGATGAACTTGTTTCATTTACGTTTTCAGACAGGAATATATCCGCTTTTTGCGAGATAGAGAACGGAAAGCTGATTGTTACCTCAAATGGAGGCAACACTTCCAGACGTGACGGCACTCGTTTCAGTCTCAAATATTATACAGATAATATGTTTCTCCTCTCTAAACTCAACAAGATAATCAAGGATTATAATTTAGCAAAACGCAACGGTTATTCTTGTACAGTGGACGGCCTTCCAGGAGGCTGCGGCGATTCTATCAGAGCAGAGTATGCAAGCGGCGAAAAACTGTATATGTATTCAAATCAGTCTTGTACCGTACATTTCGAGGCTGCAAAGCTTATCTATGATGCTTTTCATGAAGATGCTTTAAAGAATGGTTTTGATTTCAATACTGCTGGTTCTAACGTAAAGATATATGATGATGCTGACAGGAAATTCTTGCAGGGGAAATGGAAAGGCAAGCATTTCGGCAGAGAAATAACCGCTGTTTTTACGGGAACTACCGCTAAAATATTTGTTGACGGAAAAATGACCGATAATACTGAATATATTATTTATGAGGGCAATGTAAGACCCAATAAGCTCAAAGAGGGAAAAACCAAGGCGCAGAGTGAATACGACTATGAGGAATTTGAGGGCTGCTCGTGTATACGCAAGAAAAACAAGATCATGCTCACTGCTTATTTTCTGAAAGAGTCCTATTCTACCTGCGATCTGCTGATACAGGATCCTGATAGTAACAGTTTGTAATCATTGTGATAGAATGATAAAAAATACGTCAATTACTTGAAATCTGCGCAGGATTGTGGTATAATGTGCTTGCAGGCAAAAGAACTGTGTATAATATAGGGGGCGATAATATGTCAGATACTTTTATGATCGTTTTCTGGGCTGTTGCATTCGTCTTTTTCCTGGTCTGTGAGGTCGCTACCTGCACATCGCTCGTGTCTATCTGGTTCGCACTGGGTTCGCTTGTATCGCTGTTTCTTGCGATAGCAAAGGTGGATTTCCTTGTGCAGTGCATCGTGTTCGTGGCATCATCGGCGGTGTTCCTTGCACTGACACGACCTTTTGTAAAAAAACTTCAAGGAAAAAAGATAGCAACTAATTATGAGCTTGATGAAGGTATGACCGCAGCCGTTATTGAAGATATTGATAATATCGCCAATAAGGGCAGAGTCAGACTCAGCGGAACAGACTGGGCTGCAAGAAGCGAGAACGGGGAGAATATCCCTGCGGGTCATGCGGTCATAGTTGTCAAAGTTGACGGCTCAAAACTTATAGTCAGAGAATAATACATATCGGAGGAAAGTTGTATGGAAGGAATTTATATTCTGTTAGGGGTACTTGCAATAATCATTTTGCTTATAGTGTGCAATATCAAGGTCGTACCGCAGGCGTATGTTTATGTTATCGAGCGTTTCGGCGCATTTCATGCTGCGTGGGGAACAGGTCTTCACTGGAAAGTTCCGCTCATTGAGAAAGTGGCAAAGAGAGTGTCGATCAAGGAACAAGTAGTTGATTTCCAGCCACAGTCGGTTATCACAAAGGATAACGTAACAATGCAGATAGATACAGTCGTATTTTTCCAGATCACTAATGCGATGCAGTTCACATACGGTGTTGAAAGACCTATCTCTGCTATTGAGAATCTTACAGCAACAACGCTTCGTAATATCGTTGGTGACCTTGATCTTGAAGCAACACTTACATCAAGAGATATAATCAATACAAGAATTACTGCTATCCTTGACGAAGCAACTGACAGATGGGGCATCAAGGTACAGAGAGTTGAGCTGAAGAACATTCTCCCGCCGAGAGAGATCCAGGATGCCATGGAGCGTCAGATGAAGGCTGACC
>CAMZIK010000264.1 GCA_947307175.1 uncultured Clostridia bacterium
AAGTGCGATCATCTGCTCCATAGGAAGCCCCTGCTCCTGCATGGTGTGGATAAGCCCCACCTCACGCTTTGCGGTATCCAACGCCCTGTGGAAAGCCTGCGCTTCATCACGGTCAACCGAGAACATCACCTTGCCGTCACGGATAACACCGCTGTATCTTGCGTTAGTTTCAATAAAGGGCTTGACTTCCTCATACTGTTTCGGGGTGAGGGTAGACATATACAAATGTCTGTTCTGTGCCGAAACGGAACGGTTTCCGATGACCTGTCCCTTTTCGCCAATGCCGACCTGACGGCGCTTGCCGATGATATTGTCACGGACAGAACGCACATAAGCGAGATCGTTACGGCTGACGGTCAGAGTGCCTTTGCCTGTCGGGTAAATTCTTCCCGAAAACTTGATACCCTGTTTGTCCAGCGTTTCAGCCATTTTTAGGATAAGGTCACGGTCAGCGGAAATATACTCCTTGTTGGGGATATATCTGTATTCCGCATTGCCGATGATATTTTTCTCGGGCGGAGAAAACGGAACAGTTGAACCTGCCGCTTCAAGATTTTTGCCTGCAAGCTGTCTTATTGTTCCGACATCGGCGGCATTTACCGCCATTTTGAAACCGCTTGCCACTCTGTATGCACGATAATTCAAGCCCGAATCTTCGAGCTTCTGAAACAAAGCACTGAAATCTTCAACACTCATGCTGATAACAGCCTTGTCCCTGTTATCGGTAGCAGAGTTCCAATATTCATTGCCTATTGCAGCCATTCTGTCAGCCTCCTTTTTTACTTCTGTCTTTTGTTCTGTATCTATCTCTTTTTTCGGGATACCCCTGAACATATCGTTCCAGTCTTTATATGTATCGGGGGTGACGATACGCTTCATATCGGGATATTCACTTATAAGCCTTTCGGCAAACTGATTGCCTTTTTCATCGTTGTCGGAGCATAAAAATACATTCTGAGGCGGGATATTGTAACGAAGTACCGTATCAAGGACAATACTCGGTTTCAAGCCCATCATGGATACCATACGGCAGTTATCAAGTTCATTATCGTGCATTTGCAGATAAGAAAGCATATCAATAGCCGACTCAAAGAAAAAAGCCTTTTCTCCCGAACCTTTCACTACCTCAAAGCCGTGTCCTGATGCCGAGCCTGTCAGGATACCCTTGAATTTATGCTCTGTAGAAGTGCCGACCTTTTCAGCACCGATGACCTTGCCCTGTTCGTCATAGTATTTGAAAAGGACATTTCCTGTCTTTTCTTCCTGTGCGATACTTCCACCACGGACAAGAGCCGATACCATATCATAGTCAAGCCCTCTGGTCTTGCACAGGTACGCAAACACACGCCTTGCATTGTCAGCTTCGGCAAGGGAAAGCTCCCTTGCCGTTACTGTTTTCGGCTTCTGTTCGTATGTGCGGGACGGAGTATAGATGCGGTCAATGTGTTCGCCTGTGAGGGCTTCGACCGCATCAACAAAGGACATTCCCATGTATTCACGCAGGAATCCGATGTTATCGCCGCCCTTGTCCTCGCTGAAACGAAACCACGCACCACGCTCACCCGGACCGTTATCCTTGATGTGCAGGCTATCGTGATCCTTCCACACATACTCTCTGCCGACTTTTTTCAGGTCAAAGCCGTGAGCCATGAGGAACTGAGGAAGATTGACAAATGCCGCCCTTTCTTTCTGTTCGTCAGTAATTCTCATCTATTATTCAAGCCCCTGATTCTTTCTCTTTTTGGGTGTCTGTTCTCTCTGCTGAGGCTTCTGCTGTCCTCGACCGCTGATACGCTGTGCGTCACGCTGCATCCTGCCACGGGAGAAGAAAGCCCTCTGTGAGTCCTTCTTTGCAACTGTGACAGCGGACTTTTCACCGCCGAACACCGCAGAATGTTCCACGCCCTTTGCGGTCAGCTCTGCCGACTTTTTCCGAGCCTGCCCCTCGTCCATACGCTGCGTAAAACGCTCCTGCTTTGGAAGTGACTTGAAAAAGTCGGGATTGACATACTCCACGGCTCTTTCGCCCTTGACAGCACTCTCAATCTGCTTGTAGGCTTCGGCATTCGCCTTAGAGACTGTGACCGCCACCGTGTCATTCTTGCGGACTACCGCTGAATACGGGATATTCTGCTTTTGCAGCTCTGCCACGATCTTCCGTGCAGTTCCGATAGGCTCAACACGGGTGTGCTTATCGTCCTTGCCGAGCGATGCATAGTATTCGGGATTGATCGTCTGATACTTGCCCTTTTCGCCCTTACCGCCGTTTTCCTTTGCGGCTTCTGTATGGGCGATCTTGCCGATAGAAGCGTACATCACATCATTCAGGGCAGGAACATCAGCTTTAGAAACAGTAATGCCGACCTTATCCTCACCCTTAGTAGCAGCGGAATATGCCACGCCTGCGGCAGTCAATGCGGACATGACCTCGACCGCCTGAATTTCCGTCATAGTCTCCACATGACGATCATTTCTCGGCAACTCCTTGTAATAATCGGGGTTGACCTTGAAACCGCCGTCATCGGTGAGGACTGCATCGCCATTCTCGATCATAGCTGAGAGCCAGCTATCCACCTGGACTTCATCGGCACTGTCAAGCAGTTCAAGCTGTTTCTTCATTTTTGCAAGCTCATCAGCCGCAGAAGCACGGACTTCCTCAGAAACGAAAGGATTGTCTGCAAGGCTTTCCATAGACTTGATACCCTCTGCAAGCTCTGCCTTTGCCTTGTCAATATCCTCTTTGCTGCCGTTGTTGATGATACCGTCAATCATGTTGTAATCATCTTCCATCTGCATTTCTGCATTGGCAAGCGGCTGGATACCAAGCTGGTCGGCAAGTTCAGCAACCTTTGACCTGTCGAGCGTTTCAACTTCCTGCGCTGCCTGCACAGCACCCTCAGCAAGAGAAGGCATATCCATAGTGCCGTTCTGCACCATTTCACCGAGCTTGTCGCCTGTGAGAACCATAGAAGCATCGAGCTGGTCATTGGTCTGCTCCTCATAATGTGTTTCGGGACGGGCGAGCTTCATGATCTTGCTTTCCAGTGCGCCGATACGCTCATTCACGCCCTTGAGCTGTTCACCGAGTTTGAGCTTGTCCACGGCACTTGTGGCAGGATCGTTATAGGTGTCAAGGATAGCCTGCTTTTTGGCTTCAAGTGTTGCTTTCTTGTCGCTCAGGCAGTCCACGGTCGAGCTGTTCAGCCTTGTCATTGCATCGGCAAAGGCTTCACGGCGCTCCTTGTTGAAGTGGATACCGAAGCTCTTGATCGTGTCATTGAGAGCGATCACACGGTTCAGCTTGTGTTCGATACGGTCACGCTTTGCGGTCAGGGTGTCGATCTTCTTCCAACCCTGATCTATCTTCTCCTGCCGCTTCGGAATTTTCACCTCACGGATAGCCTGAATACGCTTCTCGTT
>CAMZIK010000265.1 GCA_947307175.1 uncultured Clostridia bacterium
AATGCCGCTGACCGGACTTGAACCGGTACGGTATTTCTACCAAGGGATTTTAAGTGAGAGGACATTTGTTCCAATTTAGTCCCTTAAAGTCCCTTTGAGTCCGTTTTTTACCGTGAAATCAAGCCGAAACAAGCAACCGGAAATCTCTTGCGAATTACAGAAAATGGTAAAATGTTGACTTCAGAATCAAATTTGGTAGTAAAAATGGTAGTTGAAAAAGTGCCTGTTTTCACAAGGGACTTTTTTGTGTATCGCAGGGCGATTTGGTAGACACTGTAAGCGACTAACAATAGTGAATAAAATCCCTTGCTGAAAAGTGCCAAATCCAATGCTGAAAAATCACATAGCTTTTAACCATAATATACCTTATTAGTATACTATATCAACTTATAAATATGAACTAATTGTAAATTTTTAAGATGCTCAGGAACGATAAGATTCCTGAAAACCAATCCGGCATTCTGGGCTGCTGACACCTTCCCGTTATACAATTAAATATAGCAGAAGCGGACGATGTTCCATATTAAGGAGCGTTGTCCGCTGTTTTTATGCCTGAAAACTGAATAACTGTACCACGCTCCTCAGAAATGGGGAGCTTTTTTATTGCATGGTTTGATATGATCCAACAAAACCGGGAGGAATTTTCTATGCCTAAGAATATGAGAATTGATCCGAATGACAATGGGCTTTCTCTCGAAGCAACAGGCGTTCTCTCCATGATGCTCAACAGTCCGGATACGGATTACATCAGGGAGGTCGATCTCTGCCTTGTATGTGAGAATGACTCACTCAAAACGATAAGAAAAGCTCTTGGAGAGCTGACCGATAAGGGCTATCTGCTTCATATCGGTGATACATACGCAGTCAATAAGCAGAAAGTCACACAGATGAAGCTTGTATGACCGCACAGGAGGATACGAACATGGCTGTTAAACCTATCAAGAAAAAGAAAGCGGACAGAACTACGCCTTCTACAGTATGCAGAGTAAACAAGAACGGCAATTATACTGTTATGAGTAACTTTCACCTCAGATCACCGAATCTGAGCCTTAAAGCAGTCGGTCTGATGAGCAGAGTGCTCTCACTGCCCGAAGGCTGGGATTATTCCATTGCAGGACTTACTGCTATATGCCGGGAGAAGGAGTCCGCTATAAAGTCTGCCCTGGCTGAGCTGAAAGAATGGGGATACCTCGTTGTATCGAAGCTTATGCCGAATCAGACGAAGAGCGGACGAATCGAGTACGTCTATGATTTCTTTGAGTATTCCGAAAAAGATGTTCCGCAGGATGAAGAAAGTGCTGATGATGACGGAGATGTTTCCGACGAGGAGACATGCTCCGAAAAAACAACCTCACAAGAGGTCAGAAAACAAGGTATAGAAAATCTACCCCTTGAAAATCAACCTGTAGAAATTCAGACGACAGAAAATCAGGGGCAATTAAATACTAAGAACCAAATAAAGAAAAAAGAAATACTGTTTGAACAAGTATCCATCAATCAATCTTCCGCCGGCAAAGAAAAAACTGTCGGTTCAGATGACGGACTGACTGACGGATATCTGAAAGAGCAGCAGATCTATTCTGATATTGTCAGAGCGAACATAGATTTTCCTTTCTTTGCTGAATGGCTGAATGACTATGACGAAGCTGAGGAGATCGTTCAGATGATCGTAAGACAGATCTGTTCACGTAAAGCAACTGAGCGTATATGCGGTCAGGATTTTCCCCGTGAAGTCATAAAGTCGGCTATGCTCAAAGTAGATATCTATATCCTTGAGAACGCTATCATGCAAATGAAGTGTACAGACAATATCCGTAACTTTGAAAGCTATCTTATCAGCACTCTGTTCAATGAAGCCAACGGTAGACATTTCAAGGAAAATGCCGAACGGCGATGGGCAGAGTACGCTGTGAAAAGAGATATGGGCGGCTTTTGAGACCGTCCGCAGCGAAAGGAGGTGAAAGTCATGGCTAAGTCTATAATTGCACAGGACGGAACTATCGTAAACTTCGATAAGCTTCTTGCCGTGTATGTTGATGAGGATATTGACGATAACGAAAATGTTCTCGGATATGACCTTATCGGCGTAACAGGTTCAACGCTCTATTCTCAGCCTTTTATACTTGGAAGTTATGAAGATGAGAAGTCGGCAATGAAAGCTCATGCAGATCTTATTCACTGGCTGCAGAGCGAGGCATTTTCTACTTTTGAGGTGCCAGGTGAAGACGAAGGCGGTGATGTGTGATGTCGTCAGATTTTGAGAGTGCTGCAAAGAAAACCATTGATATCTCGGTGAAAGCCGAGAAGATCACTACTGATGTACTGAAAAGCGCCTTACAGGAGTTTATGACCGGTAAGGCAGAGAAAAAGGGTCGTATGACCTACAGACAGCTTCAGAAGAAGTCTGTCTCAAAGCTTGACAGCATCGAGGTCAGTGACAGTAATATCGGTGATTTCCTGGAGACTGCAAGAAAATACGACATTGACTATGCCCTGAAGAGAGACAAAAGCACCGAACCGCCTACTTATCACGTTTTCTTTTCAGCTGCAAATACTGAAAGCTTCAAGAGAGCGTTTACCGAGTATCTCGGCAAGGATCAGGGCAAATCAGAAAAACGTGGCGAGTTTACCCGTGAACAGCTTGAAAAGTCAGCTGAACGTGTAGCACAAAGACCACGCAGACACAGAAACAGAGAAAGAAACAGGGAAAACAGATGATGATCTATGATTTTTTCAAGTCCTTACCCGTTCCGAGGGCAAGAGGCGATGATTTTTCTACGGTGGACTTTTGCACCGATACTGACAGAAAGGGACTGCATCTTTGCAGATCAGTTCAAGGAAACTCAAAAAGCTGATCATTAAGGCTGTTCCCTATGTTATCTTCTCGTATGCGGGCAACCTTATCGGTTATGCTTACCGTACAGCTGAGGGAAACGGTTTTCAGCAGAAGATCGTTCCTTTCATGAGTAACCTCGGTACAGCTTTTGCGAAAGTCTTTCCGAGTTTACACCCGTTTGATATTCTATTCGGTCTGGTTCTTGCGGGTGTAATGAGGTTAGTCCTCTATGTCAGGTCGAAAAACAGAAAAAAATTCCGTCAGGGCGTTGAATACGGTTCTGCGGTATGGGGCGGTGAAAAGGATATTGAGCCGTACATGGATATGACCTGTGCCGAAAACAACGTTATCCTGACAAAAACGGAATCTCTGACTATGGGGAAACCTTCTGAACCGAAGTATGCACGAAACAAGAATATCCTTGTGATAGGCGGCTCAGGCTCCGGCAAGACCAGATTTTTCTGCAAGCCTAACCTCATGCAAATGCACAGCAGCTATGTCATGACAGATCCAAAGGGTACCGTCCTTGTCGAATGCGGAAAAATGCTTCAGAGGGGCAGACCAAAGCGTGAC
>CAMZIK010000266.1 GCA_947307175.1 uncultured Clostridia bacterium
ATCGGTTCAGTACGAACTTGGGATAGAGATTATTTCTTCTGAGGAAGAAAGCGTCCGGTACTCATACCGATGGAACGATATACCACCTGTCACGGATAGAACATTTATATCCTTTGTTTTCTTCGTTCTTCTCGCCAAGCTCGATGTATTCCTTATGTTTATCAGGATATTCTTCATAAGGAGTATCAGGAAAGCTAATTAGCATCGCTCTTTTATCGGATTGTATGTTCTCCTGCCAATCTTTATCAGTAAAATATATACCATGTGCGTGAGAACTTCTTCCGATAAGCGGCAACGTTACAGAAGATAACTCATACTTGTCAGTAGTCTGTTTATCAACTGAAAAATAAGTATTGTTACCTGTTGTGATGCCTACGTTAATAAGAGCTAAATCAGAAAACTTTGAAAAACGCTTATCATCACGAATGGACTGTATTACTTTTATTTCTTCTGCTGATACAAAGTATTTTGTCCATTTTTCTTTAACGTGCTTTAACTTCTGAAAACCATTAGAATTAAGGTCAAGTTTCTTAAAATCTTCGAGATTACTAAGTTCTATAATCCTGATGCCCTTTTCCTCTTTGCCCTTCTCTCCGATGAAAACAAGTATCTCTTGTTCTATATCAGGGAATACGAGCTGCTCAAATGTCAGCAAAGTGATTTTTGAGAGCTGATTGGAAAGGAAAAGTCGCAAATCCTCAGCATAAACTACTTGAAGTATCTCTGCCGGAATAACAAATGCGATCTTTCCGTTCTCAGATAGCAACTGAACACAAGCTACAAGGAAGGCAACCCACGCATTTATCAGCTTGTTGGACTTCATTCCATGAGAAGTTAGTATGCTCGACTGTATCTCACGCTGTTCCTCGGTGAGATACTGGTAGCGAATGTAGGGAGGATTGCCGAGAATGAGATCATAGGTTTGTTTTCCATATACTCGCTGATAGAAATCCAAGAAGTCCTCGTTTAATACATGAACGTTCTTCTTATCCCTATAATTGTTCCTTACTTTTTCGGCTTCATCATCTTCAATTTCAACAGCGGTAACATCTGGAATGCCGTCAAGAAGATTTAAAGAAGCAAGACTGTCGAGGAATACACCGTCACCGCAGCTCGGTTCTAATACATTAGCAATATTTTGAGACGCAACAAGGCTCACCATTGCATTTGCAAGCTGCAATGGTGTATAGTATGCTCCTCTTAACTTCTGTTCGGAACTATCCTTTTTGAGTCTCATAATAAATACCTTCTTTAGAACTCTAATCTATATACACGGGAGATTAATTCATCAATCTCCTTAATAAGAGCTGATTTTTGACGTGCAAGTGTCGTTTCAACCTGTTTTGACGGCTTCTTACTGAGTTTATCATTGATGCCGTACACTTCTCGACTCGCTTCAACGACACGTTCATAAAGAGCCTTCTGCTTAGGATCATCAAAGTCGAGATTAACAAAAGGCAGTGAAGAAAGTACAAATGTACCTCTTGAAATGAAACCGCCTTCAAAGTCGCTGCCGACAATGTTGAAAATCTTTTCTGTATAGGAATTGGCAAGCCAAGCCTGAATATACTCCAGTTCATACGGACTGCCTGATTTCTGTGCTACTGCACAATAGCCTGCCGTTCCACCGGAAGCGATAAGCATATCAGCTTTATCCATTGCATACATCGGGTTATCCTTCGCCATTACTTTGACGATCAGCTTAGGAGTATCGATAAATGCTGTGAGAGCCTGCGTTCTGCCGTACTGATACCAAGTATCTGCTGTTGCATTGGGAACATCTCTTATTCCTTCATTTGATACACATTTAGGAACTAACCTATCATAATAATCTAACAGATATGCGTATGCTCCGGGATAGTCAGATTTCATCGTATCAATCGGAATCAGATGTCCTTCTTCATCATAAGGGAATATGATCTTCTTATCTGTAGAAAGGCTATTGTAGGTAGTTAATCCCTTTTCGCCTTTTTTAGTAGGCTTAAAATACGGTTTGAGTATCTTCTTTTCAATAGAATACACTTTGCCGTCTTTTTTGATGGTTATGGTATCATCATCTTCGCTGATTATTTCCTCTCCTGAGAACCAATAGATCGGTTGCGGCCTTTCGGCACTGGTCTGGATACCATTGAAAATCTCAGCAAAACGGTCAAGCGGTTCAGATACAGGTTCGATCTTTTTGAGTATCTCTAAAAACTCAAAATCAGATGTGAGCTTCCACGGCAATTCATCAAGCAAAGAATTGTTAAGCTCGATACTGTCAGTAGGTTTACCGAGCCACAAATTGTTTGCCGAATCCACATTAGTATATTTGAAGCTGTTCTGTGCTTTCTTCTGCATAAGGATAATCGAACTGTAAATAGTTTTATCCTCAAATAACTGAGCTGCTCCAAAATCATCAAGACTTACAAGATACTTTTCTTTTGCAATATAATCACGTAGTTTTGCACCTGCACCTATCTTGAAAAACTTGTTAGGTACGATATAGCAAACATAGCCGTTTTCTTTTACTCTCTGTAATGCTCTTTCCATAAAGATGAAGTATTTATCAAACTGCTTATGGGCGGTCTTATACTTCTTTTTATAGATGTCGAACTCAGGGGCAGGAATAAGAGAATGAATATCCTCGGTGGTGACATAGGGCGGATTGCCGACGATAGCATCAAATCCATCAGCTTCAAGTTCGTCCCAATTAAATGGCACTATCTCGATAATCTGTTCATCAGTGCATTTTATTCCTTTCAGTTCTGCATCGCTGACCAATGAATTACCATGAAGGATATTGGTGCTTAGATCAGGCAGGATCGGAGTTACAGCCTTAACAGAAGGAGCGGTTTCATTCTCTATCAGCTTTATCAGCAGAGAGAATTTTGCAACCTCAACAGCGTGTATGTCAATATCTATGCCATAAATGCAGGAGCAGAGAAGATTTTTCTTTTCTTCGAGGGGCAGCTTGTAGCCACCGTTATCTATCTCGATAAGATGTGACTTGTCATTTTCAAGATACCACTCTACGCAATATGACTGTAAATACTGGAATACTTCCTCCAGAAATACACCTGAACCGCAAGCAATGTCTGCAAGACGAAGTTCACATATCTCATCGGGTGTTTTGTCGTCGCAAAGGCGAGAAAGAGTTTTCTCAACCATATATTTTACGATCTCGGTAGGAGTAGTAACAACCGAACGATTAAGACAGTCTTTTTTCTGAGCCAGTCCTATTTTTCCGTCATCAAGTATGGTGAGCTGCTCTGTAAGGAACATCTCATATATCTTGCCGAGCATATTGGGCTCTATGATGCTGAACAGATACGGGCTTTGCGGATAGT
>CAMZIK010000267.1 GCA_947307175.1 uncultured Clostridia bacterium
GAGCCATACAAGCCCGATTTGCAGACCCAGATCAATGAGCTGAGAGAAATGATAGAAAATATGGGCGGATACAATGAGACCCAGTTTGACACAGCTTCTATCAGCGTAACGGAGGTGACGACATAATGTTTACAAAAGTAGGTTCAAAAATATTCAATGTTGAGCTTTTGGCAAACGCAAGCAAGTATTACATTGAAACAAACACGCTCAAAGCAATAAATGGTTCTCTTAATAGTGCGGTGCTGAATTATAATACATTAAAATATCTTGATACAATTCAGACTGATAATACAAGCGGAAGTGGACAAGGTGTGATTGCACTTGTCGGAGTCGGCGATACGCCCGTAACAGCAGAAGATTATTGCCTTGACGAAATGACGGTCGGCGGAGTTGATGTAAATACGATAGTACAGTGTACATCAGCCAGATTCCCAGTAACAACAGCGAGAGGAATATCATATCTGTATCAGTTCACAAACACGGGTTCATCTGCGGTCACGATCAAAGAGATCTGCATTTGTCTCCGTCTCAGTCAGGTCGAAAAGTATATGCTTGCACGCAAGGTCATTCCTCCGAGAACTATCCAGCCTAACGAAAATGTAACGTTTGACTTCGACATCAACTGGTTCTGAGGTGATAACAATGGACTTCGGAATAGTGATCTCGGTGCTGTCGCTGATAGTTGCGGCGGTCGTGGGTTTTACCAACGTCAAGCGAAACCAGAGCGCTGACAACAGGCAGGCAGCAGCCGAAATGACAACGGTGATAGTCAAGCTGGAAGCGATAAACACGTCAGTCACCGAGATCAAAGCGGACGTGCGCAACCAGCGAGCCGATATGCAGGAGCTTAGAGATAAAGTAATCACGGTCGAGCAGTCCTGCAAGGCGGCACACCACAGGATAGATCTGATCGAGAGAAAGGAATGATACTATGAAAGAATGGGTAAAAAGGGCGCTGAGAACGTTCGGTCAGGCAGCAGCAGGATATTTGATCGCAGTCGTGCCAAATGTGGATTTTGAGAACACATCGGCGCTGAAAACCACGTTGATAGGTATAGCGGTTTCATCTATCGCAGCAGGCATCGCAGCGGTGATGAATCTTGACCTTAACCATGTTAAACAGGCAGGTGATGACAGATGGTAAAGATCGATGGAACAAAAATATGGCTGACCCGTGGAGACACTCTTTATCTTAGCGTGCATCTGAAAAATGCAGACGGCACAAATTATGAGCCTTCGCAGAACGATGTTATATGGTTCAGGATGAAGAAAAAAGCTTCGGACAGCGAATCAGTCATCTACAAGGAGTTTGATCATCAAACAATGACTATCAAGCTTGAACCTGAGGACACAGCAGGACTGACTGTCGGATATAACTATCCGTACAACATCAGGGCTGTGCGTGATGGGCAGGAGGTCGCAACACCTATCGTTGACTCGTTCGTGCCGACTCAGGAGGTGGGCTGATGACATCTTACGCATCAATAAGCGGCAGGCTGGACGGTTCATGTGTTCTTCACGGTACGCTCAGCGGCTGCGGAGAGCTTTCGGGAACGGTCTATCTGCCTGAAAGGATCCGGCAGACATATGAAGGTCCGTATGAAGCCTATCCGCATATCTCGCAGCAGGTGCTTGGTACAAAAAATAAGCTGATGACCGACGATATAACTATACATACCATAAGTATAACCAGGACAGACAATCCTGCAGGCGGCAGGACAGTCTACATCGGAATATAAGGAGGGAAAGGCAATGCCGAATCAATACAACAATAAAATTGTCCTTACTGATCCAGACGGTAATGCTGCCGAGGTGCTTATGGATATTTCGGGTGATACCGCAACCGCAGGCGATGTCCTTGAAGGGCGCACGCTGCATCTTGCTTCGGGCGCACCTGCAACTGGAACGTACAGACCGAGCGCCGAGATAGAGGCGCGGCTTGAAGCAACCGTCGGACATTCAAGCAAGAACCTGCTGCCAATAACACTCGAAAGCGGAACGTATACATCAGGCGGAGCTAATCTGACGTATACGGTCGATAAAGCAGCAGGAACGATAACCCTGAACGGTACTTCAAGAACAAGCGGTGTTATTGTTTTGACCGTATACGAAGATAGCGCAGGAAAAATTACGGGAAATTTTTATATATCAGGCGGCGGAAATGAAAACGCAAGATTTACAGGAAGAGACCTGACAGACAACAGCGGTATGTATGCTTGGGACGGTGTAACCCCGTCGGCTGCTTCAACAGGCGAAAATGATAGTCAACAGATTAAACCGATTGCAGGGCATGACAACGATTTTAGATATAGAATCTTAGCAGGTGCAACGTTTAACAATGTAGTGCTCAAGCCTATGCTCCGTGACGGCAGCATTTCCGACGACACTTTCGAGCCGTATGTTACGCCAACGGACGAGCGCATAGTCGCTCTTGAAGCAAGGGTCGCAGCGCTGGAAGCTGCATTGAATAGATAGGAGGGATCATCATGCCGAAAAGCGGGATAGACGTTTCTAAATATCAGGGCAAAATAGACTGGCAGAAAGTGAAAAAAGCGGGCGTTGAGTTCGCTCTGCTGCGTGCAGGCTACGGCGACACGCTCAGCTATCCGTCTCAGCTGGACGAGACATTTGAGTACAATTACGCCGAGTGCAAAAAGGTGGGTATGCCTGTCGGAGTCTACTGGTACAGCTATGCGACGACCGAAGAAATGGCACGGCAGGAGGCAAGAAGCTGTCTTGCTGCTATCAAAGGAAAGCAGTTCGAGTACCCGATCTATTACGATGTGGAAGAAATGCGCATTTTCAACACGGGCAAGACCAACGAGATCATCAAGGCGTTCTGCGATGAACTCGAAAAGGCAGGCTACTGGGTAGGCATCTACATCTACCGCAGCGCTGCGCAGAATTATCTTTCAGAGCGCACAAGGACACGTTATGCAATGGCGATAGCCGAGTACGGCAGCAAGCTGAACTATGACGGTCCTTACGGCATCTGGCAGAACTCATCGACCTGGCGTGTAGACGGCATCAGCGGCAACGTAGACCACGACTGGTGCTATGTCGATTACCCAGCCGAGATAAAGGCAAAGGGCAAGAACGGTTTCCCAAAACCGCAGCCAAAGCCAGAGCTGACCTATCAGACCGTCAGGGAAACGCCGATAGTCAGCCTCAAGGGAACAGTTCCCAAGGGCAAGACCGTCGAGATCGGCGGCAGAAAGACCGTCTGCGGCGTGCAGTATGGGCGTATCGCAGGCAC
>CAMZIK010000268.1 GCA_947307175.1 uncultured Clostridia bacterium
ACATAGTTTGTGCCTTTATCTGATGAAACAGCCTTTATCCTGTCGAATTCCACAACGGGAGCAAGCGCCTGAGAGCACTGTTCGATAATCCTGTCGTTTTCCACCTCATAAGTGCATTGTATACTGCAATTCCTTACGCTGTTTCCGACATGAAAGATATATTTTCCTTTTTCAAGCACCCAGCAGTTTCTTCCCTCACTGTCATCATATGAAGCTATATCTCTGTGAGAGACCTTTATTTTCAGCGATTGTGACTCATCAGGAGCAAGCTCCTTCGTTTTTTCAAATCCGCAAAGTACTCTCTTTGCCTTACCGAGTATGCCCTGCGGAGCTTCGCAGTATACCTGAACGACTTCTTTCCCTTTGAATTTGCCTGTATTTGTAACTCTGACACTTATTATAGTTTCATCTTCAGTACTTTTTACGCCTTCCAACTCAATATCAAATGTAGTATATGACAGTCCGAAACCGAAAGGATAACGGACCTTATCCTTTGCAAAAGTTTCAAACCAGCGGTAACCCACAAAAATATCCTCTGTATACATATCCTGATCTTTATTGCCGAAATACGGATCAGATGGATAATCAGTGACATTATATGCGATAGTATCCGGAAGTTTGCCCGAGGGGCTGACTTTTCCGGTAAGTACATCGGCAATTCCCGTACCGCCTGTCATTCCGCCCTGCCACACATACAGCAGAGCGTCGGGATAACAGTCCTCGATCTCGTTCAGATCAATAAGACCTCCCACATTAAGGAGAACGATCACCCGACCGAAGTATTTTCTGACCTTACGGAGCATATCAGCTTCGGTATCGGTAAGAAGATAAGAACCGGCCTCCACACGGGCGTCCTGTTCCTCTCCTGCTGTCCTTCCGATTATAACTATAGCTGTTCCGCTTAATGAAGCGGCTTTTTCAATAACTTCATCACTGACAGGCATTTCCTTCTGCGACCAGGGCTCACCGCCCCAGCCGCTTCCCTGATCAAAGGGATTTTCCTCGTCCCAGCGGCGGTATATGTCAAGTAGCTCTTCATTTATCTTTACACCTGCATCAATAAGGCCGTCAAGTATTCCTGTGACCTTGGAGACATTAACCATTCCGCCCGAACCTGTACCGCTTTTATAATAATGAAGTTGTATGCGGCCGAAAACAGAGATCATTTCGTTTTTGTCCAGCGGAAGTGTATTATTGTCGTTTTTCAGCATAACTATACCTTCGGATACAGTCTGTGCTGCTTTTTCAAGATATTTATTCCAGTCAAGTATTATTTTCATATCATATTCCTCCTCTACAGGGTATTATGAATATATTATATCAAATCGCCTCCGTTATTGCAAGTGTTTTGTGTAAATTAACAGAAAAATAAAAAACGGCGGAGCATAAGCTCCGCCATTTAATATGTATCATTAACCAAAATATCTCTTGAGAAGTCCCTCAAATGCCTTGCCGTGACGAGCCTCGTCTTTTGCCATTTCATGAACTGTATCATGGATAGCGTCAAGGTTGAGCTCCTTGGCTCTCTTTGCAAGCTTGAGCTTGCCCTCTGTAGCACCGTGCTCGGCAGCAACTCTCTTTTCAAGGTTCTCCTTTGTGGAAGAAGAAAGAACCTCACCGAGAAGCTCTGCAAACTTGGCGGCGTGCTCAGCCTCCTCAAAAGCAGCCTTTTCCCAGTAAGCACCTATTTCCGCATAGCCTTCACGATAAGCAACTCTTGCCATTGCAAGGTACATACCGACCTCTGTACATTCGCCACTGAAATTAGCTCTGAGTCCGTCCAGAATCTCCTGATCCGTTACAGCCTTTGCAACTCCGAGCTCGTGCTCACAGGCAAAAACAAGCTTCTCGCCTGCTTCCTTTTCGATAAACTTAGATCCGGGAACTCCGCACTGAGGGCACTTCTCGGGCGGTGCATCTCCTTCGTGAACATATCCGCATACGGGACATACATACTTTTTCATGATTGAATACCTCCGTTTTTTGATAATATCTGAGTCCGTACAGTCAGAAATATCCTCCTGCATCAGACTGTCATACTGAATGCTTTACTCTATCGTGTTCCTCAGCTCGTTTTCCGTTGTTGAAACGATCAAGTGTACCGACAAGATAGCCTGTGATCCTTCTGATCCTGTCAAAAGGGATATCCTTTGCAAAATCATACTGGAGATCAACGTAGTCTCCGTCAGTCTTAACAGTCATACCGATGATCTCACGGTCGCTGTATTTTTGTCTGCCGTAGTCGATGTATGCGTCGATCTCATTCTGAGAAAGCTGCTCGCCAATTACATTTACTTTCATGATGATTGACCTCCAATTAGAATAGTATTGACTTTTGTCTGAATATATTGTATCATAAATAATGTGAAAAATCTGTTGCATATGCAACACAGGAGGAGTTTTTTATGTTACCCGAGAATAACATATTGTTCAAAGGCATAGATGAAAGCGACTGCCGTCGCATGATAAGCTGCTTTAATGCGGATATAAAGAAGTTCAAGTCAGGCAGCAGGATAATGGACTACTCCGATAATCCCGATAAGCTCGGCATTGTTCTCTGCGGTACGGCGGTTATGGTAAGATATGATATAAACGGAGTGCGTTCTATAATGGAATCTCTGGAGGAGCAGAGTGTTTTCGGCGTTTACTTCACATTTACTGCCTCCCAGAGAAGCGGTATTGAGATCATGGCAGAGACAGACTGCGAGATCATGTTTGTAAGACGCTCCGAAATAACCAAAAGATGTGAAAATGCTTGTCAGTGCCACTCAAAAGTCGTTGAAAACTTACTTGAACTTATGTCTGAAAAAGCAATTTCGCTCAATGAAAGGATAGAGGTACTGAGTCAGCGCTCCATAGAAGAGAAGCTTATAAGCTGCCTGCGTATAATAGAGGAAAAGACTCCCGACGGAAAATCTCCTCAGATACCGTTTTCAACTACAGCGCTGTCCGATTACCTCTGCGTCAACCGAAGTGCTTTACAGCGAGAGATAACCAGACTGAAAAAAGCAGGAATCCTCACTATTTCAAAAAGGAAATTCAAGCTTATAAGAAATCATGACGCCGATAATTGACACATCAGCTCAGATGTGATATAATGAAGTTTGTATTTTAACTGAAAGGAACATAATACATATGATCTGGGAGATAATCAAAACAATAATACTCGGAATAGTTGAAGGTATAACCGAGTGGCTTCCCATTAGCAGCACAGGACATCTTATTCTTGTAGGAGAGTTCCTTGATC
>CAMZIK010000269.1 GCA_947307175.1 uncultured Clostridia bacterium
AAGGTTTAGGAAGGGGGTCTGGGGGAGAACCCTTCTCCAAAAGGGTTTCCCCCAGTTGCCCAGCAGACTTGCTGCTGTAAATTCTGATTTATCATATTTACAACACGAAATTAAAAATGAACACAAATAATTAAAAAACCTCCGCAAATGACATAGTCATCTGCGAAGGCAAGTCATCTTTGACCTACGGTCCCACTTCGTTTTTCCCGTTTAAAACGGCTCATTTGTCTTTAACGCAGACCTGCGGAGGAGAATACTGAGCTTTACGCCGTTGTTGCTCCCCTGCTGTCAGCCGCACTTCACCTTTGCTCTCCGCAGACATTCTCACCGCCATGTCCTCTCTGTAACGGCACCGCAAAAGCTACTCTTGCTGATACGCATTTATATTATTTACTTGAATCGATGTATTTCCAGTAACCTCTGAGATAAACGCCGCCCGAAATGAGCGTGAGTATCACAGCTACCCAGATAAGAGCCTCGTTTACAAGGAACACAGGCGCTTTCCAGTTAAGGTCAGGGCTTCCCTTTGCATCAGGATAGATGATTTGCAAAAACATTATCACCAGCAGCGCCAGCATCGTAAAAGCTGTTTTGAGTTTTCCCCATATGCCTGCCGCAACGACAACGCCCTCATTTGCGACCACAAGCCGCAGACCCGTCACCATAAATTCTCTTGAAAGGATAAGCACGACTGCGATAGGGTCTATCCATCTTTCAAAAGCAAAGGCGATCAGCGCAGTCATTACCAGCAGCTTATCTGCCAGCGGATCGAGGAACTTTCCGAATGTCGTCACAAGATTGTTCTTTCTTGCGATATGACCGTCAAGGAAATCCGTTATCGATGCAAGTGCAAAAAACACCAGAGCGAAGATCATATGCCCTTCAAAGAACCACAGCACCGTAGCTAAAAAGAACGGTATCAGCAGCACCCTTAACACAGTCAGTTTATTAGGAAGATTCATATATTAATTATCTCACTTTCACAGCTAAACTCTTGAACCGATAAGGTCATAATCGAGCGTGTCGTCCACAAGCACATTCACATATTCGCCCACAGCGACCTTCTGCTCGCTCATGAAGAACACCTTTCCGTCTATTTCGGGAGCGTCATAAACGCTTCTGCCGTAATAGCACTCGGCATATCTGTCGAATCCCTCGCATACCACTTCAAGCGTTCTGCCGTTGCACTTTTCATTGAATTCATCGGAAATGAGCATCTGCTCTTCCATTATGATCTCGGCACGTCTTTCCCTTGTTTTGAGGTGTACCTGATCAGGCATATCAAACGCAGGCGTATCCTCTTCGGGAGAGAATGCAAAGCAGCCCAGCCGTTCAAATTTCATTTCCTTTACAAACTCGCAAAGCTCCTCGAACTGCTCATCAGTCTCGCCGGGGAATCCTGCGATAAGTGTTGTTCTCAGCACAACACCGGGTATTTTTTCTCTGATATGCTCCACAAGCTGCGTAAGCGTCTGTCTGTCGCCGTGGCGGTTCATTCGCCGCAGTATCTCGCCGTTGCAGTGCTGCAATGGCATATCTATATATTTCACGAGTTTTTCCTCGCTCGCTATCGTTTCAAGAAGTTCGTCCGTTATCCTTTCGGGATAGCAGTACAGCGTCCTAATCCACTTGAAGCCGTCTATCTTACACAGCTCTCTGAGCAGCTTGGGAAGTTCGCTCTTTCCGTAGATGTCCTCGCCGTAGCGTGTCGTGTCCTGAGCAATAACTATAAGCTCTGTCACGCCGTTCTGCGCAAGCCACTGCGCTTCCTTTACGATGTCATCTATCGTTCTGCTGCGGAATCTGCCTCTTATAGACGGTATCGCACAGTAGCTGCAGCAGTTGTCACAGCCCTCTGCTATCTTGAGGTACGCATAGAACGGCTCTGTTGAGATCACTCTGCCGCCTTCCATGCAAAGACCCGTCTTCTCTCCGTATGAGCAGACCTGCATTTTATCGTTCAGCACTTCTCTGATTATATCGCACAGCTTACTGTTAGAGCCTATCCCGACAACAGCGTCAAGCTCAGGCATTTCTTTTTTCATCTCGTCACGGTATCTCTCCGCAAGACAGCCCGTAGCAATGACAGCCTTTATCCTGCCCTCTTTTTTCAGCTCACAAAATTCAAGTATCGTGTCGATAGCCTCCTGCTTTGCAGACTCGATAAAACCGCAGGTGTTGACTATCACCACATCTGCAAGCGCAGCATCCGTGATTATCTCAAAGCCCTGCTGTCTGAGGTCATAAAGCATATGCTCGGCATCTACCTGGTTTTTCGGACATCCGAGCGAGACCATTCCAACTCTTGTTGCCATATGATTATCTCCTGTCATTTACACATATGAAACTACATAAAGTAATTATCTCACTTTTTAAGTCTTTTGTCAAGCTTTATCTTTCAGGTACACAGTTATTTTACTTGTACATCATCAATTTTACGACAATTACTGCTCATCTTCGTCACATTCAGACTCTATCTGCTTGAAAGCCCTGTTTATGTCCGAATAATCGTAGCCATAGCGCACAAGGGAGTTTTTCGCCCTGTTTATGCCCTTTTCGTCGGTCATATACCGCAGATACTTTTTCTCTATCAGCTTGCGCAGCCTTTCATCAGCGCCCTCGTCATACTCCTGCAAAGCGATGTCGATGACCTCTTTTGTAAGCCCTTTGAGGCGCATCTCCTGAAAAGCCCTGCGCCTGCCGAACAGCTTGACTTCCATATAATGCCTTGCAAGTCCCTCCGCATAGCGCCTGTCATTGATAGAGCCAAGCTCAACAAGGCGCTGCATCACACGGTAGCAAAGCTCCTCATCGTAGTTCTGCCGCAGTTTTTTGAACATCTCGACAAAGGAATAGTCTCTGCGGTCGAGAAGATACAGCGCTCTTTCCCTTGCTCTGCGGTAGTCGCTCTCCTGTTTTATCTGCTCCCACGCAGACAAAGGCAGGTCAAGACCTGCCTTCAGATTGAACTTGTTAATTATCTCAAGGTTGAGATAAGCGCTCTCGCCCTCATCGAAGTCGATGCGGTATGTCGAGCCTTTGTACTTTTCGATCGATGTTATCTTCATATACGTATTCAATAATAATTATAAATCAACGATATAATTCATTTGTTGAGAAATTAAGGATATTCTCTTGGTGTCTTGTTGAGGATATTCTCTTGGAAAAGATTTTTCTCAATCTCTTTTTCTGAACTTTCTAACATTTTTCAGTAATGGGGTCTTGTGCCCCATTACTGAA
>CAMZIK010000270.1 GCA_947307175.1 uncultured Clostridia bacterium
GATAGACCTTTCCGCCGCTGTTGGCTCTGACTGCCACCTGATTGAAGTTGTTGGATATGCTTCTCGCAAGTTTCAGCAGTTCGTTCATCTTCTCATCGTTGAATATCACGATGTAGCCTGTGAAGATCATGTGCCGGAAGAAGTCGCTCCGTGACTTCATACCGCTTGCCGTGAACTTGCGGTTGAACGCTTCGTATTCCTCGTCACTTAACCTGACCTGAATACTGTGGTTTCGCTTAGTTTTGTTGCTCATGTTTTCTGTTTTCCTTTCTATTTCTAATTGCGGGGTTGTAGGGGCGGCAGCCCTCTGCCAAGCGGTGCATTGGTGTACTCAAATCTGTGATTTGTAGTGCAGCTATGCCGAGCTTGCGATTTGTGTTAGCCCCTGCGGGGCTATTTTGCATTTGAGCCTGTCGGCTCAGGTGGTTTCCTCACTTCCGTGTGAGGAATTGGAGCGTCAGCGACTATATTTCTCTGTGTCCGATCGCTCCGCCGCCGTCCTTATGATAACTATACTGGAAAAATCTCGAAAAGTCAATGAATCGGAAAATCGGTATTCGTCAAAATGACAGTTGCGGGTTTCTATGCTCTCAGGGTATCGTAACCCCCTCATAACTGCACGTTTCTGAAATTTCGATCACTCCGATTTCGGGCTGTGTTGAGAAAAGTTTGTCTGGTCTGCCAGTAGATTTTTAATGGAATTGCGCGCTATAATTGGAGTATCGTGAGAGGAGTTATGGACTTTGGTTCATGGAATATGTCAAATCTCAAAACGGAAAGTGAGGTAATCACCATAGCACTCTATTCTGAAAAGATCGCTGAGAATGATCGCAAGATCGAGCAGTTCTCCAAGAACATCAAGCGTGACACTGAGAAGCGCAAGAAGCTCATGGAGGAAAATGCCCGACTGAGCTATCAGGCGATTTGTGAGCAGTACAACTGTACGGGGCAGAACTTGCTCGATATTCTCAGCAGAGAACATCAGCAGGCAGAGATGCTCCAGACAAGCGGTCTGTGCGATGCGGATATTGCAGAGCTTGCAGGCAACGGTCGCTCGTCTGAGGACAGCGATGACATTGCGTTCTACGATAAGCAGGACGGCGATGATGACTAAAATGCCTGAACGGTCACAAGGCATTTTCCCCGTAACCGACGGGACGATTTTTATGGATACAGACAGCAGGAAGTGCGAAAATGGAACGAGCTGTCGGAAAGGATAGTGTAGAACGAACGAGAACACATCTGTCGCAGAGAGAGAAAAGGCAGATAAGGTTATTACAACTGCAAAGGGTACGAAGGTCTTTATTTCGTATCCGACTGATGTCTCCGATGTGGTAAGACAGGAAAAGATCAATCACATTTATGACATTCTCACTCAGCACAAATCGGAATAATTTGCAAAAACCTATTGCAATGACAGCCGATTTGCGCTATGATTATAGTATAGCAAGATCGGCTGTCGATTGCATCAAATCGGAGGTCGATAAACATGAAAAAGAAGGTAACAAATAACGGCGGAGTGACTGCGATCTATGTCCGCCGTTCCGTAGCGGACAGGGATAACAACTCGCTGTCCATTGAATCGCAGAAGGAGGATTGTATCAGATATGTAGGCGAGGACTGCGTGTATCGCCTGTATTGTGATAACGGGTTTTCGGGCAAGGACACAGAACACCGTCCTGCATTTCAGCAGATGATGAGCGATGCCCGTGAAGGTCTTATCAGTCGAATCGTTGTAAAGAAGTATGACCGTTTCAGCAGAAATCTGCGTGACTATCTGAATGTTTCTGAGGAACTGGACAAGCTCGGCGTGACGGTTTACTCGCTCTCTGAGCCGTTCAATACGGAGACTAAGGAAGGGCGTATGATGCGAAACAATCTGCTGAACTTTGCGGAGTTTGAGCGTGAGACGATTGCAGGCAGAGTAGCAGATGCGTATGATACCAGAGGGCGTGAAACGGGTTTCTATCAGGGCGGTACAATGAGCTTCGGTTATACCACACAGCGTATGACTGTGAACGGCAAGAAGGGTTCGGTGCTTGTCCCCTCGGAACAAACTGATGCACTTCGTCTTGCATATCAAATGTATGCAGAGCCGTCAACTTCGCTCCGTGATATTCTCACATATTTTAAGGAGCATGAGGACGAGATCCGCTATCTCCGCACCGATGAATACGGCGGTAAGAATGGCAGACACAGCGGTAAACTGAATGCAGGTTCATTATCATCTATCCTTAAAAATCCGTTATATGTCCGCGCCGATAAAGATGTGTACGCTTTCTTCCAGAGCCGTGGCTATGAGATCATAGATGAGGTCGAAGCCTATGACGGCGTTCACGGAGTTTTCATGCACGATAATGCTGACGGCGGAAAATATGTCAAGGTAGGTTATCACGAGGGACTGGTTTCCTCGGAGCTGTGGCTGAGAGTTCAGGATAAGAAAAGCACCAACAGGCGGTTTCAGACAAACCGAAAAGTTCTCAATTCTTGGCTCGTCGGATTGCTGAAATGCAAAGATTGTGGATTGTCTGTTATCATTGATATGCAGAAAAAGTCACCGACCAATATTCACAGATACCTCGCTGACAGCGGCTGGCTTACGATCGACAAGTGTGTTGCAAGAAAGTACAGTATCAGAATTGACGATATTGAGGAGAGCGTCTACGCAGCAATGTGTGAGAGATTACAGCAGATCGAGATCGCCCATAAGCAGAAAGAAGCTCCCGATATGGAAGCCGAGAGCATTAAGGGCGATATTCTGAAACTGGATACCGAGATCCGTTCCCTCATGGACAGAATGGCAGAAGCGGACGATGTGGTGTTCGCCTACATTCAGCAGAGGATCAAAGAGCTGCACTCCAGGAAATCGGAGCTTGAACGCAAGTTGCAGACCAAGTCTCGTAAGCGCAAAGCGATCAACACGAAACCGCTGACAGAACCGCTTGCCATGTGGGATACCCTGACGGTGCAGGAAAAGCATGATGTTGCCGCTGAGATGATCGAGGTCGTTTACATCTCACATCACAACGAGGACATCGAGATCAAATTTGGCATTTGAATATGCCGTAAAATAGGTGTTTTTATGAAGTCGTAAAGTGTGCGAGAAGCAGACTCCATACCAATGACGATCTGTTCTCTACTGATCGTGACGAGCT
>CAMZIK010000271.1 GCA_947307175.1 uncultured Clostridia bacterium
CCTGTCCGTCATTGACCGTATCGCCCTCAGAGAAGCCACTCAGAAGCACAGCATTTGCTATTGTGACCTCTGTATCACGCTCAGTTCCACCCGTGCCGTCATACCAATACTCCACATCGTCCTTGCGTATCGTGATCTTGTTATCATCGGTATTCACATCGGTGATCTTGCCCTTGAACGGAGCTTTGAGCCTATCGCCATTGGTGCAGTACACCTTGATACCCTGATACAGACCGTCGCTGTCGGTGTTCCAACCCGTCATTTCATAGCCGAACTCTCGTTTCAGCGAGTAATCACGGATCGTAGCACCCGGAAGAAGATTGTGCAAGGTCTGATGATTGCCGTACATCGTTGCGGAATCCTCAGCACCGACTAACAGTGCATAATACTGTAAGCGTTCATCGGAATGTGACATACTGCTGAGTTTGTCAGCAATGACCTCATCAAAGGTCTTGTTCTGCTTGACATTGTAGTAGAGCTTGCATTCCGTTTTCCACTTGTACTTTTCATAGTAACCGTACATACACACATCGTTCAGACTGCTGTTCCAGATATGGGTATCTGTCGGAGATACCAAGAACCACGCATCTGTGCCGTCCCAACCCCAAAAACTGCGGTCGTGACGCTCTCCGCCGTGCATAAAGAAAAATGTGTCGGTATCGTTGTCGATGTAGTAGAACGGGTGGCTTGTGCCGGAATACCAGCGGTGATCCATGATAAAGAAGCCTGTTTCTTTGTAATCGTTCTGTGCATCAAGCACACGATAGCCGTCTGTAATGCAGAGATAGCCGTCATCGTCCTCATACTGCGAAAGCTCCGATGTGATCGCTATCGGCTTGAAGCGGTATCTATACGGCTGCCCGTCATAGATATAAGCGTCCTGTTCGGCTCTGTAATATGTTCCCGATGAAGCATTACCGCCGCCCCAATAGTTGTATGGGGAAAGCTCCTCCCAACGGGACTGATTATCATACCAATACACGAACTCATACTCATCATTGAAGATTTCTTCAAGCAGATCTTCCGTATCGCCGTCAAATTCCCAATAGTAAATATCATCGTTATCGGCATCGAAATCATAGTAGTAAGCACACAAAAAGCTCCACAGCTTGTAGGTATCGAAGTCATACACAGGATCAAAGTCATAGATCGAGGAGCGCCCCCATACCCATTCATCGGGGGTGTCGGAGAGATCGCCCGTATTTGCTCCGAAAGCAGCAAGACCGTTTTGCCATTCGGAGGAACTGCTTACCTTGCGAATCTTCTGATTGAGGTTATATGCAAGCTCCGTGTAGTATTTCTCCGCTTCACTCAGGTCATAGTCCTGAGCTGCGTATGTGCCGAGGGTGAAACCGCTATGAGAGGAAGTAGCCGAGAATATCATCGTAAATATCGCAAATACAAGCAGTATCACAATGACAGGTATCGCCAAACAAAGAAAGAACTTTTTGACTTCGCTCTCATAGACATTCTTCACGAATTTCCAAGCGGCTTTGAGTGCTGCGGAGATCGTGTCCTTAGCACCTTTCTTCTTTTTCGGCTTCGGCTTTTTACGCTTTTTATAGCTGTCGTGCTTGTCTTTCAGTCGAGTCTCCTGCCTGTTCAGGCGGTTATTGGACTTCGACTTCTTGTCATTCAGGCGGTCACGCTGTTTCTCTTTTTTCTGCAAACGCTGAGGTTTGCTTACTTTCTGTGCCGTAGGTTCGACCACACGCCTTTTTGCAGAGTCGATAGCATGAAGAAAATCGTTGTCCTGATCTTCATTGACCGCCTTTTGCCAAGCGGACGCTTTCATTCTGCCTGCGGTATATGTGGCAGGCTTCAATGCAAGCAGTCCCGGATCGCTGAGATGTGCGATCTTCCGCTGATTCCTCAGCTCTTTGGTACGGAACTTGCTCTCGGTTTTGAGCTGTTTACGCTCAAATTTCAGCTCACGCTTTGTCTGCTTATACGCCTGCAATCGGCGCTTGTTCATAGCCTTGCGGAGCTTATTGCCGTGGGCAGGCTTGACCTTTGCCTTGTATTCAGCTTTCGCTTGTTTCAGGTCTGCCTTAGTCGCAGCCATTTTCGGCTTCTGCGTTTTTGCCTTATACAGCTTGTTATCAGCCTTTTTAAGCTGAAACTTTGCCTTTTCAAGTTTGTGCTGTTTCTTTGTTTTCAGGTGGTGATGTGTACCCTTGACAGCATCGACCGCCGTGCGCCCCATGAGAAATACGCCACGGTGATAATCGTCAACCGCTTCACGGGTGTATTTCTGTTTGAGCTTTTGGCGTACTTCACGCTGGGCAGTATCCGATGTTTTCAGACCGACAGTCTCCGCAGCGAGTGCCGTATCGACTGCCGTCTGCGTAACATCGTGAACTGCGAAATTCACAGCACGGGCATTTGCCTTGAACAGCTTGCCCTTCATGGTCTTTGGCTGCCATGATTTGATCGTCCTTGTGACCGAGGGTTTATCGCCCTGCACACGGTATTTCAGGTTGACAGCCTTATGGATAAGCCCACGATTATTGCCGTGATACGCTTTCGCACCACGGACAATATACGCACGGGTTCGGTATCTGCCGTGACGATTTGGCTCACGGCGATAGTCGATCTGAAACTCCCTTGCTTTCATGTGTGAAACCACTTTCCATCGGGGAGGGTTCTGAATACGGTCAAGTCGTGCCTGCGCTCTGCGGAGGTTATTTTCTTTTCTCTGTAAGCTCATAAATCCTCCATTCTTCGCAGTTTACGCACTTTCGGTTGGCTTCGTGGTCATAAGGCGATACATCTCTGTATCTGTCGGGAACTTGTCCGTAAACGGCAGTAAGACCTTATCATAGCGGATAAGTCCTTCGCCCGGACCGCTGTTCGTGACATACTTCATCTGCTCCTTTGAGATATGGAGCTTCTCAGCGAGAATGTCCCTGTCTCCGGCTGCCTGATTGAGCATATACACGAAATCGCTGTTGTCAAAGATGTTCTCGACCTCCTGAGAAGAAAGCAAGTCCTTGACGTTCTGCGTGATGCCTGTCGGCACACCGCCCCATTTACGGAATCTTTTCCAAATTTCCGCACTGTACTTCGCTGTCTGTTCCTCCTTGAGAAGCAAATGGAACTCGTCGATATAGTAGCGAGTGATCTTCTTTTTCTCACGGTT
>CAMZIK010000272.1 GCA_947307175.1 uncultured Clostridia bacterium
GATGCGCTTGCACTTTCGCTTGCAGATGTTGAAGCATTTGTTGATTCATTTGTACTTGCACTTGCTGATGCCGAATCATTAGCATTATCACTTGCAGATGTTGAAGCGCTTGTTGATGCACTTGAAGCACTCAGAACTGAAAACGAGTGCTGGTATAACGCCGTCATGGATTTCTACTTCCGGAACGGTACGATCAGCTACAACGACCTTGCTGAGTTATACGGCGTAAGTAAACCAGAAGCTCGTCGCAGAGTGATACTCGGACTCAACTACCTCAAAAAGATTATGGAAAAGGACGAGTAAAGCAATGATAGCCGAGCCAGATTTAGATAAAATCACGATTTACAATCCGATGCTTTACGATTGGCGCAAAAAATTGGTAATGAATTATAGAGGGCGCAATAGTGTCTTCAAGAACTGTCATTCCATTTTCTCCTGAGCTGAGGAGCGGGACAGAACCTTTGTTCATTTTGCTCTGTTCCGTCCCGTATAGCTCCTTACGATTCCTTTCTTATGTACGATAGCAGAAATGCTATCGGGAGTACCTGAACCTGCTTCGGGTACTGCCAATAGCGTCTCATGCTTGCCTCCTGTTTTATGATGGCTGATATGCTGTCGGGAGCTTCTCCTCGGTCAGAGGGGGAGCTGCCAAAAGCACATTGGTTTTACGCATAAAAGTATCGAACAGCTATGTGCTTGCTGATCCTACGGGTTCAGCTCACGGTAACTTGAAAACTGAATATGGAACATCAACGCTTTTCCAATTTCTTTCCTTCTGACCGGAAGGAGGTATCTTACTATGGATACTATGATGTTGTATCAGAATATGTATTCGGAGTATCCTGAGCTATTGGAAGTGAAGGACTTATGCCAGATTCTCGGCTACGAGAGGAAGAAAGTCTATCAGCTTATCAAAGACGAGCAGCTCAAAAAGATTCCTTGTGGTAGAAAGATCAAGGTCGCAAAAGCTACGGTTATTGCCTTTGTAATGCAAAGCGCACAAAAATGACCGGTAGAATAGTCCTTTGTGTCATCCATTTATAGAAGTGGTAGAAAAGGTCTTGAAAAAGGCTGTAATGCGCGCTACAATTATATTGTCAACAGCGCAGACTACCGCTTTCACCACAAGGAGGAAATGATATGAGAGCAAGTCTGCCGTTTAAGCACAATGTTTATGAGAAGAACAACAAGTTCTACGTCGTCTTTGATTTTAAGGATGACGGGGGCAAACGAAAGAAAAAGTGGGTTGCCACAGAGTTATCTGTTGGCTGTTCCGATAAGGCTCTGAAAGCCAGGACAAATGAGATCGTTGCAAAGTTCTACGAGGAGTTCCTCACAGGCAGCGTAACGAAAGTCGAAGAAAAGGTTGAGCCGTGCGTTGCGGTTCTCTCCGCAAATCCTAACGGTACTACTGATCTTGAATTCGGCGATTTTCTTCTGAAATGGCTTGAAAGCGCAAAGCCGAGCATTGCTTTCAACAGCTATGTAGGCTATAAGGGCGTAGTCACCAGAATAAAGGCCTATTTCGACGAACGCTATCCGCATCTTCTTCTCAGAGATCTGACCGCATTGCAGCTTCAGGAGTTCTATAACGAGAAGTTTAACAGCGGAATGTCTGGCAATACGGTCAAGCACTATCACGCCAATATCCATAAGGCACTCAAATATGCTGTGAAGATGGACTTATTGAACATCAACGTAGCAGACAAAGTTGATTTGCCGAAGATCAAGAAATTTGAAGCGAACTTTTACACCAAAGAGGAGCTTGACGAGCTTTTTGAAGCGTTTAAGGGAGACAGAATTGAACTGGTCGTACATATCGCCGCTTATTACGGACTCCGTAAGAGTGAGATCATCGGCTTGAAGTGGGATTCTGTAGACTTTGATGCCAAAACGATCACGGTTCGCCGTAAAGTGTCAAGCACCTATGGAACGGGTACAGAGGTCATCAGAGTCGATAACGAGCTTAAGACCAAAGCGAGCGAGAGAACCTTTCCGTTGATTCCGCACATCGAGGAGATGCTCAGGGAAAGAAAAATCCTTGAGGAGCATTATTCCAAACTGCTCGGTAAGGATTTCGACAGAGAGTATGACGGCTTTGTATGCAGAGACAACTTCGGAAAGCTCATTACCCCGAACTTCGTAACAGATCACTTCAAGCGTGTAATCAAAAGGAATAAGCTGAAAAAGCTCCGTTTCCATGACCTCAGACACTCCTGTGCAAGCCTGTTGCTTGCGAAAGGTGCGTCGATGAAGGCTATCCAGGATTGGCTGGGACATTCCACTTTTAATGTTACAGCGAATTTTTATAGTCATCTGGATCCTCGTTCCAAAGAGGAGTCGGCAGCAATGATCGCTGAGGTCTTTAGCGGAGAGAGTACAAAGGATAAGCAGAATAAGGATAATGGGGACGAAAAAAATCGCAAGCCCTCAAACTGAAAGCTTGCGATTTTGGTGCCGCCGACCGGACTTGAACCGGTACTCCGTATCCGGAAGCGGATTTTAAGTCCGCTGCGTCTGCCTATTCCGCCACGGCGGCATTGGAAAAGAAATTTATCAATCGAGTAATGTAAGTCACTTGGCACATGGGAAAAAAATCTTTTGTGGCAAGACCAAACCCGAAGGAAATAAAGGGAAAAGCGGGTTTTTGGTAGAACTCTTGGTAGAAAAGTCCTCAAACACGAAAAACTATTCTACCAAAAAGTTCACAAAATCAAATCAAAGTGCCGTAACTACGGCATTTGAGATTGCTGAAGCGAGAACGGGCAAAATCCTATGGCTCAAAACCCTCTGAGGATTTTAAGTCCCTTGTGTCTGCCAATTTCACCACAGCGGCGTATAAAAGACGGTATATCATCATGAAATACCGTCCCGTATGGTCGAGGTGACAGGATTTGAACCTGCGGCCCCTACGTCCCGAACGTAGTACTCTACCAAACTGAGCCACACCTCGACAACAGTAATATTATATCACAATCGACGAGTTATGTCAATAGTATATATAGCCACAGGATATATTTTATTTTTTTAATCAGGTATTCTTATCCACTTCGTGAAACTTCTTGAGATTGCCTATCTTCTCGTTGCGCTCGTCAAGTACACGTTCAACATCTGACCAGTCGAGCCCCTGATTCGCAC
>CAMZIK010000273.1 GCA_947307175.1 uncultured Clostridia bacterium
TTCCTCCTTTCGTTTATTATCGTAAAACCAACCGTCCAAACATAACCCAAATAATCGTTGTTAAGGTGTTGCTTACGGCACTCCGAAAAGCAAAAGCTCACTGCGTGATGTGCCGATACCGAGCTTTTTGCTGAGTGAAATTGTGATGCTAAAACAGCGCTGTTCGGATGATGATTTCTTCCTGACCGGCTCACCAAGACCGACCGAGCCACGCACCTACACGCTGCGGTTCAAGTCGTTCCTCAAACGAATCGGCGTGCCGTATCGCAACTTTCACTCCCTGCGGCACACCTTTGCAACGCAGTGCGTCAAGAGCGGCGTTGATGTGAAAACGCTCAGCGAGCTGCTCGGACATTCGAGTGTCAAGATCACGCTTGACAGGTATGTCCACTCGGATATGCAGCTCAAACGCAAGCAGCTGGAAAAGCTCTATTCAAGCCTTTGATAATGGTCAGAAATATGGTCGAAAGCCTCTCGGAATTGGTGTAGATGCGCTGATTTTGAGAGGTTTTTCTTGTGTTGATATAATATACGAACCCTGCCGCTGCTGTGGTGTTGTATGTTAACTCTGGTTAGTGGCAAAGTCAACATCTGAATTGATAACAAAGTGTTAGAACAAAGAAACAGACAGTTTAATAACTGTCCAACCAATTGTACAGTTAGCTATTGACACTTTTTGTCTTGAATGATAGAATAAAGCCGTGACCTGACGGCACTCATGATACATAAACCTTCAACCTGAAACCGAAGGGGGTATTCATGAGGATCCAATACTACCACAAGAAAGATAATTCGAGTGTCGTTTCAGAGTTGCCTACGCCGCTTGAGCTGTTCAAGCAAACGCATACGAAACAAGAGTACGAGCAGCTGGTGTCATTCTACAAATCAGAGCAGTGGCAGGAGGTTGAAAGAGCGCACCTCAATTCAGACCGAAGATACTACGAAGGCAGAAAGCAAAAGTCCCTGTCCGAGTGTGCAGCATCTTCAAAGAGCAAATACTATGGTGTGCATCCGTTCCAAAAGCGAGTCGAAAGAAATAGCACCAAATGCATCGAAGATCTGTTCGAGGACAAGCTGCTGTGCGAAAGCATGAAAACCCTCACACCAAAGCAGTATCAAGTCATAACGCTTTTTCTCAAAGACAAGAACACCGACGAGATCGCTAAGGAAGTCGGAACGACTCCCGGCAATGTGAGGAAGCTCAGAAAGAGAGCGCTTGAAAAGCTGCGCACAGAGTATGCAAGGCTTGCAATGGGATGTCACGAGGAATACACGGGAAAGATACCGTACAATATCAAACGGCTTTGCAGGTATCTTGAAAAGCCAAAACCCAAGAAGAAACGAAAGAAAGCAGCGTAGATATGTCGCCGCTCAGAGCAGTCTGTGCGGCCTTTTTTTGCCTTGTAAAATGTAAAGATTTTGTGAACGGCAGAAAAATGTCGCTTTTTGTCGTTTCTCATCGGTAAGTATATAGAGGGCAACGATAGCCTTCTGAATTAAAAAAAGAAAGGAGAGATCAAATGAACAAACTGATCACAAAGTCCTGCGAGGAAATAATGACCACGCTGTACAAGCCTATCGAGTTCGCCGTTGACGGCTTGCTTGCACAAGGCTTGTACATTCTTGCAGGCTCCCCGAAGGCGGGGAAATCGTGGCTGGCATTGCAGCTTTGCCTTGCAGTCGCAAAGGGTGAAAAACTGCTCGAGCGTGAAACTGCAAGCGGAACGGCTCTGTATTTCTGTCTCGAGGACGGGTACGAGCGTATCCAGAAGCGGCTGTACGAACTGACAGACGAACCGTCTGAAAAGCTGTATTTTTCTATTCTTGCCGACACTATCGGCGGCGGATTAGAGGAGCAGATCACCAAGTTCAAGTCTGCACACGATGACTTGCGGCTGGTTATCATCGACACTTTGCAAATGGT
Organism: uncultured Clostridia bacterium; assembly: GCA_947307175.1. Taxonomy (GTDB): domain Bacteria; phylum Bacillota; class Clostridia; order Oscillospirales; family Ruminococcaceae; genus Hominimerdicola. The sequence continues at coordinate 1,925 of CAMZIK010000273.1, forward strand.
TCGCAGCGAAACAGAATCCACATACGGCAGCGACTATGCCGAGCTTCTGCCGCTGAAAGCTCTCGCACAGCAGCTCGGTATCTGCATTGTGCTTGTACATCATCTTCGCAAGGCGGCTGACAAGGATCCGTTCAATATGGTCTCGGGCAGCACAGGGCTTAACGGCTGTGTTGACGGACTGCTGGTGCTTATCAAGGCAAAACGAAGTGCGAACCAAGCGACACTGCACTGCACAGGTCGTGACATTGAGGACACAGAACTGCTGCTCACTCGGCAGGGTGCAAGCTGGACGGTCACCGACGAGAGCGAGGACAAGCCACCCGACATTTTTTCTTTTGCAATTCACGACCTGATGCTTGAGCAGCTTTCGTTCAAAGGTTCGGCAACAGAGCTTTGCGGTCTGCTTACGGAGAAATACTCACAAGAGTTTTTCCCGAACATGATGAAGAAAAATCTGACCTTGCACGGCTATGAACTGCAAAGCTACGGCGTAAAGTTCTCTCACAAGCGCAGCAATGGACAGCGGCTGATTATGCTGGAGTACGACCGTGACAGTGACACCGGTGACGGCAGAACTCTGATGCCCGAGCCGTCACAAAATGCTGACCCTGCTGTCACTGCCGAGCAAACCGAAAGCTCGCAAACCATTGATTCTATTGACTCTTCGGCAACAGGAGAAAGCAACACTTGTGAAAAGTCAGCTGACCCTGTCAGGCAGTTAGCTGTCCCTTTTCGCAGCGCTGCTGACCCTGAGTACCTGCTCATCGGAGGAAAGAAAGTTGAGATGAAAAGGTTCTCGATCAACGAGTTACTCCACCAGTGTGCAGCAAAGATCAGAGCAAAAGTTTTTGCAGATCAAGGGATAGTCTTACCCGAATTCAACCCCGCACTGTGAGCCGATTCTTGCCCGCCATCTCCCACGGTGGACAAACTACCCGACCCGCAGGAACACAACGCCCCACAGGGCAACGTGGCGCAAGTGTGAGCGAATGGCAGCGCAAAGAGTTCTCGCCGCAGGAGTTTACTATCTGTATAGTAACCCTGAAATAGCAGAAAAGACAAAAGCCCGAGACTGAACGCTTTGCGGCACAGAGGTGCTATGCAAAACTGTTCCAAGTATCAGTCGGCAGGTCAAGCCACACAGTATTTTTCTATCTTCTGCGAATGATAGCGAAGAAAGAAAGGGGCAA
>CAMZIK010000274.1 GCA_947307175.1 uncultured Clostridia bacterium
GTCCTTGTACTTCTCGTTCAGCTCAAACATCTTTCCTGCCTTTTCTTTCTCTACGGCAGTATCATTTTTATTCATAGCGAATTTTACTCCTTTAGCTTCTCTTTCTCTATGCTTTTGAGTTGAGGGCTTCGCTTTCTATCTCTCACCCTCATAATAGCCGTAAGGTCGGCTCAGTGTTTTGAGCCGACTGAGTATTTTACGGCTACACCTTTCGTTATCGGATAGTTTTAATCCTCATAGGGATTCGCTTTATCCGTAAAGCTCATTTGCTGTCCGAAGTCAGCGACGAGATCGGTGGCATTGCTTTTCTCATTCTCAGCATTTTCACTCCCGACCAGTTTCAGCAGCTCGTCATCGGACAGACCGCTTGCACGGAGTTTCTGCAACAGCGAATGCTCCGAGGTGATGATCTCATCAAGCTCACGGGGCTTGCAGTTGTACTCCTCCGCCATCGCCAGACGAGAAACTTCTTTCAGCTTGTCCTCCAGCGTTTTCTTTTTCGCAGTATCGCTTGCGATACGCTTTTCCAAACCTTTGATCTTCTCAATGAGCTGATCTCTCTTTTCTGTATAAATGCCCATAGAAAAATCACAACCTTTCATTTTTTTGTTCTCAGCAGGCAGAGCCGAGTGACCGAAGCTCACCTGCTATGATCCAATTATAGCGCGCTCTACATTTGAAATACAAGCCGCATTGCGCACAAACTTTTGTTCATACTTTGTCAACAAATGTCCGGGGAATTTTGCGATTCAAAAAACTGAAAGTACGCTATAACGCCGTTTATGCTATCCGGTCATTTTGACGAAGCTATTTTGAGCAATCATAAAAAATCTGAATTTATTATTGACGTGATCGGGAAAGTGCGCTATATTGATTATGGGGAGCGACGAAATAGAGAAAGTCGCACAGCTCCAATTCTCGGAATCGAGAAAAAAGACCGAGCCGAAAGGCTCGGAAATGACATTCGCCCCACAGGGGCGAAACTCTACCAGCAAGCACGGTGAAGTGTGGGCGCAAAATGCGACTACACACACTTCACAAGGCTTGGCAGAGGGCGCTGCCCCTACGACCCCGAATTGATAAAAATAAAAAAGGAGAACAAGAGAAAATGAAAGATGAAAAGAAGCGTACATTGTACCTGAAAGTGCGTGTCAGCCCCGAAGAAATGGCGGCTATCAAGAAGAAGTTTGCTAACAGCGGTATGAGCAGTCTCAGTACATTTGTGAGAGCCATGATCTTCGAGGGTTACATCGTCCATATCGACGAGAACGAGCTAAAACGGCTCACTGTACTTGCGAATAATATCGCAAACAATATCAACCAAATTGCCCACCGTGCAAATGTCACGAACAAAGTTTACAAGGAAGATATTGAGGAGATCAAGGAGCTTGGCGATAAGCTCTGGCGTCCGCTGATGTTTCTGCAAACAAAGGTGGCTCAGCTAAAGCATTGAACAGAATATGAAAATCGCCGTCAGGATAATTCCCGACGGCGATGAAATACGATATGTGCGCTATGTACCGGACTGGCTTTTGAAATTGCTGCGCCTTTCACAATAATGGTTACAATTATTCCGATATGCTGGACTCTTGCGTTATTATGGTATATACTGTATCTACAATAATGATTTGGAGGTACACAGCTATGTTGAAAACACCTGAATTGGCAATGCCGAGAACACGAAAGGTCACAACTGTCTGCAACGGTAAACGCGAGGTCTGGACTGATTACGAAGAAGCTAAGGCTTGTTTCCTTGAAATGATGATGACTACTGAGGGCGAGGAACACGACCGAGCAGAGTGCGTTTATATCCAACTGCTTCACGGGCTGGAGGAGTGTTCGGACGAGGACGAATAAAAAGGAGGAGCATTGCCGTCTGTGGCAACGCTCCTCCTTTTTATTGCTTATTCTTATGAGGCTTCTGTTTTAGTATTTCCTGAATTTCAGCAAGATGTTTAGCAGTAAATTTAATGGTTTCGCTGTTTCCAATAGGAATTTCATTAGAACTATCATCACTGATATCATAGTGTATTATGCTCTCAATAAACTCATTTCTTATATGATCAGTTTCTCTCAGTATTTCAAATCTTTTGCTGCATTCCAGGCAAAGAGCTATTCTAAGCTGTGAAAAATAGTATTCAGGTAATAATTCAACATTGTTTACTTCAATAAGACCTTTAGATTTGACTCTTTGACACATTTGGCAGAAACAAAGATCGTGTCTTCCTTCCGGAGCATATTTTTTTAATGCGCCATCACGAGCATCTTTTATGTTAAGATTAAATGTGCTTCCATCTTTGTTTTGTCCCATTCTAACTGATCGTTCAACTACAACAGAAACTACCTTGATTGGATTGTTCCATAATTTGCGAATATGAGATGAAAGCTGATGTCTGTCTCCGACTGCTTCCGTTGGGAACTCAAGATCATAGGTATAGTCATATTCGTTAGAGCTACCTATAGAAAGATAGCCTAAACCGTAATCTTGAAGCAGTTCATCCGAAATCAAACCATCACGATAAAATCCACGTAGGATTTCCTCATAATTATTAAAATAGTGTTCCGGATCATCAATCAGTTCTTCAATATCGTCTGCTGTTAATTCTTCATCATATTGAATATCTTCATAATGAATGTCACTGAGAGCTTTGATTTCAATATCCTTAGCCAATCCTCTGCATTCATCATGGACTGTTATACCCATGATCAATTCTGCTGTAAAGTATCCTGATTTATCACAGACAAATAGATTGCCAACAGTAATTTCATTGGATTGATTCTTTAGAGGAATCCGATATGCAGAAAGTATCCTAAAGGAATCATTTTTCAGAAGCTTACCGGCTCGATACTCAGATAAGAGAAAACTATAAATCGTTGAGATATCAGATTCGGTTTTCAACATCTCCTCTAACTTGTTATTATATCTATTGCGTTCCCATTCAGGACTCATTTCGTTGATGTTAGTAGAGTAGATATCTTCATATTTAGACTTAGGCAGTATTATTTCATTTAAAACATAATAATTATCACCACTTCTTAAAGAATTGGGCTTTACAAAGATGCTGTCCTTTTCCCATGAGATGTAAATTGTCGAATCA
>CAMZIK010000275.1 GCA_947307175.1 uncultured Clostridia bacterium
AGTTTCTGATTTGGATATATCCAGTTTCCGTTTATTTTATCGTACCAGTTGAAAATTTTCACTTCATCGGTACGCCTACGGCGTGCTATTATAATAATCACGTTGCATCGCGGCAATTCTGATTGAAAATAACGAGTGGTTATAGTATAATTGGTAATATAATCGATATTCGAGTATGCGAGACTACCCGAATAAATCGGAATTTGATGAGGTATCAGAATGAAAACAGGAAAGAAAAACTTATTACCTATAATATTTTTGGTGATTTTTGAAACTGTTGCAGTTACGCTATGGCTGACAAAGAATAACTTGTTTTACCTTTTAAATTTCTCATATATCGGTATTTCAATCTCTCTTGGCATTTTTCTGTTCACCAGAAAAAACAAACATGCCAGAAGAGTCACGCAGCTGCTCGTAGGAACATATATGCTTATATATCTTGGACTGATCAGCGGCGAGAATATGCAGATAGAGGGATTCTGGTACTATCTGTTCACGGGTGTTTTCGAGGCTGCAACGATACATTATGCCGTTGCAAAAATCTTCGGTCCTCTGATCTTTGGCCGGGGTTGGTGCGGATTTGCCTGTTGGACTGCAATGATCCTGGATTTTCTTCCATATAAGACACCGAATAAGCCGCGAAAAAAGATCGGATGGATCAGATATATCACATTTGCGGTATCACTGATATTTGTAACAGCTCTCTTTCTTGCAAAAGCAGGAAATATCGAACGTATTATGTTCTGGGCATTCATCATTGGAAATGTTCTGTATTATGCGTTCGGTATCGTGTTAGCATTTCTTTTCAAAGACAACAGAGCATTTTGTAAATATATTTGCCCGATCACAGTATTTCTGAAGCCCATGAGTTACTTCTCGCTGATAAGGATCAAATGCGATACGAAGAAGTGTGTATCGTGCGGTAAGTGCAGTAAAGTATGTCCTATGGACGTCGATGTGACAGACAATTCAAGAAAACGTAAAAACGGAACCGAGTGTATTTTGTGTATGGAATGTGTTAAGCATTGTCCAAAGGACGCACTTTGAGGAGGATTTTATAATGATATACCCTATGTCATTGATGTAAAATTGACTCTTCCCGAAGCGAAAAGGATAATCAAGAACAACGAATTAAAGGATTTTGTGACTGTTAAATTCTGATAAAAACACTTGACAAATTAGTTTAGATATCATACAATAATATTGATACCAAAAAGCGAAAGCTTTTGTAAGGGTGGCGTTGCGACGTTGCCCTTATTTCCTTTTTAGGCTATATATATTTAATAATCAAAAGTAAACCTACCTACTTCGAATCAAATCTGCTCAGCCCTGATGAGCAGATTTTTCTATTGCGCCGCAGGCGCCACCATTTACTCGGTACGCCTTCGGCGTGCTATTATATTTGCTGTAACTCGCATTGAAAATCGAAATCAATTAATGTATAATTGGAAATGTAAACAATCTACGAAACCACTCGCATAATTTGAAACTCATGAGGAAAGTAATATGGAAAAGCTGAATCCAACATCATACCAAAGTATCATACACCAAATAGAAAAAACACCGTGCGGCACAGTTTATCCGCTCTCAATTGCTGAAATGAGTCAGTATGGAGACATTTACAAAGATGATGATTCTGTTTTGCTCTGGCACTATAGCGGATTCGCTTACCTTTATGGTTCTTGCAGCAACTGCTTTCTTGAAGCGATTTACAATATGTTTTTAAGTCCATGCAATGATCTGCCAAGACGTTTTATACTGTTCTCAGCAAATCCGAGAGTTATTGAGTTTTTCCGAAACAAACATGATATTGTACTCGGGAAGCGATATAATTTTGAATATCCGCTGGATAATCCTATTTTTCGCAGTGAACTAAGCCCAGATTACGAGATATGTCAATTCAATGAGGATATGTTTAATAACTTACAGGGACGTATTACACCTCGTTTTTCCTGGAGAGATGCTTCTGATTTTTTGAATCACGGGATGGGTTATTGTGTCATGCATCAGAAAGAAGCTGTTTCATGGGCTTTTTCGGCTGCTGTAAGCAGAGATGAAATTGACATCGGAATTGAAACAGTTTCAGATTTTCGTCACATGGGACTTGGGCTGGCTGCAGCAGAAAAAATGATTCAATTTTGTTTTGAACAGCACAAGCGCCCTGTCTGGTCGTGTGATGCAAATAATACAGCATCACAAAAAATAGCTGAAAAATTAGGATTTGTAAAACATTCAGAATACTTTACTATCAGACGATAGATTCTGATATTGGTAATGTAAGCAGTGTGCAAGGTCAATCGCACAAACCGTAATTAATGGTGATGATATATGATTGTAAACGGCATTGTTATTCAAAAATATTCTGACAATTCATATAAAGGGATAGACGGCAGCGGATTCAGCTATCAGACTGCTCAGAACTGGTTCTTAAACTTTGAAGAAGACGTATCTGACTGTTTTGAACCCTATTATCATGAGAACATCGATAAAACCTATTGGAATCTTGACGAACATACATGGGTATCTGCATGTAACGATATGAATTACATATACAAATATATAAAGGAAGCAGAAAAAAGAAATATAAAATACAGGCTGTTACTTTGTGAAACCGACGTGCCGGATCCGAAGTTTGATTGTCCTGATTTTAATAAGATATTTCTGGGATATGACTATGCATATGCAGTGGGTGACAATTATTCGGCTGTGTACAATGAGGTCCCGTTTGTATTTCCTCAGTTTCAGTTAAATCAATACGGGCTCTTTCAGACAAGAGAGGAAATTGAAGAATACCTTGCCGCAAGAGAACAGTTCATACAGACCCACCCTCCGCTTACGCTGGAAGTCGGAGATTTTGTTGTTTTCAGACTTCATGAGGTACTTCTTAGCTGAATTTTATAATATACAATATGAAGGTATGCATGGTGCAAACATAGTTTGCGGATCTGTAAGGAAATATAAATAATCCACAAGAAAGGATAAAGATATGGTTACTGTTACAATTGAAGGCAATAGCTTCAAAGTTATTGTCTGCCAAAAGGAGCGTACATTATGAGCGATAAGGAATACTCGGGCTACAGAGGTTATAT
>CAMZIK010000276.1 GCA_947307175.1 uncultured Clostridia bacterium
GTGCTTCTATTCTACACCATATCGGAGGTTTACACAATATTTGGGATGGTCTCGGTTGAAAATAGTTCACTCATTTTCGCCCTATGGCTTTTTTTATTTCCTATAAAGAAGAGTAGCATCAGTCGCTTTCCATTTATCCAAAGATAGTTTATCAACTTGGGATAAATGGTCTATAGCATCATCAACCAGCTTTATAAATAAAAGTGCAAATTGAGTATATTCGGTTACACCCATATTTGAATTATAATTATATGTTTTATTATCGTAATTCAACGTTAATCCTCTTGTGTTTGCATGAGCTATATCATTTCTTGCTTCCCAAATAGAATCAATTCTGTTATTAATGGAATCTTTCCATAACTCATCGGGTAATGATAAAAGCTTTATATACTTTTTTAGCTTATTTTTCCATAGTTCACCAGAGCATATGTGTTCTGAAAGATTTAATATATACTTTAGTCGTATTTCCTCAATATCCTTACAATCTACAATATCCTTTGGATTAATGGTAAACTTGCTTTCAATCAACCCTTTTTTCAATAGAGTATAATTCCGCATCATATTAAGCCTAATGCTATCTTTTAAAAAGAATTCTAAAGTAGATGAAAAAGAGATAATAAGGTTTTTTATTGAACTATAATATATCTCTCCTACAAAAAAATCAGGTTCGTCTTTTAGCCTACTATGTATTGGATGAATAGACTCTATTTCATCAAAATACTCTTCTTTAGAAATTTTTTCTCCCCATTCCAAACAATTTTTTGCGTCTATTTGTGCATTAATAAGTGCTTGTAGTTTAAGACCACTAAAAGTTGATATTAATCTGGCGATACAAGCTGAAATCATTCTTTTGCAACCTCCAATCACTTTTTATAATATGACCAAGTTGATTAAGCAAAACGGTCAAATAATAATTTACTACTATTTATTAGCTTTCGTCATACTTTGATTCAAATTCATTATGTGTTTCATCGTTTCAATCCTTCTCATAAAATACGATCGTCATTTTGTCATTGATGATCTCTGTTATGCCGGTCTGATGATAGCCGAGTATTTCATACAGATAGCAGTTGCCTTTTTCCTGCAAGATTGTGTCGAGCTTCCAGTGATTCTTGCCGTGAATCCTCTCCGCTTCTGCGATTGCCTGCTGAGCGTAGCCTTTATTGCGGTGTTCCGGCATAATGAAGATCGGCGATATTCTTTTTCGGGTAACACCGTCTTTATGATCCACCACACGGATAACGCCGACTTTTTCGTTATCAGCCGTTATAAAATAATAGGTTGTTTCGTGCTGATTAAAGCGAAATAAAATATCCTCGTATTTTTCAGTCGTGGGGCTTGTTTCGGTATCCCGATAATTTTCATAAAGCTCGGCAAAGGCTTCTTTCTGCATTTGCAGAATCGTGTTTATATCTTCAAATTTTGCTTTGTCTAACGTTATGATAAGTCCCTCATTCCTTCCCGGCTAACCAATTACCTATATCAATAATCTGTATTCCCTCATACTGATAGGTTTCGTGGCGTGTTCTGGCGATCAGGATCTTCGGATATGCGTCTTTGATTTTCAGCAGAGGATCAACTTCTCTTTGGAAGGTATCTGGACTGCTGATATTATCCGAGACCTGAATATAGATTTTTTCATCACGCTTGATCGCCACAAAATCTATTTCTTTCTTATACAGTACGCCGACATAAACTTCATATTTTCTGCGCAGCAGCTCTATGGCGACGATGTTCTCCAATACTCTGCCGTAATCGAGATTCTTGGTGCCGAGCTTTGCGTAGCGGAAGGTATGGTCGCTGAGATAATACTTATCATTCGTGCTCAGATACTTCTTGCCCTTGATGTCATATCGCCTGACTTTGTAAAAGGCAAACGCGTTGCAAAGGTATTCCAGATAGTTTGATACCGTCTTGTGATTAATTTTGTCTTGGTTATTTGTCAGTGCGTTCGCAATATTGCGAGCAGACGACAGATTGGAGATATTATCCATCAGGAAATCAACTATTCTATCCATCAAAACAGGGTTTCTGATTTTATACTTTTGACGAATATCGCGCAGAATCAGGGTGTTGAATACATCCTCGATGTAATCGTACTTTGCTTCTCTGTCACGGTAGAGGTAAGAACCCGCCATACCGCCCTCGGTGAGGTATCGGTCAAACGCCGAATAAACATCGTTCAGCTCATAATAAGTCAAAAACTCACGGAATGAGAAGGGATACACCTTGATTTCAAAGGTGCGTCCTGTGAACAAGGTCGCTAAATCCGAACTGAGCAGAAAGGCGTTTGAACCGGTGATATAGATATCGTACTGCTCGGATGCGTGCAGGCTGTTGATGGTCAATTCAAAATCGGGACACATCTGGATTTCATCTATCAAAACAAAGTTTTCTGCGTCGGAGATATATCTGTCCTGAATATATTCGTTGAGGGCGTGGTATTCTTTTAAATCCTCAAATTTGCTGAGATTGTAATTGATATGAATGATATTGGCATTTGCATATTCGCTGTCAAGATACGTCTTGAACGCTTCCAGCAGCTTTGATTTACCGGAGCGGCGCACACCTGTGATCACCTTAATATCAGGTGTCCCGATAACATTTTTCAGCTTATCCAAGTACATTGTGCGTTCTATCAGTTTCATACGATTCACCTCAATGTTAGTATAACAAAAATATTTCCCAAAATCAATATTTTTTTGATTTTGGGAAATAAAGTTTATTGTTTTGTTAGTTGTATATTTTATCTCTTGTCTTGTTTCCTGTAAGGACGTTGTTAATCCGGCTGCTGTCCGTCGTGAGCCTTCCAGGCGCATTCGGTTATCCTCATGTCCGTGAAGGTGGCGGTAAAGGATGACTCCTCGGGCGAGCAGGCATAGATGCCGAACTGAATTTCCTCGGCTGCGGCATACATGTGGCATATGCGCATCTGGCTGAAGTTGATGCCGTCTGTTGAGCACTCGATGCAGTAGTCGTCCTCGCGCCGCGAGAAACGGTACCACATGGTCTTGACATCCGCAGGGATGGCTGTTGTGGCCCAGTCGGAATAGCCCTTGTTGGTAGCAACGCTACCTAAGTGC
>CAMZIK010000277.1 GCA_947307175.1 uncultured Clostridia bacterium
TGACACCTCAGCAGACAAGATGGCTGCTTGAAGGTCTGAAGATCGATCAGCCGAAGGCGATCAAAGACGGTAAAACAGGCATGATCTATTGAACCGAAAGCAAGGAGAATTTGCCTATTTTCCTTGCTTTTTCGCTTGTTTTATGGTATTATCAAACCAATTTCACACTGAGTACCACCGAGTCACACTGAGTCACACAAAAAAATCCGATTCCATGGGGCTTTTTAATGGTAGAAAGCTCAAAAACAGCGAAACAGCGCTGTTCTGAAAATTCAAGCATTTTGAAGATTTTTGGTAGAAATTTGGTAGAAAGCCAACGGTAAAAAAGTTGGTAGAAACTTGGTAGAAGCCGAAAACAACCCTAAAACGGTAGAAAGTCTGTTGACAAAGCAAACTGAATAATGGACAATAGCGGACGGTGTTTCATAACAGAAGCGCTGTCCGCTATTTTTATGCCTAAAAATTGAATATTGCACATCGCTTCTCACTGAGCCTGTATGAAAACAGGTCGCTGAGGAGCTTTTTTTATTTCAGATGAACTATGTCAAGGAGGTCTTTCTATGCCGAACCCTACTGAAATCAGTCTGCTCAATTACAACTTTGAAGCTAAAGCCTGTAATGAACTGCTGACGGCAATGCTCAACCATTCAGACTTTGACTACGTTACGGTCGATGAGCTTCGCCGTTACAGTGAGCTTTCACAGTTCACCTTCGATGAGCTTCGTACCGCTGTGTATGAGCTTTGCAAGAGAGGTTTCCTCCTTGTAGTGCAGAAGCCGTATGGTCATGTCTATGCGGTCAACAAGCTGCGAATATCCAACATGGAATTTGTGTACGGAGCGTAAGCAGAGGTGAGAGAAATGGACAAGAAAACAAAAGCAAAAAAGACAATACCAGATACGATCTGCCGAGTACATAGGTCAGGCGGTTATGCCGTTCTGAGCAATTGCTTCGTGCGGTCAACAAATATCGGCTGCGATTCGATAGGTCTGCTCGGCAAGATCAATGACCTACCACCTACATGGAATTTCACGATTGCCGGACTTGTGGCTATCTGTGAGGACGGTGAAACAGCGATCAAGTCTCAACTTGCTGAACTGGAACAGTGGGGATATGTCAAAAAGACCTTGCTGATGCCAAACGAGTCTCCTACGGGCAGGATCAGCTATCTCTATGACTTCTATGAATACTCGGAACTGGACGATTCTATCCCGAAGTATGACATTGAAATGGAGACATTTACAGCAGATAACGCTACCCTGAACCGTGTGAAGAAGGACAGCAATTTCACTATTATCAGTGCAAAGCTCCTCAGAACCAATAAGATCAGAAACAAACTGATCGGCTTTATGCTGAAAGTTCTTTCTCTGCCGAATAGCTGGAATTTCTCTATGTCAGGACTGAAAGCTATCTGCAAAGAGGGCAAGACTGCCGTGCATAACGCTGTGAACAAACTCATTGATATGGGCTACCTTGTTCGCACAAAACTCCTGTCGAATGAGAGCGTGAACAATCATTTTGAATATGTTTACAGCTTTTTCGATGTACCCGTCAGCAAGGAAGAAGCAGACGAACTTGAAGCTGAGACCAGACGCAAGGCTATTACGATCCGTGAGGGCGGCAAGGCGAAAGCCGTTGTTTCTTCATCGGCTGAAAAACAGAAGGTGGAAAACCCGTATCTGGACACTCCGCCTGCTGAAACTCCGCTGTCTGAAAATCAGGGACAATATAATAACAACAATACAAAACAGAAAAATCAATTACTGTGTGATAAATCCTCTATCATTCCTGCGGTGGCAAAGCCAACTTTCAACATTCCGAGTGTTGAAAAATCTGCTGAGAGAGTGACTGACGGATATAACGCAGAAGAAGTAGAGTATTTCACAGAAGTTGTCAGAGATAATCTCGACTACTGGCATCTTGGTGACTGGCTCTGTCAGGACGGTCGGGACGGTTATGCAGAAGCTGATGAAATTGTCGGCTTTATCGTTGACGAAATATGTTCCCCTCTGCCATATACCACACTCAGAGGTCAGGCATTCCCCAGAGCAGTTATTCAGTCAAAGATGCTCAAAGCCAATATCTACATGGTAGAGAATGTCCTTGAGAATATGGCAAAGGTCGATAATATCAAGGATTTTCGCAGATATTTCATCAGTTCCCTCTACAACGAGGTTCTGACATATCATTTCAACGAAGGTTGTGAGAGCCGTAACATTGACGAACAGATCAGGCGTGATCTCGGTTATGGTATGGCTGTCTGACAGAGAAAGGAGGTGGTTCTATGGCTGCAAAGAAGAATGTGGCGGTAACTCCTGCATTTACAGGCAGGAATGTATCGCTGTCTGAGATCTCTCAGGCAAGTGGTATCGGCATCGCTACGCTGAAAAAGGGGCTTGTTGCCGGAGCTGTTGACTTCGGTTATGCGATTCCCTGCGGTAAAGGTAATCAGCATCGCTATTACTGCCCTGACAGGCTTGTGTATCTCAAGACCGGATACTTCAATCCTAACCCTGAGAAGCAGAACACAGACTCCGAAGCCGCTTGAAAGTCTGTAAACGACCTGTTTTACAGTTTTCACAGCGATTTAGAAGCTATCGTCATGGATATGCTCGGTAACAGGATAGAGAAAAAGACTCTTGACACCGTGTTTTCTTCTTTTGACGAGCTTCAGGAGGAATATCACAACAAGCTCCATGAGCTTTTACGGAAAGAGGTGAAAAATCATGGCTAAGTCTATTATCACGCAGGACGGCGATCTTGTCAACTATAACAATCTGGTCGCAATCAGCGTCGAGGAGCGTGCTGTTGGTTTCGATGAGGAGCATTCGGAAGATGAATACTGCATCATCGGCACTGACGTAAAGAACGGCGAAATTCTCCTTTACCATAGCTCCGACTATGAGGAAGTGATGAAGGTCCAGCGTGACATTACCCGTTGGCTCCAGAGTGAAGCGTTCTCCACTTTTGAAATGCCAACCGCAGACGAAGGCGGTGATGCGTAATGCCGTCCGACTATGAGAACGGTGCGAA
>CAMZIK010000278.1 GCA_947307175.1 uncultured Clostridia bacterium
TCACGGAGGACATTGCCCTTTTCCTTATGCTGTGATTATATCAGTCCTGAATCTCCTGCATCATAGTCGCACCGTCCTTGAAGCCAATCTTGTAGGCAGCTCTCATTTAAATCATATTTTTTTAGTATTCCTGACTCGATTGATCGTCCGTTCAAATTCACCGCTGTCGAGCCATTCAGCAAGAAAGAACTGTTCAAGCATAGGGACTGTGCAGGAATAAAATCCGACAGTCTGTTCATATAGAGGCAGCAGTTTCTCAGGCAGAAGCATATAGGCAACACGAAGTGAGGGAGCGATAGTCTTTGAGAAGGTGTTGATGTATATGACATGATCGTTTTCCGACTGTGCAAACAATGTCTGCGGTGCTGTTCCGTTCAGAGTGTATTCAGAATCATAGTCATCCTCAATAATGACCGCATTCCTCTGATACGCCCATTCCAGATAGACCTGTCTGCGCTTAGCAGAAGCAGTTACGCCGCTTGGAAAGCTGTTGAAAGGCGTGACATGGAGGATCTCTGCACTTGTTCTGCTGAGTTCATCAGTGCGGATACCCTCTCCGTCCATTTCAAGCATATCACAAACAGCGCCGTTTGCCTTATAGACTGCTTCTATTTTTTCGTAAGAGGGCGATTCCAACGCAACGGTCTTTCCTCTGCCAAGCATCTGGATACAGATCCCGTACAGGTATTCAGCCCCCGAACCAATAATGACCTGTTCTCTGGATACATTGATATTTCTGCATCTTGAAAGATAGCGGCATATCGCATCACGAAGCTGTGAACAACCACCCTTTGGAGATTTCATCAGTATCCGTTCCCCGTAATCAAGGATCACTTTTCTCAGCATTGCTGCTACCGAGGAAAACGGAATATTGTCGTTATGCAGAATATGATCCCTGTCTATTTGAAAGATCGTCTCCTCTGTTGCAGAAACAGGGAAGAAGCTCTCGACAGCGTATTTCACATAGCAACCGCTTCGCAGACGCATTTCACAGAACCCTTCATCGCAAAGCAGTTGATAAGCGTGTTCTATCGTCGGGAGACTGACAAGACAATCTCTTGCAAGCTCTCGTTTTGAGGGGAGTTTTGCACCATGTACAAATGCTCCCGATATGATTCTATTGCGCAGTTCATTGTAGACCTGCATATAAGCCGGCACGCTGCTTTCACGGTCAATTCGGATATGCATTTTCTCCACCTCTTACTTTGATTATACTACTTTCTTAGGCGTTTGGCAATCGTTTGAAAGAAATATTCATAAACTGTAAAATCCTCGGTCAGTTCCGGATGGAAAGCGGTTGCAAGCTGATTATCTTGTCTGACTGCAACGATCCTGTTATCGTGTGAAGCAAGAACTGTGACATTATCACGCACATTCGTTGCATACGGTGCGCGGATAAATGGCATTTCGATTTCTTTCCCTGCAAATATATCGACACAGCGAAAGCTGCCGAGCTGTCTGCCGTAAGCATTCCGATGCACAGATATATCCAATGTTCCAAAGCAAGGAGTACCGCCGCCTGATATTTCTTTTGCAAGAAGGATCATACCGGCACAAGTCCCAAAAACAGGCAAACCATTCTGTATCATTTCCTTTAACGGTTCAAGCAGGTCAAGCTCTGTCAGAAGTTTCCGCATCGCTGTACTTTCACCGCCCGGTAGGATCAGACCGTCAAGCTCCGTCTGAATGTCATGTCTCTTGCGTATCTCCACTGCCTCAGCACCAAGCTGACATACCTTTGCGGAATGCTCTGCAAAAGCTCCCTGTACTGCAAGTACACCTATCCGCATTATTTACCTCTTTCTTCCATAATGAGCTTGATCTCGCTCTCATTGATACCGACCATAGCTTCACCAAGTCCAGATGAAAGTTCAGCGATCAATTTTGCATCATTATAATTCGTAACAGCCTGTACGATCGCACTCGCACGTTTTACGGGATCGCCGGATTTGAAGATGCCCGATCCAACAAACACACCTTCTGCACCGAGCTGCATCATCAGCGCGGCATCGGCAGGTGTCGCAACACCGCCGGCGGCGAAATTTACGACCGGAAGTCTGCCCGTATCGTGAACCTGTTTCAGCAGCTCATACGGCACTTGAAGTTTCTTTGCTTCTTCATAAAGTTCGTCCTCACTGAGCGATACAGCATGACGGATCTGTGTATTCATCATTCTCATATGACGAACTGCCTGCACGATGTCGCCGGTACCAGGCTCGCCCTTTGTTCTTATCATAGATGCTCCCTCGGCAATACGGCGAAGGGCTTCACCAAGATCTCTGGCACCGCAGACGAACGGCACTTTGAATTTTCGCTTATCCACATGGAAAACATCATCGGCAGGCGAAAGCACCTCGCTTTCATCAATATAGTCGATCTCGATTGCTTCCAGTATTTGTGCTTCAACAAAATGACCGATACGGCACTTCGCCATGACCGGAATAGTCACAGCTTCCTGTATTGAACGGATCATAGCAGGATCGCTCATTCTTGACACGCCGCCGGCAGCCCTGATATCCGCAGGGATACGTTCCAGAGCCATAACTGCACACGCACCTGCTTCCTGTGCGATAACCGCCTGTTCAGGAGTGGTAACATCCATGATCACGCCGCCTTTGAGCATCTGTGCAAGTTCCTTGTTGAGCTGATATCTTTCTTCCATTATGAGTACCTCATTTCTGTTTTTTCTTATTATAGCAAAACTGGTCATATTTGCATATAACCAGTTGCGTTTTATTTTATGGTATCAGATGAAACATAGGAACAATCGAAATCTATGCCACAAAGCGGAATGATATTATCGTTTCATGCCAACAGCTTTACAGCAACGATCATTAAAAAATGACCTCCGGCACAACTATATGCCCTGTTCCTCCGCAGTATTTTGTGGTCGTGTTTATTATTTTCTGTGCTGTTTCGGTCAATAGTTTATCGGGAGTTGCGGCGTTGCCCTGAACGATATCAATCATTTGTATTCCTCCTTTCGTTTATTATCGTAAAACCAACCGTCCAAACATAACCCAAATAAT
>CAMZIK010000279.1 GCA_947307175.1 uncultured Clostridia bacterium
TGAATATCCTCGCAAGCCGCCTACGGCGGCTATACCCCCATTCCTAAACCTTTTATAGATTTTCGGTGGTAGGAAGTAAAACTTCATACCACCGAAAATGTGTAAGAGTTCAGAAAAGAGAATTGGAGAAAAACGCTCCCAAGAGAATATCCACAACTGTTTTCAATAGAGTTCCCCTTAATAACATAGCAATCATAGTTTTTCGTGGAATGTACGGGAGATAACGTCGTCCTGCTGTTCCTTGGTGAGTTTAGTAAAATTCACGGCATAGCCTGAGACTCTGATAGTGAGCTGAGGATACTTTTCGGGGTGTTTCTGGGCATCAATGAGCGTTTCCCTGTTGAGAACGTTGACATTGAGGTGATGACCGCCCTTTTCAACATATCCGTCAAGCAAGCCGATGAGGTTTTCGACCTGTGCATCATTTTTTACATCTGCCATAGCTATCTATCCTTTCTGCCTGTCATCAAATTCTTCGTCCTTTTCGTTAGGCTGGCAGCAAGCGCCCTTTGCGCCGTCTGCACAGTCGGTCGAAACAAAAGTATCGACCTTTATACCGCTTGCATTGTCATCTGTCTTAACGATGACCCTGCCGCCGCCCTTTGTCATAAGATCGTCTATCATTTCAACAAGCTCGTCCGCTTCTTTGATGTTATCACTGTTCATCGTTAAGCTCCCTCGAAATGCTCTCTATGTCGATGTCTCCGACAAAAACCTGATCCTTGCCGAGTGCATCGGGAATTACAGAGAACGTATTTGAAATTCCGTCCTGAGCATATTTGAACGGTATCTTTGCGACCGATGCGAGCGAAGCAGCTGCGCCGTGGGTGTCTCTGCCGTGCATCGGGTTAGCTCCAGGTGCAAGAGGAACGCCGATTTTTCTTCCGTCTGGGGTGTTGCCCGTCTTCTTGCCGTAAACAACGTTAGATGTTATCGTCAGTATCGACATTGTCGGGATTCCGCCTCGGTAGGTGTGATGCTTCTTTATCTTCTTCATGAACGACTTGACGATGTCAACTGCTATGCGGTCGACCCTGTCGTCGTTGTTGCCGTATTTCGGGAAGTCGCCTTCCACCTCGTAGTCAACGACAACTCCGTCTTCGTCACGGATACATTTTACCTTTGCGTACTTGATAGCCGAGAGCGAGTCTGCTACTACCGAAAGTCCAGCGATACCTGTTGCAAAGTATCTCTTTACGTCCCTGTCGTGCAGAGCCATCTGTATCTTCTCATAGCAGTATTTATCGTGCATATAGTGGATAACGTTGAGGGTATTTACATAAAGGGCTGCGAGCCACTCCATCATATCGTCGTACTTTTCCATTACGTCGTCATAATCAAGATAGTCGCCCACAACAGGTCTGTACTTTGGTCCGACCTGGATCTTCAGGCGCTCGTCAACACCGCCGTTTATAGCGTACAGCAGGCACTTTGCAAGGTTAGCTCTTGCGCCGAAGAACTGCATCTCCTTGCCGACTACCATTGAAGACACACAGCAAGCGATAGCGTAGTCGTCACCGTGCTGGACTCTCATCTGGTCGTCGTTCTCATACTGCACTGCACTTGTCTTGATAGACATTTTTGCGCAGAAACGCTTGAAATTGATAGGCAGCTTTGTCGACCACAGCACCGTCATATTCGGTTCAGGCGCAGGTCCGAGGTTTTCAAGGGTGTGCAGGTATCTGAACGAGGTCTTTGTTACCATAGGAGTACCGTCTACCGAAACGCCGCCGATAGATTCAGTCACCCATGTAGGATCGCCTGAGAACAGCGAGTTGTATTCAGGCGTTCTTGCGAACTTTACAAGGCGCAGCTTCATGATGAAGTGGTCGATATACTCCTGCGCCTGCTTTTCGGTGATAAGTCCTCTGTCAAGGTCACGCTGGATATAGATGTCGATAAATGTCGAAGTTCTTCCCAGAGACATAGCTGCGCCGTTTTGCTCCTTGACAGCGGCAAGGTAGCCGAAATACATCCACTGGATAGCTTCCTTTGCGTTCTTTGCAGGCTTAGAAATGTCAAAGCCGTATATCTCGCCCAGCTTTTTGAGGTCGCCCAGCGCTCTGATCTGCTCTGCAAGCTCCTCACGAAGCTGGATATTATCGCTGGTCATTCTGACAAGAGAAGTTGCAAGCTGTTCCTTCTTATCTTCGATAAGGTAGTCAACGCCGTAGAGCGCAACACGCCTGTAATCGCCGATGATACGTCCTCTGCCGTAGGCATCGGGCAGACCTGCGATGATAGCGGCGTGTCTTGCGAGCCTCATCTCAGGGGTATATACATCGAAAACACCCTGATTATGTGTCTTTCTGTAATCGGTGAAAAGCCTTACTATTTCGGGGTGTACCTCATAGCCGTACTCCTTGCAGGCAGTCACAGCCATTCTGATGCCGCCGAAAGGCTGGAGCGAACGCTTGAACGGCTTGTCCGTCTGGAAGCCTACGATCTGCTCAAGGTCTTTGTTGAGGTAACCTGCCTTATGCGAGGTTATGGTGGAGATAATATCCGTATCCATATCCAGCACGCCGCCTGCAGCTCTTTCCTACTCGCTCAGATCCATTACCTGATCCCACAGCTGCTTTGTAGCTTCGGTCGGTCCTTCAAGGAAGCTCTCATCGCCTTCGTAAAGCTTATAGTTAAGGTGTATAAAATCACGCAGATTTATGCTCGTGCGTGACCATCTTCCCGGCACAAAGCCTTCCCATTCGTCCATAAACACTCTTTCCATAATACTTCTCTCCCACTCAAAAAAAGAACAAAATCTTGTATCTTCAAACTTCACCGACCACAATATATATGGTGTGCAGTGTCCCATATAGTATAGTAACACAATCGGCACTGCAAGTCAAGAGAAAAATTATAATATACTTATACAAATTTAGCAGGCTGTATTGTGCAAAAAGTTAAAGTCAGTTTATGGAAATCAAAAAACTGCTGCACGCCGAGCGGACACAATAAAAAAATAACTTTTCGCAATAAATATCACACCGGCAAAGCCGGTGGTTTTATAACAGCCCTAAAAGGGCTC
>CAMZIK010000280.1 GCA_947307175.1 uncultured Clostridia bacterium
AGCAGAACAACACTCCCGAAAAGCGTGAGACTGTATATTTTGCAGATACTCAGCACAGGCAGAACGTTCACAAGGGTGACGAAGATCATCGGGACAAGGCTGACCTTGCGGACAAAGAGGAAATCCGCACAGGGCTTATTTCAAGAGAAGTCATTCGCCGTCAGGCTGAAATGATAAGACGCAAACAGGCGGTCAAGGACAAGCTGACCGCTGAGAAAACTGAAAGAGAAAGGAAATTCGGACAATGAAGAAGTTTATTATCATCACAAGTGCTGTTGTTACAGCAGTGACCGCAGGTATCATCGTTTTCGTCAAGAGAAGAAAGTGAGGTAGCCAATGCCCGTACAGGATAATGATGACAAGCGCACCAATGACCAGCCCGTAGCAGACGCAGAGGAAGAACTTCGCAGAAAACAGGCGCAGGCTCAGGAGCATAGCAATGAGAACAATATTCAGAAGTCGGGGAAACTTCTTCCTTTTCTGAATGCCAAAGCAGAACATCATCAGAGCCGTATTGACTCCCTTGATGAGAAGATCGCCAATCAGACCGACAATATAGACCGTAACAAGGCGAAGATCGAAGCACTGTCCGCTAAGGCTGACAAGCTGGAAGATACAAACCGTATGCTTTCGGCTACTCTCGGCGGTGTTCCTCTTGTGCAGAGCATGATCCGCCGTAATGAGGAACGTATCACTGCTATCCGTGAGGATAAGATCCCCAAGCGTGAGCAGAAGATAGAAAACGGCTGGAAGAAGATAGATGCCATGACCGCAAAGCGTGACATCATCTCCCACAAGCTGGACAGGGTTGTTGCTCTCAGCGATGCGATCAAGAGTTTTTCTATCGGCTTTAACAAGCACCGCCGTGAAGCCTTTTCCGATGCTATGGACAGGCTCAATGAGGCAACATTCAACTGTCTTATGGATAAGAAAAAGGCTCTTACCGCTAAAAAGGACAGTATCGTGGAGAAATACAATTCTCCCGAGACCAGCGTTGTTGACAAGTACAAACTGCAACAGCAGATCAATAACCTGAATGATCGTATTCAGTCGATAGATGAACATATTGACAAGGTTCATCAGCCCGATGAGTTCTACTCCATGCAGGACAATGACACCCTTGACGCTCAGATGAAGCTGACAAGCGACAAGCTGGCTGATGTAGCTGAAAACGGCATTGAGACCACTTCGGGACTTGCGGAGGATACGCTTTTCTATGCACAGGAGACCGAAGAACTTGACAAATCTCAGATTGCTTCACTGGCGGATAAGTTCAATGCGACTATCGAGGAACAGCTTGAAGATGACTACAACATGATAGACGGCATTATCAACAACGGAAGCCGAAAAGACCTTGAAAAGACAAGGGATGATTTAGTGGAGTCCATTGAAGCGGCGCAGACCATTGCGGACAATCCCCATATCAGACAGGAAATGCGTGAAATGGCGAATGAGGATATTGCAAGGCTTCAAGGTGAACTTGCGGTAGTCGAAAAGGCTCTTTCTTCCTTAGATGCGGTCAACGAAGAACGTACCTATGAGGAAGAAATTTCCGAGGTGTCGGACTGGCTTCTTGATATGGTCGCTGACGGCAAGGCAGAGATGAGCGAGGACGGCGGTTTCCGTGTCAATCCCGATTACTACAAGGAACTGCCGAGGAATGACCGCCACATTGAGAGTATGACCGAAGCTCAGGCGGTATCTGTTATGGCGGCGCTTTCCAATGCAGGCATTGAGTTTTCAGCCGCCGCCCGTGGCGATGACAAGGTGGGTATCACGGTGTCAAAGAAAGACCTTGTGGCTCTCAATGACATTATGTACTCCACTATCGGCAAGATCGCCAAGACACAGG
This sequence comes from uncultured Clostridia bacterium, assembly GCA_947307175.1. GTDB lineage: Bacteria > Bacillota > Clostridia > Oscillospirales > Ruminococcaceae > Hominimerdicola. The sequence goes on from CAMZIK010000280.1 coordinate 1,853, forward strand.
CGGCTAAGGAAAATGCAGGCAAGGGCGAAAAGGGCAAGTATCGGACGATCAACCCTGAATACTATGCTTCTCTTTCCAAAGAGCAGAGACATTCCCGTGTTGAAGCGACAGAGGTTGCCCGTGAGATCGTAAAGGGGCTTATGGCTGAGAAAATTCCGTATTCTGCCGTTGTCCGTAAGAATGATACTGTTGCGATAACCGTATCGAAAGACAATGCTAAGGCTTACAAGCAGATAGAAAACAAGGTCAAGGGTGTGAGAGCTGCCGAATATATCAATCCCGAGTTTTACAAGGCTCTGCCCAAAGATTTCAGGGTAACTCTGCCGATGACCGAGGAACAGGCAAAGGCAAAGGTCGCTGAACTTGACAAGAAAGGCATTGCACACTCCGCAGTTATTAACGGCGACAAGTCGGCTGTTACTGTATCTAAGAAAGATCAGGGACGGGCGTTTTTCTCCCGTTCACAGCTGAAACGAGAGGTACAGCGTATCAGCGGACAGGGCAAGAAACAGCCACAGAAGCAGAAGTCACCCAAAAAGAAAGAGACACAGGGGTTAGGCTAAATGAGACTGAGTGAAGAACAGATAGAAAGGGCAAGTACGGTCAATCTTCCGCAGTTTCTTATGCAGAATGGTTTTGACCTGAAACGTGTGGGGCGTGAGTACGTCTGGAAAGACCATGACAGTATGCACATCAAGGACAATGCCCCGGGTGAACGTGGAGTATGGCACAGGTTCAGTACGGACGAGGGCGGTGACAACATCGCCTTCCTCCGCCAGTATATGAATATGTCATTTGTCGAAGCGGTGGAAGCCCTGAACGGCGAACACTATGACCGCACATATACTCCGCCTCATACCGACACTCCCAAGAAAACTGCTGAAAAAGAGGGAGTGCCGGAAATAAATGAAGCAGATAACTGTAAACGTGTGTTTGCTTATCTTTGCAAAACAAGAGGACTTGACTATGACCTCATAGTTTCGCTTGTAAAACAGGGCTTGATCTCTCAGGAAGAAAAGAGAGGAAATGTTCTGTTCAAATTTTTTGATGAAAACGGTAAGGTCATCGGTGCAGAAAAAGTCGGTACATCAACTGAATACAGATTTAAGGGTATAGCTGAGCATTCAGCAGAAGGACACGGCTTTGAGGTAGTGAAAGGTTCGGGAGA
>CAMZIK010000281.1 GCA_947307175.1 uncultured Clostridia bacterium
CTCTGCCTTGACTTCGGCAACAGGTGCGGTTTCAGTTTTCTTCTTTCTTGGCATTGTGGATACCTCCGATCTATTAGATAATTCTATTATAACGCTATTTGAGCCATCTGTCAACCCACCAACAGGCGATATTACGCTGTTTGAATCAGATTCAAACAGATTGATGACCTCAATGCCTTTCTTCTGCGCCATACGCACCGTCTGTCCTGTTCCGCTGCGGTAGTGTTTGGGATTCCAGTAGCAGATACAGTAATCAGATGCAAGCTCCACAAGACGGGCATTTCTTGCTTTCATACAACCGTTATAATAGCGATCAGAGACTTGTTCTGCGCTGTCAGCAAGACCGAAAATATGCAGATATTCCGTTTTCTGTGCTTCATTCCACTTTGTAGACTGCTCCTCAAATGGACAAGGCAATACAAGGTGCAGTTTGACCTCTGTATAGTTCTCACGCAGTTTCAGAACGGTCAGGGCAGCGAGAGCGTCCCACCCCACAGCTCCGCCCGTGTAAAAGTCCGTGACCTTTTGCTCTGTCACGAAGCGTTCAAGCAAAGCGTAGAGCCGAGCTGAGAGCGTTTCTTTATCCTCAGCTATGGTTCTGTGTCCTGTAAAGCAGACTGATTTGTTCATAGTGCAACACCTCCACACCTTCTATTATACTATATCGGAATAGATAAGTAAATAGTTCGGGGCTTATGAATTATAAAATCCGAACGAAAGCATTATAATAATAGTAAGGACACGGTAAAGGAGATTCGGAGAAATGGAGTACGGAACAAGGTTAAGAGAGATACGCAAGGCAAAGGGATTTAGTATGTATAAACTTCACAAGGAGTCCGGCTTGTCTCAGGGGCATATCAGCGACTTGGAAAAGTGCATCAATCAGCCCACGATCGAGACACTTCAAAAGCTGCTTACGCCTATGGGCGTTACCCTTGCCGAGTTTTTCAACGAGGAAGGAGAGGTTTCTATCCTTACTGATACAGAGAAAGAGCTTGTGGCAGGATTCAGAACACTTCCCGAAGATAAAGCAGACCTTGCCTTACAGATGATAAAGGCTTTGAACAGATAATGACGGAAAACGCTGGCGGTGCGCCAGCGTTTTTGTTTTAGGGGAACTTTGAATCCAGTGGGTTCAAAGTTGGTATGATTTATATATCACAGGTTGGTCTGAACGGTTAACTGCTGATTGATGAAAATTTCAAAATTTCGTCTAATTCCACTTGTATTTTTGACGGAATTATGGTATAATTATCTATGTATATCACTCACGCTGTACCTGAGCATGAGTGAACTGAAAATAGGAGGAAACCATAATGCCTGCAAACGAAAACAGTAAAGACCTTTTGAGCGTTCTTTGGGCTGGTGCAGATATTCTGCGCGGTAAAATGGACGCTAATGAATATAAGAACTATCTTCTCGGAATCGTATTCTATAAGTATCTGTCCGATACATTCCTGACACACGTTTATGACCTTCTCAATAACGAAAAGCCCGAATCTATGGCAGAAGCACAGGCAGCATACGAAGAAGTTTACAGCACCGAAGATGCTGAGGAACTTCTGGAGGACATCAAGGAGAGCTACCACTATACTATCGAGCCTGAGCTTACATATACTAAACTTGCAGAAGCGGCAAGCAAGAACGCTTTTCAGCGTGAAATGCTCAAAAAGGCATTCAATCATGTGGAGCAGTCCGATCCTATCTTTGCAAATCTGTTCGCTGATGTTGACCTCTATTCCACAAGACTTGGCTCCGGTGAGCAGAAGCAGTCTGCTACCGTTGCAGAGGTAGTCAAGAAGATCAATGAAGCCGACCTGCTGAACCATGAGGGCGATGTTCTCGGTGATGCTTACGAATACCTTATCGGTCAGTTTGCAAGTGAAACAGGAAAGAAAGCCGGAGAATTCTATACACCGCAGGCAGTTTCACAGATCCTTACCCGTGTTGCGATTCAGGGACAGGAGGACAAGCAGGGACTTCTGGTGTATGATGCTGCTATGGGATCGGGTTCTCTGCTTCTGAACGCAAGAAAGTTCTCACACAAGCCCGACTATATCCGCTATTTCGGTCAGGAACTCAGCACGACCACATACAACCTCGCCCGAATGAATATGTTCCTGCACGGAGTTGATCCCGAAAATCAGACGCTCCGTAATGCTGATACGCTTGATGCGGACTGGCCCACGGACGAAGAAACGGATTTCGATATGGTGCTGATGAATCCTCCGTACTCCGCAAAGTGGTCAGCGGCACAGGGATTTTTGAATGACAGCCGTTTCTCCGACTATGGTGTGCTTGCGCCGAAGTCCAAAGCAGACTACGCATTTCTGCTTCACGGCTTCTATCATCTGAAAAATACAGGTACTATGGCTATCATTCTGCCCCACGGCGTTCTGTTCCGTGGTGCTGCCGAGGGCAAGATCAGACAGAAGCTCATTGACAGCGGTGCTATTTATGCCGTTATCGGTCTGCCTGCAAACCTGTTCTATAACACTTCTATCCCGACAACGATCATTGCTCTGAAAAAGAACCGTGACGGACGTGATATTCTCTTTATTGATGCTTCACAGCAGTTTGTCAAGGGCAAGAAGCAGAACTCCATGAGTCCTGAGAACATCGACCATATCATCGAGCTTTACACAGCCCGTCAGGACGTGGAGAAAGAAGCGCACCTTGCGACTTATGAGGAGATCAAGGCGAACGACTACAACCTCAATATCCCTCGTTACGTCGATACTTTTGAACAAGAAGAACAGATCAGCCTGAGCGACCTGGCAAGCGAGTTTTCCGACATTTCCGCAGAAATGGACACAGCAGCCACCGACCTTATCACACAAATGGGCGAGCTGACCGCTGCCGATGCTGATACGAAGAATGAACTTGCCGATCTGATGAAGGTATTGGAGGGCATATTATGAGCAATACACCACAGATCAGATTCGCCGGATTTACCGATGCTTGGGAACAGCGTAAGGTTGGAGAACTTACTGTTGAGTCTTCCGAATATACTACAT
>CAMZIK010000282.1 GCA_947307175.1 uncultured Clostridia bacterium
GAGCTGATACTTCTGCTCAGTTGCTCCGACCTGGTCGATGTTGATGCCCATATAGTATGTCTTTTCATAGTAGACCCCTTTGAACATTCTATCTACTTCGCTGTTGCTGCCGTCGATAGCTTTACTTGTAACGATATTAGCATTCTGAGGAACTGATGAGGTGTTGATGCCTGCGCTGTTAAGCAGTGAGCGGATAGATATGCCCTTGCTGCGGCAGTAGTCTGCAATCGTCTTGATGTCGCTAAAGCTTATCTGATTATTACCCGCTGCATCGTTGAACCACTGCTGTGTAAAATAAGACGTTCTGTCCGAATACCTGTTGGTACAGTGCGGGTTGTCTGAGTGATTGTTCCAGTTGAGTTTATCAGATACCTGATAGCCGTTTCCCTTTGAGTTCTTGTTTACAAGTATACTTCTGGAGCGGTCAAAAACGGCATTGTACATTTCATTGAACAGCTTTGTATCAGTTCTCAGGGCAGCTACCTCTGAATCAGTGTAGAAAACTGGCTCAACTTTTTCTATTGATTTAATACCTGGTAGAATATAGTCTGATATATAGTAGTAACACTGTGCAGGATCGATGGATTCAAATCTCTTCACATCGCTGTCAGCAGGAAATGTACTATCATTAAAGAGGCTGTTAAAACACTTTACAGCCTTACCTTCAAGATATACGATCTTCTGGTTCTGATTTGTGATATGAGCATTGACACTCTTTATCTCGCCAACTATGTCATCAGCACTCTGGCAGATGTGTGACATATACTCGCTGCTTACCTTGTCCTTGTACTCCTTGGGGAGCTGCGACACATAGTACTGTGCCGAAAGACATTCTGTGACAGTTGTGACACCAGCGATGTAAACCTGCATCAGTGAATCGCACAGAGGCTTTGCCTTGTCAATAGCCTCGCCGCTGAACATTGACTCGCCGCAGAAATGGTTGTAGGTCAGTTCAAAGATGTTTCCGTCCTGTGTGAAGGAGGGTTTACTGATAAGCTCGTTGAGCTTGCTGAACACGTTCTCAAAATTGAAATTCCACTCATTGTAGGAGCCTGCAAGGGAGCCTATCTTTGCGATCTTGTCAAGCATCGTGAGCGACTTGTCCGTTGAGATCTCATTGATCTTTCTTCTCATAGTCAGCACCTGGCTCTTGAAATCAACAAAGGAATCATAAAAGCTCTGTATGCCGAGCTGGTTGCCAAAGGAGTTTGCAAGCTCACTTTGAAGTTTGTCGATGCGGTCGAACAGCTTGTCGATCTTACCGTTGATCTCGTCAAGCTTCTGCTGTGTCGGGGCGGGCTGTCCACCGAATACCAGGTCAACTACCGCGCCCAGTGCAGGAGTGAAGAATTTGCCGTATTCTGTATTGCTCTCGATGACCTTGAAGATCGTTGATACTGAAACGTCCTTTACCTTGAGCAGGTCATCGTCAAGCGTAAATACTGAACCGCTGTTAGCTGCTGTTGATACAGCTGTGCTGGTGTTCATATTTACGACTGCCTGTGTGTTGTCAGCAGATGCTGCAATAGTTGCCGCCGTGGACATCATCATTATTGCAGCCAGTGCTGCAGTGAGGGTTCTCTTTATTTTTCCGTTTGTTTTCTTGGTAGTGTTAGTTGTGTTTGTCATAGTGATTCCTCCTTAGATGTCCTTTTGTGGTTGTGGTTTTTGCTTTTCTCTGTCTATATAATAGCCCCATTTTGCATAAAATTCAATAGATAATATATCCCCGCTTTGTAGTAAATGCTACACGCAATCGTTTGCGAAGTAAATTATGCTACAAGGGCAGGTGAAATTGTAGTGAAAAAACTGCTGTGTGACACAAATACGCCAAAGGGAAAAACTTGTGCTCTTAAATCAGCTGATAAAGATCCGAAACTGCTTGAGATTACCCAAAGTGTCATACCCCTGTGTCACTGTGGCATAACATATTAAGTACCCAATAGAATATATAATATATACAGAATAAAGAGTAATATATCTTACTTAATATCTAACTATATACTTACTAAAGAGAGCAGGTGTTCAGTCAGAAAATGAGAGTGTCTCGCTGTGCGCCGAGAAATCGCCTGTGTGCGATTTTGTATCTGCAACGGGTTATTTCTCTTTTCTGCTGATAAAATGTAATACGGAGAATACGCTATAGTTTAAAACAAAAGCAGCACCCGTACTTTGTGTACGAGTGCTGTTTTGAATTATCAAACACAGTATGATTTATTGCTATCTTATCAGATCCAGCAGAATGCTCCGCCGGGTGCGTAGTTCCATTCTTCTCCGCCTTTCCAGGCATTCCAGCCGCAGTCAAGGAGCTGATACTTCTGCTCAGTTGCTCCGACCTGGTCGATGTTGATGCCCATATAGAAAGTCTTTTCATAATAGACTTCTCTGAAGACCCTGTCTGCATCGCCGTTACTTCCGTCGATAGCTTTGCTTGTAACGAGGTTTGCGTTCTGAGGAACTGCCGAGGTGTTGATGCCTACACTATTCAGAAGTGTTCGGATAGATATGCCCTTACCCGAGCAGTATTTTGCTATTGCTTTATAGTCATCAAAACTCATGCTCTTATTGTATATCCTGTCATTGTACCAGTTCTGAATGATTTTGGACATATCGTCGTGATACTTGCCGTCGTAGTAGGAAGCGTTGCCATGGACCTCATAGCCGACCTTATCATTGACCTCACGGCCTGTTCCTTGTGGATTCTTATTTACATAGATTCTTCTGGATCTGTTGAATGTGAAATCGTACAGATTCTTGAACAGCGCTGAGGATGTTTGCAGGGCTGCGAGCTCTTCATCGGTGTAGTATACGGGAGTTACCTTTACGAAGGAATTGTAGCTTATTTTAACATAGTAGTAGTCTCTTTTGGGGTTGTATTTGTCAACGTTGTGTTCTACCTTGGTGTCAGCAGGGAGTATTCTTCCGCCGGTACCGTTAAAGTACTTTACTGCCTTGCCGTTAAAATAAACTATATTTCCGTTCTGGCTTGCGATATGTTCGCTTATGCTCT
>CAMZIK010000283.1 GCA_947307175.1 uncultured Clostridia bacterium
AAACCTACGAAGATCGTATCATAGTCAGCGATATTTGCATCTGTATCAGCGATAGAAGGACGGAAGGACTTGTCTTTCATCTCGACAGAGCTTCTGCTGTTCTTGTTCTGCCAGTTGAGGTCTGCGTTTGTATAGGGTACGGCAGGCTTGATTTCGTAAATGTCTGCCTCTGCTGCTTCTGCGAGATTTTTTGCCAGTTTAGCGGTAACGCCGCTTGCTGAGAAATATGCTACTAATTTTTTACTCATAGTGATTACCTCCGTTTTATAGAATTATCGTTTATTAACCCATACTTGCTTTCAATACCTGAATCACTTCATCATGATCAAGCACCTTGTAGCCTCCGTTGAGAATGAAAGTCGCATCAGCGATGCCCTCGATCATATCCTCGGTTGCACCGAGGTCTTTCAGGTTCATAACAAGTCCGATCTCCTTCATCCAATTTTCCATTGTGGAAAGTCCTTCGTTTGCAAGCTGTTCATCGGTCTTGCCGTCATGAGAGATGCCCCATACCTCAGTCGCAAAACGTGCGAACTTCTTCAAACCGTAGGGCATAATATATCTGTAATACGGCAGAGATACCGCTGCCAAAGTCATACCGTGAGTAGCGTCCGTATATGCTCCAACAGCCTGACCGAGCATATGCACCATCCAGTCTTCAGACTTGCCCTTACCGACAAGCGTATTCAGCGCCCATGTTGCAGTCCACATAATGTTGGAACGTGCTTCGTAGTCCTGCGGATTCTCCACAGCGATACGGCTTGCGTGGATAAGACCTTTCATTAGTCCTTCGCTGATATAGTCGGAAGTATTATCATCCTCACCGGAGAAATACTGCTCGCAGATGTGATTGAAAATATCATAAATGCCTGCAACCATCTGATATTTCGGCAGCGTCATGGTATATTTCGGATTGAGGATAGAGAACTTCGGCATTACATCGTCACCGAACACATGACCAATCTTCTGCTTGGTGTGGTGGTTTGTGATTACAGAACCGCCGTTCATTTCCGAGCCTGTACCTGTCATAGTCAGCACACAGCCCACTGGAATAATGCCGCAGTCAGGTTCTTCAAAACGGATAAAGTATTTCTCCCAAGGATCGTCATTGCAGTTAACGGAAACTGAAACTGCCTTGGAATAGTCGCATACCGAGCCTCCGCCGACAGCGAGAATAAAGTCCGCCTTGTTCTCACGGGCGATAGCTACGCCTTCGTTCAGCTTATCGCTTGTCGGGTTCGGCATAACGCCCGATACCTCTGCGACATTCTTTCCGCACTCATTCAGGATAGCGATTATCTCGGCATACAGACCGTTCTTCTTGATAGAACCTCCGCCGTAAACAAGCAGCACGTTCTGTCCGTAGTTTTTCAGCTCGTCCTTGAGATAGCTGAGTGAATCCTCTCCGAAATAAAGCTTTGTGGGATTGTGATAACTGAAATTTCCTAACATGATGATTACCTCCGTTTTTTGTTTTATTTATTCAAGTTGAGTGTGTCATACCACTCTTTTACTTCATCTTTTGACGCTCCTGCGGGAAAACGTCTGCCTTCAAGCTGATTGCCAATATTTATAAGCTCGCCAATATTCTTCTCGCTTGTTTCGATACCACTGCTGCCTGATGTGCAGAAAGGGACAACTGTTTTCTCCGAGAAGTCATAGCTTTCAAGGAAAGTGTCAATTATGCGAGGCTCCTGTCCCCACCATATAGGATAACCAAGGAATATTGTATCATAGCTGTCGATAGAATCTATCGGGTTTGCAATCTCAGGACGTACTGTTTTATCGTTCTGCTCCTGATTTGCACGACAGGAATCATTATTATATTCTATATCCTCGTCCGTGTAAGGTACAGCCGCGTCAATAACATAGCTGTCCGCATTTGTAATGTCCATAAGGTATTCTGCTATCTTTTCTGTATTGCCTGTGCGCGAGAAGTAAACTACAAGAGTATTGTTCTCTGTGCTTTCGGGTGCTTCTGTTGAGGAGTCGTTCGTCTCCGTAACTTCAGGAGCAGCTTTATCTTCTTTTGCTTCAACTGTTGTAGTTGTTTCCGTTGTCTGCTCCTGCTGTGTTGTTGGCTGTCGTTTACTGCTGTCAGCACTTCCGCAGGCTGTTAACGAGACTAAGCAAGCTCCTGTAATGATAGAAAACAGAACTTTTCTTGTTTTATTCACGAAGAACTCCTCCTTTTTATGATATTGAAAGTGAAACCGTGACATCACCGTCACCGAGCAATGTCTTCAATTCTTCCTGCGTAATGTTGTCGATATGTCCGAGCTTGGTGAAGTCCCATGTGTTTTCGTCATAGTATATCGTGATCTTGTTGCCCTGATAAAGAATAATATCTCCCGGTACTGTTGTGATCTTTTCATCATTTTTCGGTAAACTTTGAGGAAGATCACCGACCTTTTCAAAATTACCGTAATCGCTCATATCTACTGTAATATCGCCTTGCTTCAGAAGTTCAGCCAAAGCCTTAGCCGAACTGTTGTCTTCAAGAGTTGCTGTAAGCTCCGTACCGTTTACGGATATCTTCAGCTTATTGTCAGACTCTTCTTCATTCAGCGGCAGTGTATCATACCACGCTTTTACATCTTCCTTTGTGGCACTCGCAGAGAAGCGCTTACCTTCAAGCTGATTTCCGATTGGAACAAGAGCCTTTATGTTCTTTTCGCTTGTAGAAATATCGCTGCTTGCAGAAGTGCAGAACGGAATAACGGTCTTATCCGAGAAATCATAGCTTTCAAGGAATGTATCTATAATGCGAGGTTCCTGTCCCCACCATATGGGATATCCAATGAATATCGTGTCATAGCTTTCAATTGAATCTATCGGGTTTGCTATTTCCGGACGAACAGTCTTGTCATTCTGCTCCTGATTTGCACGACAGGAATCGTCTTGATATTTGATATCGTCATCGGTATATGGCACGGCAGCTTCGATGACATAGCTGTCTGCATTTGTAATGTCTATAAGGTGTTCAGCAATC
>CAMZIK010000284.1 GCA_947307175.1 uncultured Clostridia bacterium
AATATCAGGACTTGTTTGAGACTACGCCCGAAGCCGAACAAAGACGGTTAGGCTCTTTCGCTCTCAAACAATTCAAGGCGTATAAGCTCGCTGCAGGAAAAACGGCTAAGTCTATTCTTATTAGCTGTAGCACACGACTTGCGCCTTTCGCAATAGATGAGGTCTTGGAGATCACCTCCTACGATGAGCTTCAGCTCGACCGTCTCGGCGACGAGTTAAGTGCATTGTTCATAATCATCTCCGATACAGATGCGACTTTCAACTTCCTTGTCGCTATCATGTATTCGCAGCTTTTCAATCTGCTTTGCACAAAGGCAGATAACTCTCCAGGTGGAAAGCTGAAAAATCATGTGCGCTGTTTGTTAGATGAGTTTGCGAATATCGGCGAAATACCGCAATTCGAGAAGCTGATCGCCACGATCAGAAGCCGTGAAATCTCTGCCTCGATCATACTGCAAGCTAAGAGCCAGCTAAAGGCTATATATAAAGATAACGCAGACACCATCGAAGGCAACTGTGATACGCTTCTTTTCCTCGGTGGTAAGGAAAAAAGCACTCTGAAAGAAATCTCAGAGAGCTTGGGCAAGGAAACAATTGATGCCTATAATACCTCCGAAAACCGTGGTCAGTCTCAGTCCTACGGACTGAACTATCAGAAACTCGGAAAAGAGCTGAAATCTCAGGACGAACTGGCGGTCATGGACGGCGGTACAGAAAGGACTGTTCTTATGATGAAATCAGGCACAGGCAAATCGAAAAGCTCTCCCAGCGCCCCCATCAGGGGTGTACCTGATTGCGGCAACCTCGCTCACAAGTATCTGCTCGAATATGATGCTTTGTTTCAGGCAGAACCGAAGCCGTTTGACATTGAGAATTTCGTTAAGAGTTTCTTAGAGTTGGACGTAGTGGAAGCTGTTATGGATCTTCCGTTCATCAAAGGCTTCGTTGTGTATATGCAGATGCTTCTTTCTATTGGCGATTGTTGTATTTCTGTCAATCCTGGAACAGTAATCCTGAACCAGGAACTGGAAAAAGGATCGACGGAATGGCGTTACATCATGGCACATGAAGCAGCTCACTGGATTCTCAAAAGAGAACGTCCTAACTATGTCGCATCGTATTATTCCTGTTGCAAGGGATTTTCGGAGCGTTCTGACCTGCTTGACACTGAGCGGATCAGCACCTATTACGCTGATAATTCCGATGCTGATTCTGAGATGATGGCTGACAGCATTGCAAATGCTTTGCTTATGCCCGCAAATGTATTTCTTCCTTATGCAACAGACCTTATGGAGAAATACGGATTTTGCGAGCATAAGATTCTTGTCGGGGAATGTCCTGAAGAAGAAACCAAGGTCATCACAGAACTTGCAACCAGGTTCGATGTACCGGAGTATTCTGTCAGGAACTATCTCTATTCCTTTGGAATGTACGACGATAATACGCTTAACTGATCTATTACACGATAATGATAATAATGGGTGTTCGATCATCCATTATTATTTTGCAACTATGATACACAAATTTGTGTACAAAGATAAAAAAGCTCAGGAGGTTATCATGATAAGGGAGATGAAATATAAGGTGCGCTGTCCATACTGTGGACGAGATGAGGTGCTGGCAGATAACAAGGCAGACATTCGTACATCTATCATTTGTAGGAAATGCAAGAAAGCGTTTACCATTGACTGGAATACGCTTATCGCAACACCGTCAAAGAAAGTAAAAAAAGAATAATGAAATGCTGACCGCACCGAAGGACGACTGTCACTTCATAGAACGGAGTATGATTGCAGATTAAGCTGCATTCATTCTCCGTTCTTTTTTTGATGAAGGGGGGATATCTATGAGCAGTACAACCGAATATGAGAAGCTGATCTCAGTTTTAGAGGCTATAGATATCCACCATGAGTTCAAGGATGAGTGGCGAAATGATGAAGTCAAGCTGAGGATTTTTATTAAGATTCATATCGGTAATTTTCTTCCCAGCGAGACAGATACGTTTGGGACGTATCTGTCACGGCTTCGTGATTTCAAGGGAATGTCGAACGTCGAGTTGGCAAAACGGACCGGTCTGACTGAACAGACTATCTCAAAGTATCTTCACGATGCTGGCAGAACAAATGAATCAACGCTTGCTCTTATGATTGCGTTTGAACTCAAACCGCCTCAGATCGATGCTGTATTCAGTCTTGCAGAGCTGAGAATTGACCGAAAAACGAACTATAACGATATTATAAACTATTACCTTGAAAACAGCAACAGCGAATCTGTAAAGGAGTGCAACAAGACGCTGATACTCTTTGGCTTCCTTCCTTTGACAGCTATCGGAACAGATGCATTCAACAGATGATATGTAAGATGTTACGAATTTTCATGGTCACTTTCTTGAAAAGAAAGACTGGATTCACAGAAACAGCATATACCCATGAGATGAAATACCAAACAGCAAGGAAAAACAACTGGATTTATAGCATTTGTACAACTAACGCTGTTGAATTTTGTTGTTGTTGACTTTCCCACCGAACGAATGACTTTTTTTTCCGAATGGTATATGATATATGTAGAGCTTAAGGGAGCTTGCGCGCAGCTTCTCAGTCCCGCAGGCTCAAATATACAATCGTCAGGCTGAGAGGATGATTGTCAGAGAAGAACACTCCGACAATCGCTCAGTTGCTATTCGTGTGCGTTTTTCTCTGACAGAAAGGAGAAAAACGTGAAACGAAAGCCTAAATTCCCCAGAGAATACTATGAAATCGCAAGGGTTAAGGGCGTACCAGACAAGGTGGTTAAGGCATATCAAAAGCTTATTCGGCATGAAATGTATGTAGAGTATAAGGAGAAAAGACTCAAAGCCTTTACATACGGTGCATTAAGCGATATTGAATTCATGTTGCCGTCAGAAACGCCCATTCTTAACAAAGCAGGAATCCGGAACGA
>CAMZIK010000285.1 GCA_947307175.1 uncultured Clostridia bacterium
TCTTAATGACGTCGTCTGTGTTTGCCGATGCGCCTATTGTTGCGGCTGTTGTCATAACCATTATTGCTGCGAGCATCGAAGCGATTGTTCTCTTGAATCTTCCGTTAGTCTTTGTTGTCTTTGTCATTGTTGTTTCCTCCTTAGAATTTGTGTTTGTTGTGTTTGTTTTGTTGTTTGTGTTGACTGTTCTTTTCATTTTGATTGCTCCTTTTCTTTTTTGATTTTGTTTTTGTTTTTTGTTGTTTTCGGGTTTTCCCTTTTCCTTGACTTTAGTATATCACACCGACCTTTACAACATCTTTACAAGTTCTGCTGCTTTGAAAAATTTATTTGTTTTTTTCTTTTTCGGTGTGTTTTTTTGGGGTTTTCCTTTGCTGTGATTACATAATATCATACAAACCTTGACAACATCTTGACAGAAAAAACTCTTTTTCAAAAAAACTGAAAATATTTTTCCCGTGAAACAAAAAAGCACCGGCCAAGGCTTTATCTGCGCTGTTTTAGAGATGTGCAACGATTCGATCTGTCTTGAAAAATGGCACATCAGATATATATATCTACAGCGAGACCGCACCCGTGCTCAAAAACAGAGAATAAAAAGCATACCCACCGATCCTCCGGCGGATTTGATTGACAAGCCGGCACAGGATATTGTATAATGTAGCTGTGGGGCGATAGAGTGCATAAAAATCTTGAGCTCTTCAGAACCTGCAAGGCGGTCGGCGCAGTGATGTCAGGCTTGAAGCCTGCCGTTGCGGGGATCGATCGGTGAGAAAAATCATAGGAGGCTTTTGGTATGGAACTGTATGAAGCGATAAACAGCAGAAGAACTGTCAGAGATTTTGAGGCTGAAACGATACCTGCGGAAGTTCTTGAAAGGATCATAGATGCAGCATTTAAAGCTCCTACTAATGACCATATGAGAGATTGGCATTATATTATCGTGCGGGATAAAAATGTCACGGCTAAGCTGCTTGACATCATACCCAAATCAATATCCGATGAGGATATGGAGGCTTTGATAAAGGATTGGGATCTGAGCGACAGTTTGCAGCAGCAGTGTTACCGCAGTGCAGTTCCCAAGCAGTACAGAATGCTGTTCGATGCATCGGCAGTCATCGTTCCGCTGCTTAAACAAAAGACGGATCTGCTCCATCCCGATAACATTTCTCATCTCAACGGCTTTGCATCTATCTGGTGCAGCATTGAGAATATATTTCTTTGTGCAACAGCCGAAGGGTACGGCTGCAATCTTCGCATACCTCTCGGAGATGAGGCTGAACACGCAAGAAGTGTCCTTGGTTTTCCGAATGACTATTTTATGCCTTGCTTCATTGGCATAGGCAAGCCAAAAAGTGATATCGCACCTGTGAAACAAAAACAGATTGATATCAAGCAGCGAATACACTGGGATAGGTTCTGATCTATCATATAAACGACAGAAACGAGGCGGATCATGCAACAGAAATTGACTGCAGCGTTACAGACGCTGTATTCCACGCGAAAAGACGCTCCTCACCTGATAAGAATGATGATGCAGATGAGCGACCCGATAGACCGTGCTGTACTGCGCAGCGCTGTGGATGTGACTATGCTGCGCTACCCGTATTTCTGCGTTGAGCTAAGGAAAAATGACGGGCAGTATGTTTTTGAGCACAATACACGCCCCGTTGTTATCAGCGATACGCTCGAGGGTACACAGCTGAATTCGGAAAGCTCGAATTATCATATGATAGCTTTTTCCGCCGAGAACGACTGGATCGTTCTCGACGTGTTCCACGGTCTTACAGACGGTATCGGTGCATACGAAGTGATCCGCACGCTGCTGTATTATTACTGCTCGGAGAAATATTCCGTGCAGCTGAGCAGAGAGGGGATCCGTCTTGCAGGGGATCAGATCTCTGCTGAGGAATGGGAAGACCCCACATCATCATTGAGCCGACAGCCTGATGCGATGCAGCCGCAGATGTTGCCCGCTCTCGTTCTGACCGGGTACCCCGGGCTGCTCAATGACCATAAAAAGACCGTGCACAGCATAGCTCTTTCAGAGGCGGAGTTCATGAGTTTCAACTCAGAAAACAAGGGCAGTCCCGGAACGATGACAGCGCTGCTGCTGAGCCGTGCCGTTGCAAAGCTGCACCCGGAAGCTGCTGCGCCGATCAGGATCATCGTGTGTGTAAACCAGCGAAAAGCGCTGAGAGCACCGCTTGCGCACCAGAGCCTTGTGGGATTTTCTGCGCTGGAATATGACCGACAGCTGCGAAGTCTGCCTATCGGACAGCAGGTGACCGAATTCCGCAGGAGAGTGCACGAACAGTCGGGCGACGAAGCGATGCTTTCCTCGCTGGGTTCTGCTGTTTCATTCGCAGCAGCGCTTGCGGATATGAAAACAGACGAGCAGCGCCTTGATGCGATGAATGCTGCCGATGCTATGCTCAATCGGAATATGACTGCGGTGATAAGCTATGTCGGCAAAGCAGGATTCGGTGATGCGGAGAAGTATATCCGTGATTTCAGGACGTGGACACGCTGCCCCGACAATGGGATCATTGTCGAGATAGCTGCAGTGAACGGACGGTTCATCATGGATATTATCCAGCCGTTTTCCGACCCTGTCTATGTGAACGGCTTTCTGCAGCAGCTGAAAGAAAACGGCGTTGCCTATGAGCATCTTGGTGTCAGGGAACTGACGCTGCCGAACATTAAGCTGCCATGGAGCGAGTAATTGTGCCAAAAAAAGAGAGGTTCACTTCTGACGATTTTCTGACGGGAGAGCCTCTCTTTGCTTGTCAGACGACTTTTTTGAGGTTTTTTCAAAAACCTCTTTTCTTTTAGACAAAAAAATGATATACTATACTAAATCAGACCTGAGAGAAAAGCAAGGTGAGATAATGGAAAAGAAAACTAAAAACAGAAAACTGCTGTTTCAGGTAG
>CAMZIK010000286.1 GCA_947307175.1 uncultured Clostridia bacterium
GCCGTTTCTCTATCTATCGCAACAGATTCCTGAAAGAGTTTATCATGCAGAATCCGCCCGATTTCCCCATATCCAACAAATGTTGTGAGTACGCCAAAAAGAAGCCTGCAAAGCGTATCGTCAAAGAACACGATGCAGACTTGGATATAACAGGTATCCGACAGGCTGAGGGCGGTATCCGTTCCGCAGCTTTCAAGACCTGTTTCTCCGAGTGCAAGTCTAAGGGGTGCAACACCTTCCGTCCGATCTTTTGGTATACAGACGGCGACAAGCGTGACTATGAGGAAATGTTCGGCGTGACGCACTCTCGCTGCTACACCGAGTACGGTCTGCGTAGGACGGGCTGTGTCGGGTGTCCTTTCAGTAAGCATATCAATGAGGAACTTGCCGTCATCGAAGAACATGAGCCGATGCTTTACAAGGCAGCGGTCAATATCTTTGGCAAGTCCTATGAATATACAGCAAAATACCGTGCATTTGTCAAGGAAATGAAAGCAAAAGAGAAAGAGGAAAAGAAACGTGATAGACTACGCAGCCTTAATGGAACATCTGCCTGTGATACTGGTGGTGACGGCGGTGCTTGCACTTCTGATCGGAGTGCCGTATCTGCTGACTACAACGCTCCTGAGATCAGAAAAGGAGCGTGATAGCGATGTTCGATCCTGAATTTCAGAGAAAAGCACTGAGCCTTGTAATGGGCTTTATCATGCAGTTTTCAGAAACTCCGGCAGAACCTGAAGTGCAGGAGCTTTCGGTCAATGACCTGAATGTTTCGACTATTTCTGTTTCCTGCCTGAAAGTGGCTTGGGACGGTGAGCCTGACCGTGATTATTATGTGAGCTGCACGGCTCACGATGATGATTATGCTTATGCGGATAATATGTATTTTGAGTTCAAGTCCAATGAGCTTTGTTACATAACAGGTCTGCGTGAGGGTACGGAGTACACGGTAACGGTCGAGCCTATTCTTTCAGATGATGAAAAGGACGGTTATACCGCAGTTTACGCAAGTGCTGACGGCAAGACGGAAACGGTAGAGGTCATTTATGAGTTCCCCTATGAGGACGGTTGGACAAACTGTTTTGCAGGAGAACGAGCTTCGGGCTTGACGGCAATGCCAAGCTCAGGAGCAATATATGGCTCAAAGGTCGATACCATAACAGGCACGGGCATTCGCCGTGATGATTATGGTGATTACTGCTGTGCTATGGGCGTATGGTATGGCTACTGCAATGACAGATTTTTGATCGAGCTTGAGAATGGCACTCAGTTCACTACGAAAATCTGCGACAGCAAAGGCTATGCCGACGATGGCGATGGCAAGTATCACAACTTCGGCGGCAGCGGTAAGTGTATCGTGGAGTTTATCTACGATGATTATAATTTACCGTCCTGCGTGGCTTTCTCAGGCTCTTGGGGTTATTACAACTGGAACGGTCTTGACCTCGGAGCAAACATAAAATCAATCAAGAAAATCAATTACGGTGATCCCGTAGTGTACTAAGTGGAGGTAATCAAAATGAATGTAAAGAAGATCATCAAGGGTATCATGGGACTCAGTGCTGTTGCTGGTATCGCTTATCTTTCCTATAAGGTCGGTGAGAACAACGGCGAGGTCAACGAGCGTTTCCGTGAGAAGTACGGCGACGATGATGATGAGGATATCGAGGTCGAGGAGGACGATGATTATAAGTTCTACGACAATTACGATGAGCCTGACGATGGCTGCATCGCTCCCATTGACTTCGGCAAGATGAACGATGCACCTGCTGAGAAGTATGAGGACAGCAAGTGTTGTTCTGCGGATAAGGACACATTTGCACCTTTCTCCTCTGTTCAGGTGAACGGCATTTCGGAGAGTGACTTCCTGTCTCTGCTCTATCAGATCTCCGCAAGAAAGTACATCTCCAACAAGGCGATCAGAGAGTACCTCGATGTTGACACCGACAAGGCGGCTGAGGTGCTGTCGGTTCTGTATCATGCCGGCTACATCGCTTCTGAGACTGGCAAGCGTATTCCCGTCCGCCTGACGATCTCTGACTATTTTTCCCTTACGGTCAGGAGATAGCGCAGTATCATGGCACTATGATTTATAAGCCGAAAACAAAAATCAAAGTTATCACTCCGAAGGCTGAAGAAAACAAGTTTGTCCGTGACGCTATCGACAGGGGCAATATGAAAGTTGCAAGTATTGCGAAGAACATTATTTCCGCATACGGAGTTGAGCCGGATCAGGTTTATGGAGCTGCGATGGCGGCATATGCTCATAGAACGCATCTTGTCTCAGAGCTGAACACCCTGAATAAGCAGATCGAAGATTTGCAAGTCAAGCTCAATGTTCTGCGAAAATATCGCAAACTGAAAGTATATGCCGAGGAGCTGAAAACTCTCAAAGGCGGTGCAGCGAAGAAGTATCGTAATAACAACAGTTCCGAGCTTGCCGAATATGGGGAAATCCGAAAACAGGTTTTGGAGCTTTACCCGTCAGGTGTTATTCCGAAAGTGGAGAATCTTGAAAAGCAAATCAATGCTATGCAGGAAAAGCTGTCACAGAAAAATGCGGAATACCATCAGGCAGACAAGAAAGCCCGTGAGCTTGCTGACGCACAGCGGACGATTGAGGAATATCTCCGTCAGGAGCAGAGCCGAGATCAGCAACAGAAGCGTAAGCGGAATGATCTTGAAGGATGATAGGTTCTCTGGCGAACGGAAAAGCCCCTCAGAGCCGTCCGTGATGATTACGGGGAAACTAATCCCACTTAATAAGCAAAGCCCTCAGAAACGAAATCCGAGGGCTTTTTACTTCATACTTCTCGATAAGAGATAATTGCGATAGTTTCTCATATATATGATTTTTAGCAATAGTATCCGTCACTATTGATTTTACCAAAACAAGAGCTACAACTATACGGTTCTCCGAGTTTTAACTTCT
>CAMZIK010000287.1 GCA_947307175.1 uncultured Clostridia bacterium
ATTTCCTTTGCAAGCTCGGAAATATCCTGCGAGAGCAGACCAAGCTCGTTTCTGACCTTTATCCGTGACATTTCCGAAACGACCTTGCCGCTGTCCTTGTCGTCCTTATATTTACGAACTGTCTGCTGTATCGCACCGATCGGTGCAGTCGCACGGCGGTAAATTATTATCTGAAGCAGGACAAGCACTATCGTCAAAGCGACAAAGCATACTATGATTGTTTTGAAAACAGTCAGCCGAAGCGTTCGGTTAAATCTGTTCCAATTATACGAGATACATATTACTGCCCTCGTTTCATCGTTATAGGGAATTGGCAGATATGCAAGATAATTATCTCCCACAACAGGAAAAGAATCCGATCTTTCAAACGTTACGTTGAAACTGGTTTGCGGCGATTCTATGACCGACTTCAGTTTAGGCAGCTCTGATAAATCCATTTTATAGTATTCGCCTATCCTGTAATCGTCGGTCATGGAATAATCACAGATCACCATACCCATATTCGCCTGCGAGACATCAACGATAAACAATCGCTCGATACTATTATTCCAGAACATATTGAGTATAGATGTTCGCATTGTTTTATAAAACTGCTTGACATAATATTTCTGAACAGCCTCGGGAGCATTTTGTATCCATTCAAGCGTCCCATCGTCCTGATCCTTATACTTGTTGTATTCGCTCGTTTCCTCATCGGTAGGCTTATCAAGCATCTTCATGGTGTATTTTTCAAACATATCGAAATACCAATCTGTCCTTTTCGATATTGTAGCATCGGTCGTTGCCCCCAGTTCATTCAGAACTGTCTCAAGCTGATGCTCCATACTCTCATTATGTGCCTCAAGAAAACCATTCAGCGTACTGTTATATACAATATATGATATCACCGCAGCTGTGAGCAGGAACAGCGGTATGATTATCAGGCTTATCTGAAAGTACAGCTTACTTTTCATTTTACGCATATACCAACTGCTCCTTTACTTTAGTATGCAAAAGACAGCCATGACCGGCATTCCCAAGAGTGCGGCAGCGAACCTTTTGCTCAACACACGATCGCTTCATTTTTCACTGTTTTGTAACATTATATCACAGGTCGTCCGCCAAAACCATATTATCATTTGCTGCCTTAATAAAATCTACATTCAAAACAAATAATTCGTCAGGTTCACCGTGCAACTTGTGAAACATCAACAACGCTGCCAAAAGCGCTTTATAAGCAAATTATATCATCTATCAAAGCCTGTGTCAAATCCAGTGCATTTCTTTGTTTGTCAGCTTGCCGTTTTCCCCTCAATGATGTCCGCTATAATATTGCTTGCCCTGCGCTTGCTGTCAGCGAAGAAGTGACTGTAAGTTGTCAGCGTGGTCTGTGGGGTGCTGTGACCTACCATAGCTGCAATTGTGGTTGGGTCAATGCCTGCCTCTATCTCAAGCGATACGAACAGGTGTCTGAATGTATGCACTCCATAGAACGGGAACCCTCTGCGTTCACACTCACGCTTGAGCCACGAGTACGGTGTCGCTGGGTGCATCGGAGTTCCGTCCCACTTGGTGAACAGCCTGTCGTGTTCCTGCCACTTGTCGCCAAGCTCAGCCTTGTAGCTGTCCTGGTCTTTCTTGTAGGCTCTGAGCAGATCTAACACTGTGGGCGGCAAGTCTACAAGCCTTGTGCTTTTCTCTGTCTTGGTAGCATCACTGTAGATGCCCTTTTCTGATGTGTAGTTTGAGGTGTGGTCTATCATCATAGCAGAGTTTTCAAAGTCTATGTTCTTCCACTCCAGCCCAAGCAGTTCACCTCGTCGGCAGCCTGTGTAAATTGCAAGCGTGAAGAACAGCTTGTGCTTCATTGGTGCCTCGGCAAGTATCTTCATGAACTCCCTTGCCTGTTCCTTGGTGTAGATGTGTTTCTCGGGCTTTCTGTATGCCTTGCCTGTTGCATCTATCTTGGGTATCGTCACCTTTGTACAGGGGTTTGAGCTTATCATGTCAAGCCTTATCGCATACTCGAAGATAGAGGATATGAACGAGAGGTGATGCCTCATCGTCTTTTGTGACAGAGGGTTGCCGTTTCGTTTGTTAGCACCCGGTCTTGCAAGTGAGTTGATAAATTTCTGTATGTCACGAGCCGATATTTTGTCGATGCGGTAGTGACCGAGCGCAGGGTAGACCCTTGATGCTATGAGATGTTCACGCTGAAGTGTGGTGCTTCTGTGGTTGAGTTCAGCGTACTCACTGAACCACTGCTCGCACAGCTTTTGCAGCTTGATAGCCGCAGTTACCTGTCCGTGAGCACACTCTTCATCGAATAGCACCGCAAGCCTGTTCACCTCTTTCTCTGCTTGTGTCCGGCTCATTTCTTTCGGCGGTGTCCAGGACTTGTACTGCACTACCTGTTTTCCGTTAACATCATAGCCGCAGTACGATCTGATGCGATAGCCGGTCACTTCGCCTTTTGCATTTTTTCTTTTTTCAATATACGCCATACATTTCATCCTTTCCATTTTAAGATTTATTGCCTACACAATATCAACCAACATAAGTTTTCATGCACATCACACCAGCATCAGCATAAACCGTTGCCTCTGCGTGCGTGCTGTGCGAAAACTTTTATGCTGTTTGATATTCACAACATCACCATACCACAGACTAACGGGCATAGCTATCGGGCAGGCGCACTATTAATTTCTACAACACAGTTTTCTACTTAACCGACATATCGCTGCCGAGGAATTTGTACAAAACCTCTTTGTTTATGAGGTACTTCTTGCCCGCCATAAAGCAGGGCAGCTGACCTGACTTGCACAGCTCTCTGACTCTGTATTCGGTAAGACCGCTGACCAGTGCAGCAGCTTCCTTGATCGTAAGCATCTGTATTTTCGTTTCTGTTTTGTTTTCAGCCATTGAATTATCGACCTCCTGTTTGTC
>CAMZIK010000288.1 GCA_947307175.1 uncultured Clostridia bacterium
TATAGTTTTATTTAAGAATACCTTGCCGCATATTTTTTACTCCTTTTCTGGAATAGAATTATTATATATCCATTATACACAGTGAAAACAGATTTGTCAATACCTTGCGGTAAAAAACAACGACTTTGGCACATTGTTCAGCAAAATGCCGATAGCGTTTTCGGAATTTGTGCATACCGCCCTACTTTTCAGAGATGTAACTATACAGGCTATTTGGTCAGTGGTTTCCCTCAAAGAATAAGAGATATGCCATCTCATGGATGACATATCTCTTTAGTCTTGCATTTTATAATAATTAGTCCTGAAGTTCCTTCATCAAAGCCACGCTGTCCTTGAACCCGACCTTGTAAGCAGCTCTCATCTCAGCAGCGGCAGTATCGCTCACGCAGTCGAGGAGCTTGTGGAAGGTAGTGAGCTGGGCTTCGGTCAGCGACTCCTCAAAGGGTATGCAGAGCTTGTTAAACTCGTCCGAGAACTCAGCAGAGTGAATATCACCCTGGCGATAGTTGTAAAGTGCATCAATCATCATAATCCGTCCTTTCGGTCATTTCAAACATCATTGTTATTTTACCGATTTTAAGCTGTTTTGGATATGGTGTCCTAATTTATCACTTACAAAAGTGGAAAATGACACTCTTTTCTTTTCAAAAGGATTATTTAGTTTTTGTTATAATGCTTCTCACGGTACACCTTTGGTGTCATGCCAGTTATTTCCTTAAAAACGGCAATAAAGACGCTCTGTGTAGAAAAGCCGAGCGAGGTCGAGATCACCGAATAGGAAAGGTCGGAGTAGCAAAGCAGATTTTGCGCAGTATCCACTCGTGCTTCCTTTACAAAGCGCTTAAGCGATATGCCGACTTCCTGTCGGAAAAGCCGTGAAAGATAGGTGCTGTTTAACCCTATTACCTCGGCAAGTGCTTTAACCGATAGATCGGCGCCAAGATTCTCATAGATGTAATCTATGCACTTGCGGATATGTAGGGAAATGACCGTTTCCTTGCGTATCTCCTGCATTCGCTCCGCAAAATCAAGGCACATATTCTCATACAGTCTGCATACGCCGTCAACTGTCCTGCATTCATCGACTTTCATAACATAGAGATCGGAAAGCGTGTAGGCTTCGGTCTGTCCAAGTCCGGTGTCAATGCAGGCACTTGATATTGCCGATGCTGCAATTACAAAATGATAAACCGCATTTTTCAGAGAGTTCTTCGACAGCACTCTTTCATTTGAAAGCAAAGCAAGAGCGCCGTTTTTAAGCTCGGCTTTTACTGTATCTGTCTCTCCGCCAACAACAGAAGCGAACTTGGAATACTGCGTGAGGTGTTCCGGGATCTTGAAATTGCCCATCTTCTTGCTGTATAAAAGAGCGTTAAGCTCGTTTCGTACCTTCATTCCGATCAACTGCCTTTCATAACGATTATATCACTTTTCAGATATAAATTCAAGCTTTAGGATATAAATCTGTTCTGAAATGTGATATGCTTATGGGCAGAGGTGACTTTATGAATAATGCCAATGATCTGACAAACGGGAAAGTTTCCGCTAAACTGCTTGGTTTCTTTTTCCCGATGCTGCTGACAAATCTGTTTCAGCAGATATATTCCGTTGCAGATACGGCGATAGTCGGAAAGGGATTAGGCGATAACGCTCTCGGTGCCGTCGGGAACCTATCCTCGCTTTCTTTACTGATAATCGGCTTTTCAATGGGCATGACAAGCGGATTCGCTGTCATAATTGCTCAGGACTACGGTTCGGGAGACAGAAAAGCTGTCTGTAAGTCAATAGCCCTATCGGTAAGGCTCTCTGCTGTCATGGCATTACTGCTGACGGCAATCGGCTGTCTGCTGTTAAAACCGATACTTCATATGATACAGACGGAAGAAATATTGATAGCAGATGGTCTGACCTACGGCTATATTATCATGGGCGGACTGACAGCGACTGTTGCATTTAACCTGTGTTCGAGTATCCTGCGTTCGCTTGGTGACAGCAAAACGCCGTTTATCGCTATCATCATTTCTTCGGCGGTCAATATCGCTTTGGACTGGTTTCTCATATTTATTGTTCATACCGGCGTTGAGGGGGCTGCGTTCGCAACAATATTCGCACAAGCTCTTTCAGCTATTATATGCTTAATGAGAATACTCACAAATCCCGAACTTCAATTTTGCAAGGAGGATTTTGCCCCAGATCGGAGATTGTCTCTGCTGCTATTGAAGAACGGACTTCCTATGGCTTTCATGAACTCTGTCACCGCACTTGGATGTATGGTTGTGCAGAGATATGTGAACGACTGCGGTGCAGACTTCACTTCAGCGTACTCTGTTTGCAGTAAGTATCTGAATCTGTTCATGCTCCCTTCGTTGACGGCGGGCTTTGCTGTCTCGGCTTTTGTCGGTCAGAATATCGGTGCGGGCAAACCCGAACGAGTAAAACAGGGCGTTCATGTGTGCGTCGGTATAGCATTGGTATCCTATCTGCTACTTGGCTTGGTTATGATGCTTCTGCCGAAACAGCTTGCAGGGGTTATGCTGAATGAAAGCGATACGATCGTTTTAACATCGGAATACTTGAGGATATGCGGTGCGGGACTGATACTGCTCAACCTTTTGTTTGTGTATCGGAATGTAGTTCAAGGTATGGGGTATCCACTGATCCCCATGATTTCGGGATTTGCAGAAATGATCCTGCGTATCCCTGCAATCATCTTACTGCTTCCGCACATGGGATTCAGAGCGACTGCCTATGCTGAGATCATTGCTTGGGTAGGAGCGCTGGCTTTGAATGCGATTGCGTATATATTTTATTACAATAATTATTGGAAACAACATAATTGAATATTTGTCTCCTATTATGCTTGAATCTCATCATGTTTTATTCCTTATGCGGCTGATCGTGCGTTCAAACTCTCCGCT
>CAMZIK010000289.1 GCA_947307175.1 uncultured Clostridia bacterium
ATAACAGCGGCGAGCCGCGGTGAGCATCGTCAAAAGCAATCCCCTTTTACAAACCGACCCAGCTCGGAGCGTCTGCTCTGAGCCGGGCGTTCTTTTGATTCCGTTATGCGTCACAGCGACACATGTGCTGCGATACGGTAGATCGCGGCGGCATCCTCCGCACGGAATCTGACCGATACCGCTGAGCGGGTATTCAGACTATACAAACAGAGAGCGCCCGGCTGATGCCGGGCGTTTTCATGTGTTATTCCGTTTTATTTGGTGTCAATCAATGCTTAACTCTCCGATATTGGAGAATGTCGCTCTTTCTTCATTTATGAAGCACTCGAAATTATTTTTTCAAAAACCCCTTGACAAACTGTAACGCACCTGCTATAATTGTATACATAGAGGTTATACAATTTAGACTTTCTTGGTAGTTGCAAATGTTTAGAGAGCCTTAACCCTACAAGGAGTGTACACGAATCATGAATATCAACATCAGCAATTCGTCAGGGGAACCGATCTATTTGCAGATCGCAAACCAGATCAAGACGCTGATTCTGGAGGGAAAGCTCAGAGAGGGCGAAGCGCTGCCTTCGATGCGCATTTTAGCCACTGAACTCCGAATCAGCTTCATGACCACCAAGCGTGCCTACGAGGAGCTTGAACGTGACGGCTTTATTGAAAGCTACACGGGCAGGGGCTCTTTTGTCAAGGCACAGAACCTGGAGCTTTATCGTGAGGAGCAGATCAAGCGGATCGAATCTTTATTGATAGAAGCAAGTGATACGGCGCAAAAAGCAGGTATCACGATGCAGGAGCTTCATGAGCTTCTTGAACTTGTAAACGGAGGGGATTAACATGACCGCATTTGATAATGCGATTGAGATCAAGGGCGTGACAAAGCGCTACGACGGCTTCACGCTCGACAGCATCAGCTTTGATGTGCCGAAGGGCTGCATCATGGGATTTATCGGGCAGAACGGCGCAGGCAAGACCACAACAATCCGCAGTCTTTTGCATATCACAGACATTGACAGCGGCGAGATACGTCTGCTCGGTCTTGACCATATCAAGGACGAAACAGCGATCAAAAAGCGTATCGCTGTGGTATTTGACGAGCTGCCGTTCCATGATGTGTTCACCGCAAAGGATATGGCTCGCATCTTTGAGGGAATGTACCCCGAATGGGACAATACTGTGTATCAGCAGTATTTGGAGCGTTTTCAGCTGCCTAAGAAAAAGAAGATAGGGCAGTTTTCCAAGGGCATGAAGATGAAATTGCAGATCGCCTGTGCGCTGTCTCATAATGCGGAACTGCTTGTCATGGACGAAGCCACGACCGGTCTTGATCCCGTTGTGCGTGACGAAATTTTGCACATCTTCATGGAGTATCTGCAAAACGGCGAGCGCTCTATCCTCATGTCCTCGCATATCACCTCCGACCTTGAAAAAATCGCAGATATGGTGACTTTCATTGACAAAGGCAAGATACTTCTCACGGGATACAAGGACGAGATCATAGAATCTCATGGCATTTTGAAATGCGACAAGGAGAGAATCGCAGAAATTGACGCTGAGGATATTGTAAGCATACGCCTGAACAATTTCGGCGCAGAGGTCATGGTGCATGACCGTGAAAATGCGTCCTATAAATACCGTGACTGCGTCATCGACCCTGCAAGTCTTGACGATATCATGCTCTACTATGTTCACCGTGATGTAAAGGAGTGGTCGTGATGAAACTATACAGATCACTAATTTTCCGTGAATTGAAGCTTACACGCAAGCGTTTTCTCCTGATGCTGATTCTGTTTCTTCTGCTTGCAGCACTGATGCTGACACCGATCATGCTCGGCGGTTTTTCTGCTCCTGCTGAGGGCGAGGACTCACCTGTGGAAATGATATTGCTTTTCGTTGGAACTGTTGCATTAGCAGGCGGATTTATGGCAGGCACGAACAACGGCTTGCAGAAAGCGGATATCAGCACAGGCTGGAAGCGGTATTCCTTTGTCCTGCCAACCACAGCAAAACAGCAGGCTCTGTCTGATCTGCTGGTAAAGCTGTGCTATATCCTGCTGTTCGGACTGTTATCAGCGGTATTTGCGATGATATACAGTGTTACTGCAAATTACAATGCCTTTGGTCTTATGCTGAATATCTATCTGGGAGCAGTCTGCGCTGTGATGCTGATAGACGTTGCATACAGCTATATTATCATGTTTGCAAAATCAAAAAAAGATTTGGCTGTCATTGGTGTTGCCGCATTTCTTGGTGCCGGACTGATAATTAAAATCGTTGACCTGTTTTCATCGGGAACGAATTTGCTGAATGACAATGATCTCGCAGAACAGCAGGCTGATGGCGGAGCTCTGATCTCTGATGAAGCGTTTAACAGATTCGTGACAGCATTAGGCTCGGGAAAAACAACGCTTTGTGTAGTAACAGCTTTTGCCGTGATATGCGTCCTGTTCTTCCTTGTTATGTGGCGTTCGCACGAAAGGAGAGAGCCGTAATGACGGGACTTGTTTACAAGGAATGGAAGCAGAACCGCTGGTTTATTCTCTCTATGATACTCTGCGGCTCTGCACCGGTGATCGCTTTGCTGCTGATGCGAAGTGAGATACACGATATCGGTGATACGCCCATTCGCATCGGAGGACTGATCGCAGGCTTTCTTGCGGCAGGGGCTTTGCAGATGCTTGTTCTGCGTGGTGATGACCGCAAGCTGTGGGGCTACTGGATCACCGCAACTCCCGACGGATACAAGGGCTTTCTCCGTGTAAAGTATGAGATGATCTTCGGAATGATCGTGCTTTTGATGTTCTCGGTGCAGTTCTTGGATATGGGCTACCGTGCGGTGGCTGCCGATATGGAGTTCCATCATATTGCTCACGGCGGCAATAGCCGCTTTGGCATTCAGCGTGTCGAA
>CAMZIK010000290.1 GCA_947307175.1 uncultured Clostridia bacterium
TTTCTATCAATGGGGAAAAGACTGCGGACATGAACGAAAAGGCTCTGACAATGTACCGCAGAAAACACCTCGGATACATATTCCAGATGTACAACCTTATCCCTAATCTCAACATTAAAGAGAACGTTGAAGTGGGCGCTTATCTGAGCGACTCTCCTCTCGATGTTGACGATATTCTGAAAACGCTCGGTCTGTACGAACACAGGCACAAGCTTCCGAACCAGCTTTCAGGCGGTCAGCAGCAGCGTACAGCTATCGGCAGAGCGATCGTCAAGAACCCTGACATTCTGCTTTGCGATGAGCCTACGGGTGCGCTGGATTACAACACATCAAAGGAGATTCTCCAGCTTATTGAGACTGTCAATCAGAAATACGGCAGCACGATAATTATGGTAACTCACAACGATGCGATAAAGAACATGGCAGACAGAGTCGTTAAGCTCCGTGACGGTGTTATAAGAAAGAACTACACCAACGAGACAAAGATAAAAGCCGCAGAGCTTGACTGGTAAGCAAAGAGCAAGAAACGACACGGAAAGGAATGACTTCCACATGAGAAATCCAATGTCAAAACGCATATGGAGAGAGATAAAGGGCGAAGCAGGAAAATACATTGTGGTTTTCCTGTTCATGACGATAATCATTGCTGTTTGCGCGGGCTATCTGATCGCTGATGAGAGCTTAAAGACTTCTTACGACAACAGCTTTGAAGAATACAACATTGAGGACGGTAATTTCAGGCTCGAAAAAGAGGCTGACAAGGAGCTTATCGCCAAGATAGAAGAAAACGGCGTTAAGGTATACAACAACTTCTACTGGCAGGAGAAGATCGACGATGAGAAAAAGCTGCGTATCTTCCCTGACAGGAAAGAAGTAAACAAGACAAGTATCTGGAAAGGCGAGCTTCCGAGCGGCAAGGACGAGATCGCTATTGACAGGGTTTTTGCAAAGAACAACAAATACGAGATAGGCGACAAGATAAAGTTGAAGGGCAAGGAGTTCGAGATAGTCGGCATTATCGCACTTCCTGACTACTCTGCTCTTTACGAGAACCCGAACGACTTTATGTTTGACTCGATAAACTTCGGCGTCTGCGTACTTTCGGACGAAGGCATAAAGGATCTTGACAGTGCAAACATTTTCTACTCTTACAGCTTCAAGTTCAACGATCCGCCGAAAGTTCACGACAGCAAAGAGGCTGTTGACAAGGGTACAGAGTTCCTTGAAAAGCTCAGCGCAATAACACCGATCGAAGACTACGTTCCCACTTCCTCAAATATCGCAATAAACTTTGCAGGCTCAGACCTCGGCAGAGACAGGATATTCATCTTCTTTATGCTGTACATTCTGATCGCAATAATCTCGTTTATCTTCGCTGTTACAACGAGCAACACTATCTCAAAGGAAGCTACGGTCATCGGTACGCTGAGGGCTTCGGGCTACACAAAGGCAGAGCTTATCAGGCACTACATGGCTGCGCCTGTTATAGTGCTGCTGATAGCTTCTCTCGTCGGCAACGTGCTTGGCTACACTGCACTCAAAAGCTTTATGGCAGATATGTACCTCGATTCGTACAGCCTCACGCCATACAAGACAGTTATGAACATCAACGCTTTCGTTGACACGACTATCATACCGATAGCTATACTGGTCGTTATCAATCTTATCATGTTGGTAAGAAAGCTCAGCCTTTCGCCGCTCAAATTCATCAGGCGTGACCTTAAAAAGCGTCAGCGCAAGAAGGCTTTCAAGCTCAACACAAAGATAGGGATAATGACAAGATTCAGGCTGCGTGTGCTTTTCCAGAACATACCCAACTACATCACGCTGTTCTTCGGGATCTTCTTTGCAAATGTCATCATCATTTTCTGTCTGATGCTCACGCCTATCGTTGACGATTTTGAAAAAGATACTGTTGACAATATGATCGCATCGAATCAGTATGTGCTGAGGATGCCTGAAGAAACAAGCGAGCAGAGTGCAGAAAAGTTCTCCATGACGGAGCTTGAAATAAAAAAGAGTGACCACACAGATACGGTTTCCGTTATCGGAATTGAAAAGAGCAGCAGATACTTCCACGAAAAGCTTGACGGCGAGAAAGTGTTTATCTCGACTCCGTACGCTGAAAAGTACAGCGTTGAAAAGGGCGACACGATCACGCTCAAAGAAAAGTATACCGACAAGGAACACAAGTTCAAGGTCGGCGGCATCTATGAATACCCAAGCAGCCTGACCGTATTTGTGAACCGTGAAAACTTCAACGCTGAGTTCGGACTTGACTCAGAATACTTCACGGGATACTTCTCAAACGATGAGATAACGGACCTCAATGAACGCAACATCCAATCTGTCATCACAAAGGAAGACCTCACAAAGACATCAAGACAGCTCAAAGTTTCGATGGGCAACCTGCTCGGTGCTTTCGTTGTCGTAGGCGTTGTAGTATTCGTGCTGGTAATTTACATGCTGGCTAAGGTCATCATTGAAAAGAACACTCAGTCGATCTCGATCGCTAAGATACTCGGATACAACAAGCGTGAGATCTCAGGGATCTACATCAGGGCAACGACTGTCGTTACGGTGCTTTCGCTGCTGATCAGCCTGCCTGTCGTTGACGTGGCTCTGAAGGCTGCATGGCGTGCGCTGATGATGGAATACTCGGGCTGGATGAACATGGAGGTGCCTATCACGGTTTACGCTGAGACTATCGCTCTGGGCGTTGTTACATACGCACTCGTTGCGCTGGCACTCAAGAGAAAAGCAGGCAAAGTGCCTATGGACGAAGCGCTGAAGAATGTAGAATAACAAGCCACAAAAAAACAAGCGGTTTTAACCGCTTGTTTTTTGTGTTATATAAATCAGAATTTACCGCAGCAAACCTGTCGAATAATTGAGGGAAACCCTTTTG
>CAMZIK010000291.1 GCA_947307175.1 uncultured Clostridia bacterium
CCCCCAAACCCCTTCGGTCGCACATCTGTATAGTATTATAAATTCTGATTTATCGCTGTAAAATACCAAACTACATTCTACCACTTTAAAGCAGTTGTGTCAACTGTGTTTTTTTCATAAAAAAGTTGAAGAACCGCCACTTTTTTTGGCAAAACCCTTTATTTTTCTGTCGAGATGTAGTATAATGATAATGGTATACTATACGCTGAATGACAAAATCAGAAACGGAGGAACTATGATTATGAAAAACGTGGTAAAGGTACAGCTTGCAGGAAGGAGCTACAACTTAACCTCTACCGAAACGGCAGACTACACTATCAGACTTTCAAGGGAGCTGAACAAGAGACTTGACATGATAATGTCACAGTCGGAGAGCCTTTCTTCTCTTGACGCTGCGCTGCTTTGTGCTATGGACTGTCTGGACGAGCTGACAAAGGCAACACGCAACGTTGAAAACATTCGCTCGCAGATAAAGGACTATGTTGACGATGCGGCTCAGGCAAGACTTGCGGCTGAGGAGTCAAACAAGGAAGTCAGGATTCTGCGTGCAAAGGTCGATGAGCTTCAGACGGAGCTGAAAAACCGCACGACTGTTATCAGATACGAGAACGAGAAGGTCGAGAACGCAAAGGATATGCTTTCAAGGGAGATCAGTGCTGCGATCAATTCGCCTCTGAGCAGACCTACTGTTCAGCAGATCAATTCTGACCCTAACAAGAGATAATGGCGGAGATACTTTCGCCGGCAGGCTCGGCTGAGGCGCTTGAAGCGGCGCTGAGGTGCGGCTGCGATGCGGTCTATGTGGGTGGAAAGAGCTTTTCGGCAAGGGCGAACGCTGCCAATTTTTCAGACAGCGAGCTTGCCGAGGCGGTGCGGCTTTGCCATATCCGTGGGGTGAAATTATACCTTGCGATAAACACGCTCATTTTTGACAGCCAGCTTGAAGACTGCAAGAGGGCGGTAGAGCTGGCGGCTGGCATCGGTGTGGACGGGCTTATCACGCAGGACTTGTGCCTTGTGGAGATAGTCAGGAAATGCTGTCCTGATATGGAATTGCACGCATCGACGCAGATGACGCTGCACACGCAAAATGGTGTGGAGCTTGCCAAAGAGCTTGGATTTTCAAGGGCGGTGCTTTCAAGGGAGCTGCCAGAGAAGCTTATAAAGCAGCTTTCGCAGCTTGGCATCGAGACGGAGATCTTCGTTCACGGTGCGCTTTGTATGTCGGTTTCGGGGCAGTGCTTTATGAGTGCGCTGATAGGCTCAAGGAGCGCTAACAGGGGACTTTGCGCACAGGCGTGCAGGCTTGCGGTGAGTGCTGTCAAAGGGCAGGAGCGCTACGACCTGTCGCTGAAGGATATGTCGGTGCTTGATGTTATGGACAGGGTGCTTGCGACGGGAACGGCTTCGCTGAAGATAGAGGGACGAATGAAGCGCCCAGAATACGTGGCGAAGGCGACGGATAGCGCATACAAAGCCTGCAAGGGTCTTGACTCGGATATGAAAGGGCTGGCGGAGGTTTTCTCTCGAAACGGCTTTACTAAGGGCTATTTTGAGGGAAAAACGGGTGCGGAGATGTTCGGGCGGCGTGACAGCAAGGACGCTGCGGTCTCGGTAAGCGTTCTTCCGCAGCTGCATGAGCTTTACAGAAGCGAGTTCAAGCGGGACAGGGTGAGGTTCGTTTTCAAGGCGCAGGCGGGAAGCCCTGTTGAGCTTGTGGCTTGTGACACGCAGGAAAATCGCTTTACCGCATTGGGAGATGCTCCGCAAACGGCGCAGAACCGAGGCTTGACGGCAGAACAGGTCGAAAAGCAGCTGAAAAAGCTGGGCGATACGATATACGAATATGACGGCTGTGAATGTAAAATCGGCGAGATGCTTTACGTCAGTCCTGCGCAGCTCAACGCTTTGCGGCGAGAGGTGTGCGTTGGTCTTGACGGTGTCAGGGCGGCGGCGAACGGCAGGCGTGTAGCTTTCGCAAATGCTGATATTACGGACTTTGATGGCGGCTGCGAGTCTGACGGGCAGATGAAGATAAGGATAGAGATCTCAAGTCTTTCGCAGCTTGAAAAGATAGATATTTGTGACACCGAATTTGTGACGATGCCGCTTTCGCTGTGCGAAAAAGCCGATATTGCGGCGCTTGGCGGAAAGGCTATGGCGGCGCTGCCGAGGTTCACGTTTGATGAGGACGGTGTCGTTGAGAGGTTGAAAGCGCTGAAAGAAAAGGGTTTGCGGAACATACTTGCGACAAACCTTGCGCATCTGCGAATCGGAAGGCAGCTGGGGCTGACGGTACACGGCGGCTTCGGGCTGAACGCTGTGAACAGCGTGGCGGTGAAGATGCTGGGCGAGCTGGGAGCTTGCGACGTTACGGCTTCGTTTGAACTGAAAGCGGCGCAGATACGGGCTTTGAAGAAGTCTGTGCCTGTGGGCTTTATTGGCTATGGGAGGCTTCCTGCGATGCTGACGGTCAACTGCCCGATAAGGCAGGCGGTGGGCTGTGCAAAGTGCGCAAAACGGCTTTTTGACCCGACGGGCAGGGAGCTGTCGGTGCGGTGTTCACGCCGTTCGGAGAATGGTGGTGAGGGCTACGTTGAGATACTCAACTCGGACGTGCTTTTCACGGCGGACAAGCTGAATGACTTCAGGGGTGCGGCGTTCGTGGTGCTGTGCTTTGACGGCGAGACTCCGCAGCAGGTGGCTGAGATAATAGAGGCTTACAAAAACGGCGGAAAAGCGCCGATAGAGAACATTACGAGAGGTCTGTATTATCGGGGGATAATCTGAACGAGTTCTTATTACGATAAATCGGAATTTACCGCAGCGGCGGTCCGCTTGTCCGTCGCACATAAGCTTGTGATGACAG
>CAMZIK010000292.1 GCA_947307175.1 uncultured Clostridia bacterium
ATAAATCAGCCTCCTACCATACTCGGAACTGCTTCCGGATAGTAGTCTACAAAGAAATCCGTATCCTCAACAAAGGAGCAGTGATCGCTCAAGAAGCTCGGATCCGCTTCAGCCCTCTTATTCATATAGGCTAACTCGTTGATATCCGCGTCGACATATTCACCTTCGCCATAGGTGTACACATCAGCGTGGACACAAATTTCATCGCCGTAATCCAGCTTATCCAAGAATTTCTCATAAGCGGTATATCCTGTAAGGTCTTTTTCACCTGTGGGATAACCGCATACGAGAAATGAATCCTTGTTGATACCGGAATCCAGCGTTACCTTAGAAAACATTAAAGCTATGGTTACATACCTCCCATCTGTTGCGAACTGTCCTGATCAAGATAATCGGTCATTTCAGATTCGTCGTAAATAAAGTCGTTTTCATCACCGAAGCCGCCGAGAGAGATAAACAGATGTCCTTCTTCGGTTGTGATCGGGTTTTCCCTAAACTTCTTACCGAAGCCGTACTCGTTCTGTCCGGCGATGAACTTCTTCATAAACTCTTTTTCGTCAGCTGTCAAAGGTTCTGTGGTTCTGACCTCTACAGCACCGTACAGAGTTCCTCTCTCTTTCAAAGCAGTCCACTCAATGGATTTGAGCTTGCTTTTGATTGAAAAGCCGTCCCTGTCGATAAAATATTTCTTCATATCTCCTTCAGGCACGGACTGTTCCCTTTCGAGACGGTCAAGCAGTTTGTCGGCGTAATCTATCACATAGTCATTGTCAACAGGCTCCATCTCGCCCTCATAAGGAACCTTCAGTTCTGCATTCAAGGGAAAATAAAAGGTTTCTGTCACAGGTATATTTGCACTGACGGCTTCTCGGATATCGTCAATCAGTTCTTTCCGTGAAAGATACTGATTATGGAGAATATTGTTTTCAATATCTCCGTCAAGATATTCTGCAGAATTCTGTATCAGATAGCATAAGGCATTGAGCTGTGTCAGAGTGTCGTTCTCATCAAACATAAGGCACAAATGTCTGCCAATATCGTTATCTGAGTAGATTTTTACCTGTACATCATTGTCTTCATCATCTGAAAGGAAGATTTTATCAGGAGTTGTCCTGAGTCCCATCTTCCAGAGATCCTTTTGAATATCTACATTGTTTCGGGGCAGTGTTTCAACTAAAGTGAAGTTATGCCCCATGATTACTGCGTTGATCAAGTCATGATCACTCCTTCTCCCTGATCATACTCGGGCTCATCTTCCAGTTCATCAAGAAACTCGCCGCATCCGTAGTCAGAAACGCACACATAACCGTCTTCGATGAACTTGCCATGATACTCTTCCATCATGTACTCGCCGAATGCCTGAAAGTCAAAGTATTCCTCCATGTCGATACCTAAGGAATAGACGTTGCCGTCCTTGTAATCATTTACATAGTAACGGCCAACGTCATCTTCATCGTTAGCTTTCGGAATATAAATAAACTCATCAAGCCGATCAGCGATAATATTGAGGTTTTTTGCGGACCGGACTTCTGCGTAATCAGCAACAGCACTCAGCTTAGCCCAATCCATCTTTTCATTTGCCAACTCTGATACCAGTTGTGAAAGCTTTATGACACCTTCTACCTCAAGGATCTGCTGAAAGGCAGGAATAATCGGCTCCATGTCTACATGGTACGAATTGATGGTTACATCACAATCCTCAGGACTTTCTACTCCCAGCCTCTCGGCTGCAGTATTCAAGCTCTCAGGATCCTCGGCAATGGCAACGAATTCCTTTTTTCCTTCATGCTCTAAATCCACAGCAAGAAAGCTGTCATAATAGTGATACTCAGGAAAATTCAGTCCGTCATAGACTTTTTCGAACGGAGCGTCGTTCACAACCAGAATGCCGTATTCGGTTAACTTGAACTTTCCTTCTTCGATCAGCTGTTTACCAATGTTTTCGTACATCTTGTCATCAGAATCATCAGCCGGAGTACAGCCTTGTGTAGAAAGGATATATTTCCTACCTATCGATGCAGGCGAACTCACATCGGTAAGAAGTGCGTATCTATGAATATTGAAGGTCAGATTGATCATATCTTTCAGATTGACAAAACCCTCGTGCTTCAGTCCTGAGTAGAACTGATGAAGCTCAGAGTTATCAAAACTATCCAACCGTTTTGCCAAATAATTGAGTTCATCAAGTTTGACAGTCTTTCCGTTTAAAACCGAAAGAGCTACGGGTGAGTTGACCGATTTGATAGTAACCGGCTTTCGAATACTGTAATCAGCCAATCTCAGGGTGTATAATTCTGCCCTTAAAGTTCGGTCGGTAGTCGGGAGCACAATGTCAATCTCTCTGTTGTTATCTGTGAGAGTAACTTTCAGTCTCAACTCTTATCACCTACTTTTTTCTTGATATAGCTGTAGCCGTATCTCCTGATACCCATAGCATTCAGCACCAAGCAAAAACCCGATCGGTCGATAACCGCAGGATCCGCCAACTCAGAAAGAGAGAAGTGCCTTGAGCCGAGATAGATATCTCTCGCCGCGCAGAACAGCGTATATCCATCAGCGGACAGATGCTTAGGCTTGATCTTGGCGAAGGAAATCCCATTCTTATACACAAACCTCCACGCGCAATCCCAGAGCCTTTTGTCTGCTGAAAGAAGATATACAGCAGCCAAGAGCTTGGAATTCTCATGGTTCAGTCTGTTGTACTGATTCATAAAGGTGTTCTGGTGAAATGTGTTAATAAAAATCATCATGTTTTCTTTCCTCCATCTACAGCTGTAAATATATTTATTGATTCTTTTCAATAGCTTCTCATGATTCATTTCAATTGCCATATATCTCCATGCGGATGCTATAGTCGCACATCCAC
>CAMZIK010000293.1 GCA_947307175.1 uncultured Clostridia bacterium
CTCGAAGATAACAAGCATCTACACGCCCATATCTTTCGACACACTCACGCATCACTTTTAGCAGAGGCTGGATATTCGCTGGAGTCAATCAGCCGGAGACTTGGACACGCCGATTCTGATATCACCAAAAAAATCTATCTTCATGTGACTGAAAAAATGAAGCAAAAAGAGGAGGCGCAGCTTGATGCAATCCGCCTTATTGATTAGCTTTTGCCCTCCGTTTGCCACGCAATAGTCAATTTTTAGCTAATATATGCCAAACTTAATAATTCTTACAGAATTCTTACAGACTGTGCCGTTTCATACCGTTTCAATCCATAAACGGCATATTTAAGCCATTTTCGACACTTTTGCGACACTTCGCAAATCACCAAAATATCGATATTTTTGCCACTCTTTGCCACGCATCTGCCACTCGCATGAGTAAAAAATGTCACATCGTGCCATTTTGGGAGAGCGTTGGGGAGTGTTGAGAGAGTGTTGGGAAGCGATAAAAAAGCCCCGGATTTCTCCGGGGTAATTTCTATTTATTCGATTTGATATCCGCTCTGATGAGTCCTTTAATATACCCTTGCTTATTGCCGGAAGCTTCAAGCTTCTCGATGATATCCTTGTCAGTCTCTTTATTAAGCTTCAGATAAAGACCGGTTGTATGTGTCTTATCATATTTAGCCTGCGGCGTTATTTTTGATATTTCCATATCACTCCACCTCTTCCTCTGCTGTGCAGATGCCTTCTGTCAAAGGCTGTCCTTTGCTGTCCCATGCTCCTGAGATAGTAGCTATGATCTTATAGCCCTTAGCCTTTGCTATTTCAACAGCTTTGTCATAGTCGAAACTTCCATCGCCCCAGTCGTTATCTTCTTTATCCTTCTGGATTGCGTACCACTCTGTGTACT
Source organism: uncultured Clostridia bacterium (assembly GCA_947307175.1). GTDB lineage: Bacteria > Bacillota > Clostridia > Oscillospirales > Ruminococcaceae > Hominimerdicola. The sequence continues at coordinate 899 of CAMZIK010000293.1, forward strand.
CAGTAAGGATTTCAACTCCGTATTCCTTTGCATATTCTTCAACCTCTTCATTTGTCATCGGATAAAATTCTCTTTCCACTGTTGCCAGATCGGTTGATGTGATAATGTCCTTTGCCATCTGTGATAATTTTTCAAAATCATAATTTGCTTTCTTCATAATGTTCTCCTTCTCCCCGTTTAGCCGGTAGGTCAGCTTGTTTTGCTGTTTTGTTTGTTTCTGATATTATAATATCATAGGTATATACCTATGTCAAGCACTTTTTTAACTTTTTTCAAAATTTTTTACAAAAAAATAACAGCCCCAACCACCTCTCGCATCGAGGTGATCAGAGCTGTCAAGCAAGGAGAACCTTCTTGATCAGGATCCCGACTTGCTGAAATTTATGAAAGAAATTCCGCTTTGCAGAATCCTGATCCAAATTTAGTTGAGCAGTAAAGCCATACGTCTCCGTCCTTGTTATAATCATAATAGCCGTAGCAATTAACCATCGAGCCATACGGCAACACACCTTTGCTGATGGTGTTCGTCCCGACTCCGCTACGAACATTCAATCCACTGGAAGTATTGACCTTGAATCCCTTGGAATATTTCTCCGCATCAAAGTAATGAGCTACAGTAGAGCCCTCGTGAGTAGCTTGCTGAGGTCGAACGGGCTTAGTCGGGGTCGGCTCAGTTGGATTTGCTGGAGTAAGTGGCTTCATATCGCCATCAACCGTATCATAATGCTGAGAGTAGTCAATCCATGGAGTCATCAACCCGTGATGGGTCCAAACCTTCCTCTGTTCACCGCCTTTTGATTTAAAGCGTCTGCCCTGAGAGTCAACATAGCTGAAGAGGATACCACCGCCCCAAGATGAGGTGCATTCGACTACATTGTATGTCTTGCCGTACTTCTGGAAGTCCCCGACATATCCTCCGATGTGACCGCTCATGTAAAGCAGACGAGGTTCGGACGGCTTGAGCTTGGTAAAATCCTTAGAAATGTCGGAACACTGCTGTAAGAGTCCCCACTCCGTCACATCGCCCGTGTTCCCGAGAGTTGATTGATAATAGCCGACTGTGTGGTTGTTGACATCATATCCATTGAGCAATGCCTTGTAGAGGTTCACGCAATCGCCTGAGATGGCATTGACGGAATATGGATTCGGGGATTTGCTTGCTCCGTTGACATACAAGAGATTGTACGGGAACTTCGCCTTGTAAAAGGTCTTTTCAGATTCCAGATACTTCAATCGGTCAACAAGCTGTTTAGCGGTCATTACGATTTTACTCATCAGGCGTTTCCTCCTTGTCAAAAATAGGCTTCTGCATTCCCATCAATTCGTCCTTCCTCTGCTCACGGATGTTATACAGGCTTGTGGAGATGCCTAAAATAGCCCCGAGAAAAGCCGTCACAGCGGTCAAAGTCGCTCCAATGGGTTCTACTAAGGGTAACTGCCAAATCGAGCCTACAGACAGCCACAGCGTTGTCAGAGCGGGCAATACAATCATCGTGATGTACTTAAGACAATTATAAACTTTCGAATTCATTAACATTTCACTTCTTCCTCCTTTTCCAATTCCAACTCATAAAATTGCTTTCTCACATCATCCATCACGCCATTAGCTCCAAGCGTGTGATATTGCGTGTAGATATTCTCAAAGTTCTCGGTGCTATGGCTTGTGCGATATCCTAAATCTTTGTACTTGTAGTAGATGTGGTAAAGTCTGTCCCTTAAAAGTGCCTGAGTTCCTCTCTCGTTTGCCTTGATGCGGTTGTTGAGCTTCAGCAAAAGCTTGATGATTGCCACCAACGCCCCACCTCCAAACAAAAAGCTTAGAATCGGCAAAAAATTGATAATGGTCTGCATATTTATTCATCCTCTTTCAGCATCTCTTCAACTTCCGCTCTCCATCTCTCAGGCACATCATCAATGGTCATCTGACCTGCTTTGATTTTTTTATAATAAATTTTAG
>CAMZIK010000294.1 GCA_947307175.1 uncultured Clostridia bacterium
GATTGCGGTCGGCTTTGCCGTTCGCTGTGACTGCTTTCGGGGCAACGACCCCGAAACTTTAACTTGCAAAGCTCTGAATGGTCTGAAACCGAGCCTTATTGGTCTGCCATTGAATCTGTCGTGTTATCAGTTCAGACATATTCTTTTCTGCCAATTTGACAGGGGGGTCACGGGGTCCGCCCCGAGCCGGCTGACTCGGCAGATCGCCGACCCGCTTCAGCGAGGCAGGCGGACAGCCGGAGGCGATGCTGGCTGGTCGCAAAGTTGTGCGGTTTTCGGACTGCCGTTTGATACTGATACTTGGAACAGTTTTGCATAGCACCTCTGTGCCGCAAAGCGTTCAAGCACGGGATTTTCTCTTTTCTGCTATTTCAGAGTTACTATACAGATAGTAAACTCATGTGGCGAGAGTTTCTTGCTCTCCCGTTCGCTCACACTTGCGCCACGTTGCCCTGTGGGGCGCTTTCGGGTAGCGGCTCGGGTAAACACTCCACCGAGGGTGATGGCGGGCAAAATTCGGCTCACAGTGCGGGGTCAAATTCGGGGACGAGAATACCTCGCTCAGCAAAAACCTTTGCTCTGATTTTTGCAGCGCTCTGCCTTAGAATTTCGTCAAGCGAATAGCTTTTTACCTCGACTTTCTTTCCATTGATGATTGCATACTCAGGGTCAGCTCCGCTGCGAAAAGGGACAGCTAACTGTCTGACAGGGTCAGCTGACTTTTCACAAGTGTTGCTGTTGGTCTCACTAGCAGAGTCAATGGTATCAACGGTTTGTGAGCTTTCAGATTTTCCGACAGTGACAGCAGGGTCAGCATTTTGTGACGGCTCGGGCATAAGATTTTTGCCGTCACCGGTGTCACTGTCACGGTCGTACTCCAGCATAATCAACCGCTGTCCGTTGCTTCTCTTGTGTGAAAATTTCACGCCGTAGCTTTGCAGTTCATAACCGTGCAAGGTCAGCTCTTTCTTTATCATGTTCGGGAAAAACTCTTGTGAGTATTTCTCCGTCAGCAGACCGCACAGCTCTGTTGCCGAGCCTTTGAACGAGAGTTTTTCAATCATCAGATCGTGAATTGCAAAAGAAAAAATGTCGGGTGGCTTGTCCTCGCTCTCGTCTGTGACCGTCCACCTTGCGCCATGCCGTGTGAGCAGCAGCTCTGTGTCCTCAATGTCACGACCGGTGCAGTGCATTGTCGCTTGGTTTGCACTCCGCTTTGCCTTGATAAGTACCAACAGGCCGTCAACACAACCATTCAGACCTGTGCTGCCTGAGACCATGTTGAACGGGTCGCTATCGGCAGCCTTGCGAAGATGATGTACGAGCACAATGCAGATACCGAGCTGCTGTGCAAGAGCTTTCAGCGGCAAAAGCTCTGCGTAGTCACTGCCGTAAGTGGAATCTGTCTCGCTCCTTACCATTTGCAAAGTGTCGATTATAACCAGTCGCAAGTCATCGTGCGCCGACTTGAACTTGGTTATCTGCTCCTCTAATCCGCAGCCGATAGAGTCAGCCATTATCGAAAAGAACAGATTGTCCGACGGTTCGTCTGTCAGTTCGTACAGCCGCTTTTGGATACGCTCGTACCCGTCCTCAAGACAGAAATACAGAGCTGTGCCGCTTGCGGTTTCACGCTCGAGCAGCTTTTCGCCCTTGGCAACTGCAAGGCAAAGCTGCAAAGCGAGCCACGATTTCCCCGCCTTCGGGGAGCCTGCAAGAATGTACAAGCCTTGTGCAAGCAAGCCGTCAACGGCGAACTCTATCGGCTTGTACAGCGTGGTCATTATCTCCTCGCAGGACTTTGTGATCAATTTGTTCATTTGATCAGCTCCTTTCTTTTTTTGAGAACGATTGCCCTCTATATACTTACCGATAAGAAACGACAAAAAGCGACATTTTTCTGCCGTTCACAAGATCTTTACATTTTACAAAGCAAAAAAAGACCGCACAGACTGCTCTGTGCGGCGGAATATCTACGCTGCTTTCTTTCGTTTCTTCTTGGGTTTTGGCTGGTCAAGACACCTGTTGAGCCGTTTGATGTTGTAAGGTATCATTCCGTTGAAATCCTCGTGGCAGCACATTGCAAGCCTTGCATACTCTGTCCTAAGTTTTTCAAGTGCTCTCTTTCTGAGCTTCCTCACATTGCCTGGAGTCGTTCCGACTTCCTTGGCTATCTCGTCGGTGTTCTTGTCTTTGAGAAAAAGCGTTATGACTTGATACTGCTTTGGTGTGAGGGTTTTCATGCTTTCGCACAGCAGCTTGTCCTCAAAGAGATCTTCGATGCGTTTGATAAGCTTGTTCTCAACTCGCTTCTGAAAAGGGTGCACACCGTAGTATTTGCTCTTTGAAGATACTGCACATTCGGACAAGGACTTTTGCTTTCTACCCTCGTAGTATCTTCGGTCTGAATTGAGATGTGCTCTTTCAACCTCCTGCCACTGCTCTGATTTGTAGAATGACACTAGCTGCTCATACTCCTGCTTTGTGTGCGTTTGCTTGAACAGCTCAAGCGGCGTAGGTAACTCTGAAACGACACTCTCATTATCTTTCTTATGGTAGTATTGGATCCTCATGAATACACTCCCTTCGGTTTGGTTATGTATCATGAGTGCCGTCAGGTCACGGCTTTATTCTATCATTAAGGACATAAAGTGTCAATAGTTAACTGTACAATTGGTTGGACAGGAACTAGGCTGTCCGTTTCTTTGTCCTAACGCTTTGTTATCAATTCAGATGTTGACTTTGCCACTAACCAGAGTTAACATACAACACCACAGCAGCGGCAGGGTTCGTATAATATATCAACACAAGATAAGCCTCCCAAAACCAGCGTATTTGCGCCGATTCAGAGA
>CAMZIK010000295.1 GCA_947307175.1 uncultured Clostridia bacterium
GGTAACGCCAGCCGCCTCAAGCCGCCTGCGTAAAGGCGGCTTGAACATCAAATGTCGAGTTCTTGTTTTTGGGGGCTTTCCGGTCGCCCCCAAACCCCTTCGGACACACACTTGTATAATAATATAAATTCTGATTTTCTTACAAGCAAATCTATCAAATGTAAGTATACCACATTATCCAGCGCATTTCAACAAGGCACGAGAGCATTTCAGTAATTGTCACAAAACTCTTGAAAAATAAGCTCGATTGTGGTACAATGGATACAATCTATTTGTTGATAGGAAAGGAACTTGTTAAAATATGGACGTTTTTATGGAACAGGTAGTTGAAAAGACTCCGACGGCTCGTGACAAAATGCTGGAGATCCTGGTCAAGGTGTCGGCGTTTGCTCTGGCATTCGGACTGTGCTTTGCTTCTATCGCTTTCTTCCCTTACATCGCTCCGCTGGCCCTGTTTGCCGGCATTGCGGCGATATGGTTATCTTTCAGGCTTTCAAAGAAGCTTCAGATCGAATACGAGTACGCTTTCACCAACGGAGAGCTTGACGTTGACAAGATAGTTGCAAAAAGCAAGAGAAAAAGACTTTGCAGCGTTCACATCGGTACGATAAGCGCTTTCGGCATATGGAACGATGATATGGAGGTAGCGGCGGACACTACTATGGTCATCGCTTCGGACAACAGCGGAGATATTGACGAATACTATATTGATTTCAATTACAAGGATTACGGCAGCACGACGCTTTTCTTCTCGCCCAGTGACAAGATGCTGGAGCTTATAGTGCCGTATCTTCCGAGAGAGATACGCCGTGAGTTCCAGAAGACTTACAGACCTGCTTCAAGGACGGGCGACGATGAATAGGATCAGTGCCGGCACGGACATAATCGAGGTCGGGAGAATAAGAAAAAGCTGTGCTTCACAGCGTTTCTGCGAGAGAGTTTTCAGCAGGCAGGAACGGGAAATGTTTGCGCTGAAAAAAGACCCGTGGCAGTCGATGGCTGGGAACTGGGCGGCTAAGGAAGCTTTTGCAAAGGCTCTGGGAACGGGAGTTTCGGGGTTTGCGCTGAGCGAGGTAAGCTGTCTGCGTGACGATAGGGGCTGTCCGTATCTGAAATTCAGCGGTGAAGCGCTGAGGATAGTTGAGCAAAAGGGTGTGCAGGCAAGCGTGAGCATTTCGCACACCAAGAAATATGCAACAGCAGTTGTGATACTTTTCGGGGAGTGAGCAGCTATGGAAAGGTTACTTACCACACAGCAGATGAAGCTTTGCGAGAAGCGCTCTGACGAATCGGGCGTGAGCCTTGCTGAGCTTATGGACAACGCAGGCGAGGCGCTTGCGAGAGTCGTGCTTGACAGGTGCATGAAAAAAGGTCTGAAGAACTGCGTTATTCTTTGCGGAAAGGGAAACAACGGCGGCGACGGTTTTGTTGCGGCGAGATTCCTTGCGGACTCGGGAATGAACGTTACGGTCATGCTGTGCTGCGGAGAGCCTGCGACGGAGCTTGCGAAGGCGGCTTTCGGGCGGCTCGGCGGCATCAGGGTCATAAGCGGATCTGCGGAAGATACGGCTTATGAGATATTAGGAGCGCAGGTACTTGTTGACTGCATTTTCGGCACAGGTTTCAAAGGAGCGCTGCGTGACGATATAAAGCCTTTGTTTTCGGGCATACAGCAGTCGCCTGCTTACAAGATAGCCTGCGACATACCTTCGGGGTGCGATGCGGACACAGGACTTTGCGATGAGTATTCTTTCAGAGCGGATATTACGGTGACTTTCCACAAGGCAAAGATCGGCATGGCGCTGTCTCCCGCAAAAGATTTCTGCGGCGAGGTCATTGTCAGGGACATCGGGATACCTGTTGGGTGCGAAGCAACAGACTTTTATACATTTGAGCCTGACGAAGTGCAGCTCTCAAAGCTTTTGCCTTCAAGACCTGCGGGTTCGCACAAGGGATTTTTCGGCAAGGTGCTGATAATAGCAGGGAGCGAGAACTACTACGGTGCTGCGGCAATGGCGGCAAATGCGGCGCTGAGATGCGGAGCAGGCATCGTTCAGCTGGCTGCGCCAAGGAGCGTTATCACGGCGCTTGCAGGCGGAATGTATGAGTGTACGTTTTTGCCGTATGACGAGGGTGACAGCCCTGACAAACTCATTGACGAAATAAAGTTTTCCTCTGCGGTGCTGATAGGCTGCGGCATGGGACAGAGCAAACACACAAGGCACACGCTTGCGGCTGTGATAAAGGCAGCTGAATGTCCGCTGATAATAGATGCAGACGGGCTGAACTGTCTTGCAAAGGATATGGGTTTGCTTAAAGACAGAAAGAACGAGACTGTACTGACGCCGCACATAGGTGAGCTTGCAAGGCTTTGCGGAGTTGAGAGGGACACCGCACTCAGCAAACGGCTGGAGCTTGCTATAGGGCTTTCAGAAGAATACGGCGCAGTGGTCGTATCAAAGAGTGCAGGAACGCTTATTACACGCAGAGGCAGCGTGATAGTTTCAAACTACGGCAACACGGCTCTTTCAAAGGGCGGCAGCGGCGATATGCTTGCAGGCATGATAACATCATTTGCTGCACAGCGCAGAGACTGCGGTGAGGCGGCGGCCCTCGGCTGCTATCTGCTCGGAAAGTCGGCGGAGATACTATGCTGTGATCTTTCGGAAAGAGGCGTTCTTGCAAGAGATATTCTGGGACAGATACCAAAGACACTTAAAATGCTTGAAGATAAAAAAGACAAACAGTAATATTAGTTCCTTTTTACTTTTGTGTTGTAAATAAGATAAATCGGAGTTTGACGAAAGAATTTAAAACTATATTGTTGATTGATGAATGGGGTAAAAA
>CAMZIK010000296.1 GCA_947307175.1 uncultured Clostridia bacterium
CCAGTCAAATACATCACCCAACCAACTAAACATTCTTATCCACCTCCAATCGTATGAGACTTGATGTCCAGCCGCCTGTCTTTCGTCTGCGTGGAATACGCTTTATGAGCCTCGCTTTTTCAAGGTCATTTAAGGCTCGGAATATCGTTCTCCTCGATAGTCCCAAGTCTTTGGATATCGTAACCGTTGACGGCCAGCATTCACCTTTTTTGTTAGCTCTGTCGCACAGATATGCATATACAGTCACGGCTCTGTGCGGCAGTTTAAGATCGTAGATCCTCCGTGATAGTATCAATTTCCTCCCTCCTATCTGTTTGTCCTTATGTTTGTTTTTCTCTTTTCGTCATTGTTTGGCTCCATCTCAACGATCTCCTCATCTTCCTCGTCAGGATGCTCTATGACCATAGGTCCGGCTTTGGGGACTTTAACGACTTGAGGGTATTTTGCAATTATCGCAGCAGTAAGCTTTTCTCTGCTCGAATACTCGGGCTGCCTTGCACCTCTGTCCTCGTGGATAAATGGATTACCAAAGATAATACCCCACTCGAAGTACAGTTTCAGATGCACTCTCATGGGGTAGGTTCCTGTTTTCATTACGATAAAGTCGCCTTTTGGCATGCTCTTGAGCTCGTCTACTGTCATCAGTGGTCTGCCCATCATCTGAATGGATTGCGACCGTTCCTTGCCGATAGACACAGAACCCGACTGAATGGTCTGCTCACCAAGTGACTTGGAAAGCACCTCTGCCGACTGGCTATTTGGAGCAAATCCTCCGAACACAGTCAGCTGTGTATTGTCTGTGATTATCTCCATACCTTCCTTTCCATACTTCTGTTCAAGCTGTGCGAAACTTTGGATTATAGCCACAATGGATATTCGTCTGCTTCGTCCTGCCGAGAACATTGCCTCTGCTCCCTCGATCTTTGGAAAAGTACCAAACTCATCACAGTAGAACATCACTCGGTTTGGTAATGCACCGCCACATTCATCGGCAATGGTGAGTATCTCTCTGTACAGCTGTTGTATGAGCAGACTGACCATAAAGTACTTTGACTGATCTTCCTCGGGCAGTATCAAAAATATCGCAGATTTACGCATGCAAAAGCTCTCTGCATCTATTGCCGTACCAAAACACAGTATCTGTTCCATTTCGGAATCAAGAAAACTGTTGAGCCTCGATAGAGCCGTTGACATTACAGACATCATTGCCTGATCTGAGGAATAAAGTGCTGCACCCGCAAGCCACTTTGCTTTGTGTTCGCTTGGCATATTCTCGAGCAGGGTGTGGAAATACATCTTTTCCTTTGGCTTTGGTCTTGCGACCAGTTCCTGTATCAGCTTGAACACAGAGACAATGTGCCGTTCTTCTTTCTTCCCGAACTCGGCTAAAAGCAGTATGACCGATGCCAAAAGGCCCTCAGCCGCATCATAGAAGAATGCGTTTTGTCCGTAGGCTGAACTATCCGCACCGCCGATGTTGATAACTGTCTTGGCTATGATCTTGGCATACTTCTCGGCTTTTGCTTTTGATGCTATGTCTTTAGGGTTTTGAAGCCACATATCCGTGTACTTGTTGACCAGGTGCAGGATATTGTTTTCATCCGATCTGGTCGGGTTACGCAGATCAAGAACAGACACATCGTAGCCGTAGCACTCGCTGGCGATACGAGCATAGTTCCTCGCAATGTCGCCCTTGGTGTCTGTCGATAGGAACGACATACCGCTTGCACATGCAAACTCAATGTTCGGATACAAGAAATACGCCGTCTTGCCGACACCTGCTGCACCTATCATCAGCGTGTGGACATCACCGGTGTCAATAACGGCAGTGGTATGTTTTTTACCTTTGCAGGCTACGATCGTTCCCTGAACAGTCGGCAAGTTCTTTCCCTCTCTCCAAGCCTGAGGCTCGAATGGCAGAAAGAAAAAAGACCGATTGATCTCAGACGGAGAAGCCCAACGGGCAGTTCCGTGCTGACCGTCACCGACCTTTTTAGCTTTGATCCTGTTTATTCCCCGGTTATCAAGCAGATTAACTATGACTACAAAGACTATAACTGCAACAGCTAAAAGCCCTATAGCAAGCATATTTCCCTGCAAGTTCTTACCTCCTCTCTTTAATTAGTATATATATTAACTCTTTCTTTTGCTGATAGATAGATATATATCATTTGGGTACTTCATGTTATGCCACTATGACGCAAGGGCTATGACAGTGCGAGAACAGAGTATGGGCGAGATCACCCATACCCCATACTCATGCCGAGATCCTCATCTTCATCAAGTTCTTCCTCGGTTTCTGTCTGCTCCTGCACAGGCTGCATCAGTTCCATCTCAGTCGATACCCTTATTGCCTGATCTGCAAGGTCATACAGATTTTTCGCAGTCTCGATCGACTGCTCGTCAGTTCTGCCCGGTCTTTGAACATCAGCTATCGCTACTTTGAACCTTTGTGACAGCTCATGGAGCTTTGTCGCCAGCTTGCCTTTGTCAGAGTATCCTCTGTAGGACCTTATTAGTTTGTTTTGCAAAGCCACAAAGCCGCTTTTCTCGTCCTTTATACGCATAAAATATGCCGAGCCTGCAAGTGCATACTCGGCAAGATAGCGATATTGTGCGTTTTTGTAAGCGTATCGGAGCTGTGAGGTCAGCTTATCGATACGGCAATAGAGGTTGCTCATCTGCCGTACCTTGTCGAAATATACCTTTTTTCGTCTGCTGGGCGTACCCGGCAGAGCCTGCTGACCATTGAGTGCCTTCAAATCCTCGTTCCAGTCCTTATGGCAGGGCGAGAGTATAGATACTCTGTCATAGCCTCTGTCGTGGAGTATGTCACGAAG
>CAMZIK010000297.1 GCA_947307175.1 uncultured Clostridia bacterium
CGGAAGTCTGATCGCGCCGATGAAGTCAGCCTTGTCAGCCAACATCTGGCGAGTGCTTTCATCACGCTTGTCAAGTGTGCCTGCCGAGGTCACGAATGCCATGATACCACCGTTTTTCAGCTTGTCGAGAGCTTCGGCAAAGAAGAAATCGTGCAGTTTCGTGGTATCGTGGACGGTATCACGGAAACCAAGCTCACCGAACGGGACATTGCCGACAGCCACATCAAAGCAGCCGTTCTGAAAACGGTTCTGCTCAAAGCCCTGAATTGCAATATCCGCATCGGGATAGAGAGCCTGAGCTATTCTGCCCGATAAGCTGTCGATCTCCACGCCGTAGAGCTGAGAGTGCGACTGCATATCTTCGGGCATTCTGCCGAAAAAGTTGCCGATACCCATTGCAGGCTCTAAGACAGCACCGCCGTCAAAGCCGAAATTGCCGAGAGCTTCATAGATGCCGTCAATAACCGTAGGAGAAGTATAGAAAGCATCATTGACCGTTGAACGAGCCTGAGCGTACTCCTGCGGAGTCAGCAGCTCTGAAAGCTCCTTATATTCTGCGGCCCACTTCGGATCGTCCTTGTCAAAAGCCTTTGCCAAAGCTCCCCAGCCGACATATTTCGACAGGGTTTCCTTTTCCTCATCAGTTGCAGGACGCTTTTCAGCTTCAAGTGTTTTCAGTGTTTTGATTGCATCGACATTCGCCCTGAACTTTGTCTTAGCACCGCCGTCACCGAGGTTATCATCAGTAATGGTGAAGTTTTCGCCCTTATCGGGTGCAGTTGCTTCCGGTGTGGGAGCATCGACCTCATCAACAACAGGTGCGACCTCCGGCTCTTTCTCAGCCTGAACAGTCTGCTCACGCTCCAAGCTGTCAATGAAATGAAAGCTCATGAGCATATCGCCGTTGTCGAGTCTGGAAGTCAGCTCACCGCCGTCAAAAGTCCAGTTCTTCGCACGGTCAAACTCCATGTGGAGGTCTTTGCCCGTAGGTTCGCCGTTTTCATCGAGCTTTCGGGAAGTAAAATCGACCGTCGTGACACCTGTGACCACTCTGCGCTCTCCGATACACTCAGGACGGAGGTGGTCAGTGATCTCAAACATCATTCCCGGCTTTAAACTCTTTTTGAGCTGATTCAAGTTCTTGACCGTAGGAATTTCGGGATTTTCTGTTTCAGGAGTGACCGCAGGCTTATCGGGTTTGACCTCTGCCTTGTCGGGCTTCACGGGCGCAGACTGCTCCTTTTCAGGCTCATTTCTGCCGATATACTCATAAAGTCCGCTGTTGAGCAGTTTGTCATAGGAGATATTTTCGGTGATCTCAAACGCTCCGCTTAACCTCTTGACAGTGCAGTCGTCTGTGTAATAGGGTAAAGCACCTGTCAGCGAAACAACCTCTGAAACCACGCCCGTAGCCTTGCTGCGAAACTTGTCTCCGATCTCAACTTTGTACGGTTCAAAATTCTCCTCAGCCGAGCGTTCGGCTTTCATAGCCTGCCACTGTTCCTGCTGTTCGGGCGAAAGATAGGTATTGTCTTTCAGCCTTGATTCTGTCATGACAGCAACATCGTGCCAGCTGTGACGGAACTTTTCACCGTTCTCAAAAGAGAAAGTCATTCCCTTACTGTCATAGTCAACAAGTGAGATATTTCCCTCACCGCTGTGACCGCCGATACCATATTCCTTTTTCAAGAAATCAGCAAGCTCCTGAGTTGTCGGGTGATTCGGCTCGCTTTTGCTCTTTTCATAGAACTCCTGAACTCTGATCTTTCCGTTTACAAAGCCAGTTCCTCTGTCAATTTCGGCAGCCAATGCTTCAAACACCTGAACACCGTTCACAACAGGCCCCGGAGCAAACTCCGATTTCGCCTTATCGGGTGTTTTGGACTGGATAGGCTCAGGATCACCGAACAGAGATAGCTGTTCGCCCTCAATATCGGGCTTCTCCCAAAACGGAATATCCGCCTTTTCGTCTGCCTGGATCTGTTCGATAACATCATCATCGGCAAACAGCGGAGCATCATCGTCAATTTCTTCTGTTTCCTTAGCAGTAACATCTGTAACAGGAGCATCGTCAACCGACATTACACCCAGCTCATAGGCGAGATTATCAAGCTCGTCCTTGTGGTCTGCATAGGTGTCGATAGAGATAACGTCCTCGGCATTATCAATAATAACAGTAGCACCGAGGGAAAGTGCCTTGTCCTTGATCTCATCAAGGCTCTCGCTGTCTCCCTTGTATTTCAGCGTAACAGACGGCACATCTTCCGCAGGAGAAGAAGTATCGGAAACATCGGCGGCATCGCTCATAAGCTCTACCGTCTGTTCGTCCTTACCAGTGTGACGCTCGATCACTTCATCAGGAACGGAAACAAGGTCACTGAAATCAAGATTGGTCAGACCGTTCTCGATCATATCCTCGATACTGTCATACTGCTCCGTATTGTAAACCTCGCTGTCAAATTCGTAAGTGATTTTGAAATCCACAAGGTCAGCAGTTACCTGAATGGGCAGCTCATCGTCTGTCAGCGTGGTAAACGCAAGACCGACATTGTGCAGATCATCAAAATCAGCACCCTCACGGTATTCCGCTTCGCAGAAATCATTGATAAGATATTTTGCTTTGTCAAGCGGAGTTTCAAAGGTGCGCTGAAAATCCATGATCTCCACGGGCTTATCAGGGTTATGTTCAAGCATAGCCGTTTGCAGGAGCTTCGGAAATGTGGACAGCTCACGGTACGGCTCTATCTCCATTTTATCACCACGGTTATAGATACCGCAGACAGGATCGCCGTCAAAGAACAGTTCACCGACCTTTTCACCGTAAGCGACAGCAAGTTTCC
>CAMZIK010000298.1 GCA_947307175.1 uncultured Clostridia bacterium
ATATGAAAATGGAATAGCAAACGGGAATAGGACTGACTTTAAATGGACTTTATTTATGTCAAAGACCGCCTGAGATCACCTTAATCTGCGTGAGGTTCACAGCGGAAATTCGCCGCAACAGCGCAGATCAGCTGAAACTGCAAGCATTCAGCATAGCACTCTGCCATCGTTCAAGTCCCGTTTGCCGCATAAATGAAAAGCTCGCAAACACGGCGTTTGCGAGTTCTTTTTTTGCCCGAAAGTGTGTTTTGGTCTTTGTTTGGTCTTTATTTTTACCGGGCGATACTAAACGATACGATAGATTATGCAGCATCTGCGCCGTTTGCGCCTGTGACACACCTGTGACATTTGACGCTTATTTTGTCGCTTATTTTCCTTAAATATGTGGTTTGCCCGGGAGTTTGGCTCTCGGGCAGTTGTTTTTTATGGCGTTAACCGCTCTGTTCAAGGAACTCGGCGACCGCATTCGACGCTCTCTGCTTGCTTTGTGCGAAAAAGTGGCTGTAGGTAGTCATTGTCGTTACGGGTGTGCTGTGACCGAGCGTTGCCGCAACGGTGGTCGGGTCGATGCCAGCCTCGATCTCTATTGATGCGAACAGATGCCTGAATGTGTGTATTCCGTAGAATGGGAAGCTGTTGCGCTCACACTCCCTCATCAGCCAGGTGTACGGAGTGTTCGGGTGCATAGGCTCGCCGTTCCACTTGATGAACAGTCTGTCGTTTTCAACCCATTGGTCACCGATGCTGACCTTGTACTTGTCCTGCTCCAGCTTGTACTCTTTGAGCAGCTCGCAGATCGCCTGCGGCATATTGACCGTTCTCGTTGACTTTACTGTCTTTGTGCCATCGGTGTACACACCTTTTTCTGCGGTGTAGTTTGAGGTCTGATGTACATAGATCACCTGCTCGTCAAAGTCAATGTCTTTCCATTCCAGACCGAGCAGTTCGCCACGGCGGCAGCCTGTGTACACAGCCAGCTTGAAGAACACTTTGTATTTGAGCGGTGCTGTTTCTATCATCTGCATAAACTCTTTGACCTGTTCTTTGGTGTAGATCTGCTTTTCCTTTTTCGTCATCAGCTTGCCGTTTGCGTCGAGCTTGGGTATGACGACTTTTCTGCACGGATTTGCACTTATCATATCAAGGTTCTTTGCGTACTCAAAGATAGATGAGATAAATGTCAGGTGATGCTTGATAGTTTTCTGCGAGAGCGGTTTGCCGTTGCGTTTGTTCGCACCGTCTTTAGCAAGAGAGTTGATGAACACCTGAATATCGTGTGCGGTTATCTTGTCTATCCATTGGTGTCCGAGTGCAGGGTAGACTCGCGATGCGAGCTGTCGGTCACGCTGAAGCGAGGTGTTTCTGTGATTGAACTGTGCATACTCTTCAAACCACATCTCAGCAAGCCGTTGGAACTTGATATTCTCTGTGACTGTTCCGTGTGAGCACTCTTCCTCGAACAGTGTGACCTGTCGGTTGAGTTCTTTTTTGATCTGGCTTGCTGACATATCCTCGCTCGGTCGCCAGGTCTTTGAGTGGGTTATCTGTTTGCCATAGATGTCATATCCGCACGAAACAACTATGCGGTAGCTCTTTCCTCTTTTCGTTATCGTTGCCATAGTTTTTCCCTCCTTTCGCTTGCATAGTAACCGACATGATTTTTCTGACATATCCCACTTACAGCTGCATAAAGCATGGCATCTGCAAGCGGTCTATGTGAAAAATCTTATGTCGCTTACTATGCAGCATACCACAGACTTACGGGAATAGCTATCCTAGCTGTGCAGAATTAAATTCCACAACATATTTTTTGTGACTACTCAACTGATTCGCCGTAGAGATATTTGTACAGATTGTCACGATTGATAAGAGTTTTCTTGCCAGCAAAGACGCAAGGCAGCTCACCCGATTTGCACAGCCTGCGGATCTGATATTCGGTAAATCCGGGAACTTGTTTTGCTGCCTCCTTGATAGTCAACATCGTAGGAAGTTTCTTGTTAGGCAGACTGCTTTCGTCAATGTAATTTGACTTATCAAGTGTAGGTCGAGCTTGACCGCTGCCGAACTTGCCGTCCTCAAGAAACATTCCGAACATCATTTTTGCACCGTTGCGGAAGCCGTAAGTATAGTTTTCCTTGCTGACTATGTCGCTTTGTTTGAGCTGTATGTCGAGCAGAGTTTCAAACATAATTCTCTGTTCATCGGTCAGTTCTTTTGATAGCTTGGTGAACAGCTCACGCCATTTTTTATTGAGGGAAGCAAACTCCTCTGCTCTGTTTTCGTCATCTCTGCACGGCAGCATCATTTCAAACACCTGCTGTGAAGTTAAGTTTTCATTTTTCATTTTATCATTCTTCCTTTCATTTCTTTTTGATTTCAGTTTTCGTCGTTAAGAATTACAACACAACTTTTTTGTTCTCACCTCCAACATCAAAAAACAGCTCGTGACGCCATCGAATAACTTCGCACCAACGCCGAAACAGGCTCATAATTCCGAGTCTTGACACCCGTACTTTTGAAAATCTGCTTTTGTGACTCCATTGCCTTGTTTGCCAATAAACCCCGCAGACACGGCGAGCGTTGCCCGTCGAAGTGAGCCGTGCCGGCGCTTTGACGCCGCACTTTTACCTGCAAAGTACTAAATGGAGCATTTCCGGTGCCAATTCCGATGGTTGATATCGGCTGCCGTTTCGCAGGCAGACACACTTTGTTATCATCTTCTTCTGCCAATGATGCAAGGGGGTCCACGGGGTTCTTCCCCGTGCCAGCAATTAGTGGGCGGTGGACTGCCGCCTGCGATGCTGGCTGGTCACAAAGTTGTGCGGTTTTCGGACTGCC
>CAMZIK010000299.1 GCA_947307175.1 uncultured Clostridia bacterium
CAATTTCTTGTCTTGTTTTTATCGTATCCCGCAAATCCTCACTGAATTCTTTTAAGGCAACACCGCATATATCGAAAGAATATCGGATTCAAAAGAAAAACACCCGACAAATAAGCCGAGTGTGATAGAGATATCCTGTTTTTAGTTCACAAGGCAAACCAAATCAGACCGACAGAGATTTTCTGTCAGCCAGATAAAGGTTCGCCAGTGCGAACATGATATAGCTTTTCAGCATCTGTTTTCGCAGTCCTCGGTATCGTGTTTTACGATAACCGAAAAGTCTTTTTACAACTGCAAAAACATGTTCAACTTTGCAGCGAACAGATGATTTTTCATGCTCTCTCTTTTTTGCTGCGTATTGTCCGCTTTTAGAGAGCTTATTGATAGATGATTGCTTTCTGTTGATAATATATTTGATTTTCTTGCCTTGCTTGTTCTTCCTGATTGCTTCGGGGCGTTTATCTGCACCAATGTAGCCACTGTCACCATTCAAAGTTTCTTCTTCACCGTGCATCAATTCACTTGTTGCTGTGACATCATGTTCGTTTGCTGATGTCGTTTTTACATGATGAACCAGCCCGCTGTCACGGTCAACTCCTATGTGCATTTTGTAGCCAAAGTGCCATGTATTGCCCTTTTTAGCAGAGTGTGCTTCCGAATCCCTTTTCTTTTCCTTGTTCTTGGTGGATGAGGGTGCTTCAATAAATGTCGAATCAACAATGGTACCTTTTTTAAGAATCAGACCGCGTTGCAACAGCAGATCAACTACTGTTTCAAAGATCGTTTGCTGTAATCCGTATTTGTTCAACAGATTTCTGAAACGTCCGATTGTATCTCCGTCGGGTACTTCATCAGGAGAATTGATACAGCAAAACTCAGTAAACGCACGACTATCAAGAATCTCATACATTACTTTCATATCTGCAAGATCGTATAGATTCTGTAGCATATATATTCTCAGCATCAATTCAAGTGGGTATGGTTTATTGCCGCGCTCTCCTTTGTAATAGTACGGCTCTATTTCTTTTACGAATGTTTCCCACGGAATAACGCTATCCATTTTATTCAGAAATTCTTTTTTGTTGGTTCTGGCTGCACCAAACTCATCATTCATTTCTGCCAGTGTCATCTGTCTGTTCATGTTTTTATTATATCATATTTTATATTTCTAAATGTTTCATAAATAAAATAATGACAATTCCTGCTCAATATGGTATAATCCTCTATACTGCAATGCAGGGAGAATAACTGTAAAGTATTCTGTTACCGGGCAAAGCAGAAATGAACTGTACCTATGACTCATGAGCCGAAAGAGTTGAGTATATCCTGAATCCATCAGTTCATTTCCGGTCGCAGGATCCCATCAGGAAAGGAAGCATTATTATGGAAACAAAAAAAAGAAAACTATGGCTTAAGATACCGCTTATTATCCTGGCATCCCTTTTGGCTGTCATACTCATATATGTTGCCTATGTGGTGCTGAGCTATCAGCGTATCGAGGATGATCAGCAGCTCACTATAGAAGGAACTGCTAAAGGGGATAAGCTCCGCTTGGGAACAGACTATACCGCTGTCACCTATAATATCGGCTTTGGCGCTTATACACCTGATTTCACGTTTTTTATGGATGGCGGCACGCAGTCCTGGGCAAACTCCAGAGAAAGTGTTATCAACTGCATAGACAAGGATATTGAATTGCTGAAGGAACAAAATGCGGATCTCGTGCTGATGCAGGAGGTGGACTTCAACTCCACCAGAAGCTATCATGTAGATGAATTGGCGCAGATACGTTCGGCATTTGAGAATACCTCTTCTTCCTTTGCAGTGAACTATCATTCAGCCTTTCTTTTCTATCCCCTTTATCAGCCCCACGGCGCTTCCAATGCCGGACTGCTTACACTCAGCAATACACAGATGACCTCAGCCGTAAGACGCAGCCTGCCTATATCCGGATCCCTTTCCAGATTCATAGACCTTGACCGCTGTTATTCTGTGAACCGTCTGCCTGCTGAAAACGGAAGGGAGCTTATAATATTTAATGTGCATACCTCTGCCTACGGAACAGACGGAGATCTGCAGAAGCAGCAGCTGACAAAGCTGTTTGATGACATGAATAAAGAATATGAAAAGGGCAATTATGTAATCTGCGGCGGCGATTTCAATCATGATTTTGTCGGCAATTCAAAAGAGCTTTTCAACAGCGAGGTGCCTGAGCAATATACCTGGGCGGCAGCTTTTCCTGACGAGCTGATACCGGAGCATTTTCTCAAGCTGACCGATTATAAAAGCGGGATTACCGTCCCCTCCTGCCGCAACAGCGATAAGCCCTATAATGAGGATTGCTTTGTACTCACCGTTGACGGCTTTATCATTTCGGACAATATCGAAGCGACCTATATGGATGTGATCGACACGCAGTTTGCCTACAGCGACCACAATCCCGTAAAGCTGACATTCCGCCTGAAATGATTAGAACCGCTGTAAACGGTTTCGGCGTTGTTGTTATTCTTCATAAAAGCTATAACCAATCACCGATGTCCCCCGCATCTTAGGCGGCGGGTGCCATTCGGACTTTCAGTGGGGGTTATAATCCCCCACTGAAACCCCGAGGAGCTAAAGCTCCTGCGGTGAGGTTGCCTTGTCGCAGCCGAAGCTAAGGCAACACCGCGCAAAGCTCGCCTTACGGCTCAGCGCCACATCTGCTTGATCTTTTTCCGTCAGCTTGCACCATGATCCCTTGAAATACGTCAGTATTCCTGCGGTATTCTGATACGATCTGACAAAAGAATCTACTGCGCAGCTGTGGCACTATCTCTGTGCGGTATTGCCTTAA
>CAMZIK010000300.1 GCA_947307175.1 uncultured Clostridia bacterium
TTTTATCCATTCCACCTGCATAGCAGGTGGTTTTTTTATTGGTATAAAAAAAGAGGACACTTCTGTGCCCTCTTAAAAGTCATTATTATCCGAGAACTATCTCTACCTTTGTGGTATCGGTGAGCTTGTCTGCTGCGAGGAAGTTGCCCTGCACCTTTTCACCGTTGACGGTCATTTCCTTTACACCACTCTGAACGTGATCTGGATTCTTGATGTCAATGCAGATGTGCTTTCCTCTGAAATTCTTCTCGATAGTAAAGCCGTCCCACTCATGAGGGATAGACGGGTCGATTACGAGTCCGTCAGCATTCGGTCTCATACCGCAGATACCCTCAACGCAGCCTACCATTACGGTAGAGCCTGTTCCTGTGAGCCAGTGAACGTGCGATCTGCCTGCGAAAGGTGAACGTGTAGCTTCGGTGAACTGACCATGTACATAAGGCTCCATAACTCTTATTTCAGCCTTGTCGTTCATGCTTGCGGGAGCTGATTCCATGAAATACTCAAATGCTCTGTCGCCGTGACCGAGAAGCGATTCGGCAAGTATAGCCCAGCCCTGAGGCTGCGAGAAGATACCGCCGTTCTCCTTGGTGTCGGGGTTAAAGATGTGCATAAGAGCGCCGCTGAAATAATGCTCAACGTACGGCGGCTCCATAAGCTTGATGCCGTAAGGTGTGTTGAGTATCTCGTGAACGCTTTCCATAGCTGTCTCAGCCTGCTGCTTGGAAGCAAAGCCTGAGATAACAGACCACGACTGCGGATTGAGCCACATATTAGCCTCGGGGTCTTTCTTTGCGCCGACGATAGTGCCGTCGTCTCTGATGCCACGAATGAATCTGTCCTCGTCCCAGCAGTCTTCCAGAGCCTTTGAAAGCTCAGCCTGAACTTTATCGAGGTAAGCGATGTACTCGCTGTCTCCCCTGTCCTTAGCCATATCTCTCATAACGTTCATAGCATAGTACAGCTGGAATGCAACGAATGTAGATTCGCCCTGAGCGCCGAGTCTGAGGCAGTCGTTCCAGTCTGCGTGCAGACCTGCAGGCATATGATGCGAGCCGAGTCTTTCCATTGAGAATCTTATCGCATTCTTGAGGTGATCGTAAACAGTATCCTCGCCGCCGTTTGCATAAACGATGACTTCATCGAGGAACGCCTTGTTTCCGCTTTCACCGATATACTTCACAACTGTCGGGAACAGCCACAGAGCGTCGTCTGCTCTGTAAGACGGGTGACCTGTCTGCAAAGCGTACTCGCTGTTAGGGTCGTTCTCGTCAGGACAGTTCTCAAAGCCAGCCTTGTGATCGAACTTTACAAGCGGAAGTCCGCCGCCGTTATCGACCTGAGCGGAGATCATAAATCTGATCTTTTCAGCTGCAAGCTCAGGGTTGATATGGATGATACCCTGTATATCCTGAACAGTATCACGGTAGCCGTAGCCGTTTCTGAGTCCGCAGTAGATGAAGGAAGCGGCTCTTGACCAGATGAATGTGATAAAGCACTGGTAAGCGTTCCAGACATTGACCATATTATTGAACTCGTCTGAAGGAGTCATTACCTTGAAATTATCGAGCTGTCCGTGCCAGTAGTCAACCAGCTCTTTAAGCTCTGCATCGACAGCGCCCTTTACTTCATACTGTGAAAGTATCTTCTGAGCTGCCTCGGTGTCTTTCTGACCGAGAACAAAGATAAGCTCTGCTGTTTCGCCGTCTGCAAGGGTGATGTCCGACTGCAGCGCACCGCAGCAGTTGCTGTTGTAGTTGAGTCCGTCGTCGCAGTTTCCTCTCTCGACAGCTATCGGGTTGCTGTATGTTCTGTATGGACCGATAAAGCTTTCGAGGCTGCCGTTGTAGTGGCTGACCTTCTGTCCTGAAAGACCGAAGAATCTTTCCTGTCCGTTGAAGCCTCTTTCGTCCTTGCCCGAATTCTCGTTGATATGCTCAACGATCATATTTCCCTCAAAGGAGGTCCTTGTTATAAACAGTGTATACTGGAGATTTACCTGATCCTGCTCGTAGTTGTTCTCGTTGGTGAACTCGATGAAGCCGAAGGTCGAGAGCTTTCTTTCCTTGCCAGAAGCGTTTGTGAGCTTTGTTCTCCACACCTCATAGGTCTTGTTCAGCGGAACGTAGTAGGTCAGCTCCGACTTTATGCCAGAATACTCGGATTTTACGGTAGTATATGCAGTACCATGATGGCACTCGCTCTTATACTCGTCAAGGTTCTTGCCCACAGGCTGCCAGGTGCATGACCAGTAGTCGCCTGACTCGTTATCACGGACATAGACAAATCTGCCAGGCAGACCGATGCTGGAATTGAAGCGGTATCTGGAAATTCTTCCGTTAGCGCCGCTTTTTACGAAGCTGTAGCCAAAGCCGTTGTTAGACACGATAGCGCCGTATTCAGGCGAACCGAGATAGTTTGCCCATGCAGACGGAGTATCGGGTCTGGTGATGACATACTCCTTATTTTCAAGATCAAAATAGCCGTATTTCATATGCTTTCTCCTTTTATTCCTATTTTACATCAAATATATACAGGATATATTTATATCATTTTAGCACATTTGTCCGTACATTACAAGAGCAATTTGATTTTTTAGCATAATCAATAAAAAGAGCCGCTTTAAATATACTATTTGAACAATACAAATCAGAATTTGTGCTAGCGCGCACGGCGCTTGTCCGTCGCATTTTCGTTTGTGGTGGCAGCGACCTTTGTGCTGCTCCGGGCTGTCACTTTGTTGAAGTGAAAAGTCCGTAATAACAGGTTTTTTCGTCCACCTTTTTCTCGTAAAAAAATGGTGCAAACTGCCCGTA
>CAMZIK010000301.1 GCA_947307175.1 uncultured Clostridia bacterium
CGCTTTCATACTTTTTGACCTGTGAAGATACAGCCTTGAACCGCACTCTCCGCAGAAAAGGTAACCTGCATACTTATCCATTTCACCTTGCTTGTCAGGTCGTTTTCTTCCGGCAAAGTGTTTTTGAACAAGTTCAAAGGTCTTTCTGTCTATGATGGCCTCGTGTGTATCCTTGAAGATAAGCATATTCTCGGGTTTGTTCTTTAACTTCTTTTTTAGCTTGTATGATTTTGAGTAGGTTTTAAAATTGACCGTATCGCCGCAGTAGATCTGATTGGAGAGCATATCCCTAACGGTACTTTGCACCCAATGATATGGCTTATCAGGATCTGCATTTGCTGTCCGTCGACCTGTCTTTCTGAACAGATATGCACTTGGACTCAGCACTTTTTCTTGTGTGAGAACATCACATATTTTGACAGCACCTTTGCCGCTTGCATACATCTCAAATATCCTTTTTACAACAGCAGCTGCCTCAGGATCGGGGATTATCTTCTTGGGATCGTTAGGATCTTTCATATACCCATATGGTATGCAAGTCCAGACTCGCTCGCCTCTTTCACCCTTTGCACGTTGAACAGCCCGTATCTTTTTTGAGGTATCCCTTGCGTACATATCGTTGAACAGATTTCGTATTCCCGACATTTCATTGAATCCGTTTGCGCTGTCCACACCGTCGGTTATGGCTATGAACCGCACATCGTAAGCAGGAAATATCAGTTCCATAAGCCTGTCTGTCTCCAAGTGGTCACGACCAAGTCTTGATTGGTCTTTTACTATCACAGTTGAGACCAGCCCATTCTTGACATCTTCAAGCATTTCGACATAGGCAGGCCGGGTGTTATCCGTGCCACTGAAACCGTCGTCGATGTATAGCTTTGCGTTCTTGAAGCCATTCTTCTCTGCGTACTCGGTCAGCATCAGTCGCTGGTTTTCTATTGAGAGCGACTCGCCCGAACGCATATCCTCCTGTGAAAGTCGGCAGTAAAGAGCAGTTATCAAAGTGTTATTCGTGTTTGATTGTTTCATTTTATCCCTCCGTTTCCGAACAAGTTGTTCTGAATCAAACCGAATAGGACTACAGAAAGTATACTCCTACGCGGTCTGCATTTCCAGATAACTTTCTGTTAACTTTTCTTGCCGCCTATCAGATACATCAGCTTGTCCGTGACGGATTCGGTCGGCTCGGTCTGGAAGCACAGCCTCACATCAAAGGTCTTGCCCTCCACCGTCAGCTTTTTATCTGTAAACAGCATCGTTTCTTTCGTTTTCTTTTCTTCCATATTCTCCTCCTTGTTGTCATCCTGTTGTTCCTCGTCTGATTTGTTTTAAGCATTTTTATCAGTCCTTTCTGAGGATTTTTTTCTTTTCTGCCAATGATGCAAGGGGTGCGGGTTCGCCCGCAGGTGTGCAAGGCTGCTGCCCGCAAACTGCGGGTGGGTGCCACAGTGCTATGCTTGCCACAGAGCGACCGCTGTCGCCTGGGCAAAAAATAGTGAGCAAGTCAACTAACTTTTTTATAGCGAAAGAGAAAAAATAACGACTGC
This sequence comes from uncultured Clostridia bacterium, assembly GCA_947307175.1. Lineage (GTDB taxonomy): Bacteria > Bacillota > Clostridia > Oscillospirales > Ruminococcaceae > Hominimerdicola. The sequence goes on from CAMZIK010000301.1 coordinate 1,548, forward strand.
TTATCGAAGCGAGTGCGAACAGTTCTCTTCGTTCGGCATGACATAGATCGCTTTGGTTTGAGTTCCTCCGGTTCACTTTGTGACACCTGTGACGGCAATGACACTTGTGACACTTGAAGTGTCATTCTGTATATCTGTGTTTTCAAGTGTCATAGTGTCATTGGTGTCACGATGAAGTACGGCATGCGCACTCCATCGTTGATCTGAAAAACAAAAAGAGTCGGGATCATACGCACAGAGTTTGCCTCTGATATTGTAATGATCCCGACCCATTGTTCCCGAATTCACCGCCGGGTGGATGGTTAGTGTACAAATATTTTTCCGTCTATTCAGTTTTCATATGCGTGCAGTACCTATTACCACTGTCCAAGTATACTATATCACAGTTCAACACAAGTGTCAATAGTCACAATGACCCTTGTCACAAATTTCAGCGCTTTAACAACAAAACCGTACTTTCAAAATCAACACCGTGTTGATTATCTGTCACATTATCGGATTCTAAGCGCTGTGATTCATTCGTCATTTTGACGAGTTCGTTTGTTCCGAAAAGTTTGTTCCAAAGAGGCTCATACGCGTGCGAGGATGCTCTGTGTTGCTTCCTGTGCCTGCTGCTCGGGTAGTTTGTCCACCGAGGGAGAGAGCGGTCACAAATCGCTCGACAGGGTCAGCTGCTTTCCGAAAAGGGACAGCTAACTGCCCGACAGGGTCAGCTAACTCTTTTGATGTTTTTCTGTCAATTGTGCTCGCGGAGTCAATATTATCAGTGGTTTGTCAGCTTTCGCTCTGCTCGGCAGTGACAGCAGGGTCAGCATTTTGTGTCGGCTCGGGCATCAGATTTCTGCCGTCACTGGTGTCACTGTTTTGCACCAGCCTGATCATAACACCGCTGTGCGTCGATCACAAGGACCATGTGCGGCGCTCCGATGAAATCTCTCCATATACTTACCGATGGCAAAACGAAAAAAGCGACATTTTGCAAAAAAAGAACGCCCTTGCAAGTGTCCTCTGATTATATTATGGAAATAAATTTTCAAAGTGTATAGTTTTGCAGGACATTAAAAACCGTTTGCAGCGATATTTTTAACTTACGCTGCTCTCATCGATATTTTGAGCAAACGAACAAACAAAGCACAGCTATCCACGCAGACAAAGGCTTTCCAAGTTTTTTTCTGCAAACATCAAGCAAACAACGAGCAAACAATCAGCAAACAATTGTTGATGATGGCGATGAAGAGGTTAATGGTTTTGATCTCGATG
>CAMZIK010000302.1 GCA_947307175.1 uncultured Clostridia bacterium
GCGATAACGTTTATTAAAATATAATGAATGAAGTATAAATATTCATTATACGCTCTTTAAAATCTCCCGTGTTTAGAGTTAACACCGACAACACCACCGATACCAGCGCAAATAAGTGTCAGTACCAGTTTGGCAGGCATAGAAAAGCTTTCTACTGCTTTTGAAAAGAAATGACTCAGCAAAACAACGATCATAAAGACGAAAGCTCCGCAAAGAATACCCATTAAAAGCCCGTTCTTTCGCCTCCTTTTGCCGCTTACATAGCCTCCGGAAAACGCTCCTATGCAGAGTGCAAAAGTTGACATTGCAGAAATAATAATATCGGTAGCATCTATTTTTGAAATAAAAAAGCCAAAAACCATTATCAAAGCACCGATAACAACGCACGAGATCACAGCCGAACCCGCTGCAGGAAGTATCAATGTGCTGCGTTTGCTTCTGAACGATCGTAGATAACGCATAGCAGTTTCTCCTTGTATTAGTCTGATCACGGAGCAATATCCGTTTAAAACATACTTATGCGCTGCTTGACAAAAAAAGAACTGCATAAGATGCAGTTCTTAAAAATCATTCATCATGTGTGCTTTCAACTTTAGCGATAGCCCATTTCTTGATACGTATCTTACTTCTGTCTCCGCCGGTCTCAATTACAACAGTATCTTCCTTGATAGAGAAGACGATTCCAACGATACCGCCGTTAGTAACGATCTCATCACCGACTTCGAGATTTTCTCTCATCTGTGCATCTTTCTTTTCCTGCTTCTTCTGAGGTCTGAGGATAAGCAGATAGAAGAATACAAAAATAAGAACCAACGGAATAAACGTCATAAGGAGCTGACCTGTCGAAGAAGTTGTTGCTTCTGCAAAAATACTGATCATATTCATTTTACCTCCAAAACTTAAACTATCCAACATTATAACAGATTAATCTTGTAAAATCAATAGCTTTTTCAAAAAATTAATTATTTGTTTTATCCATAATGTATTTATCTATCTCAGCAGCAGCATTTTTTCCTGCACCCATAGCAAGAATTACAGTTGCAGCGCCCGTAACAGCATCTCCGCCTGCGTAAACGCCTTCTTTGGTCGTAGCATGAGCCTCATCAACAACAAGGCAGCCTCTTTTATTTGTCTCAAGACCGGTCGTTGTTTTCTTTATCAGCGGATTAGGAGAAGTGCCGATAGCCATTATAACTGTATCAACGTCGATAATATGCTCTGATCCGCTTATCTCAACAGGGCTGCGTCTTCCGCTTTCATCAGGCTCTCCCAGCTCCATACTTACGACCTCGATACTATTTACCCTATCGTTCTCATCGCCAATGATCCTAACAGGATTATTGAGAACCTTTAATTCGATACCTTCCTCTATCGCATGGTGAACTTCTTCTTTTCTTGCCGGAAGCTCGTCCATTGAACGTCTGTAAATGATATAAACATTCTTTGCACCCATTCTCTTTGCACAGCGTGCAGAATCCATAGCAACATTTCCGCCGCCAACAACTGCAACACTTTCCGAACTGAGCAGCGGCGTTGAGTAATCCTGTTTATAGGCTTTCATCAGATTTATCCTTGTGAGGTATTCATTAGCAGAATAAACACAGATAAGGTTCTCACCTTCTATACCCATAAATCTTGGAAGACCTGCGCCCGATCCGATAAAAACAGCCTCATTTCCCATATCTATAAGCTCGTCCACAGACAAGACCTTGCCAATAACCATATTAGTCATTATCTTGACACCAAGTTCTTCAAGAGCATCGATCTCTTTGCGAACTATTTCTTTCGGAAGCCTGAATTCAGGTATACCATACATAAGCACACCGCCTGCGGTATGGAAAGCCTCATAGATAGTGACCTCATAACCAAGCTTTGCAAGATCTCCCGCAGCAGTAAGGCTTGACGGACCTGCACCAACGACCGCTACCTTATGTCCGTTAGGTTCTGCTTTATGAATATCTTTTTTCTTATCCATCATATAATCTGCGCAGAATCTTTCAAGTCTTCCTATGCCGACAGGCTCGCCTTTAAGACCACGAACGCATTTTCCTTCGCACTGATTTTCCTGAGGACAAACTCTGCCGCAGATAGCAGGCAAGGAATTTGTGCTTTTGATAATATAATAAGCCTCTTCAAACTTCCCTTCAGCAACTTTAGCGATAAAATCCGGGATCTTAACATTTACAGGGCAGCCTGCGGTGCATGGTCTGTTTTTACAGTTAAGACATCTGCCGGCTTCTCTCATAGCTTCTTCAGCCGTATATCCAAGCGTTACTTCCTTAAAGTTGCAGATACGTTCTTCAGGTTTTTGTTCAGTAATGGGAGTTTTAGTCAAACTCATATCAGCCATTTCTCTTTCCTCCAGTCAATCTGCAAATATGTTCGTTTTCCTGTTTGCTGTAAGCTGAATTTCTCTTTATCAGCTCATCAAAATCTACTTTATGACCGTCAAAATCAGGACCGTCAACACACGCATATTTAATTTTACCGTCAACTGTAACACGGCAGCCGCCGCACATTCCCGTACCATCGATCATAATAGGATTTAGCGAAACGAGCGTCTTTATACCGTATTGCTCTGTCAGTTTAGAAACGAACTTCATCATTACGACAGGACCGATAGCAATAACTTCATCATACTTATTTCCTGCTTCTATAAGTTCCTTGAGCTTGTCCGTAACAAAGCCTTTTGTACCGTAAGAACCGTCATCAGTACAGATGTAAAGATTAGTGGAAACAGCTTTCATCTCATCTTCAAGGATAACAATATCCTTATTTCTGAAACCGGTGATAAGATCGATCTCA
>CAMZIK010000303.1 GCA_947307175.1 uncultured Clostridia bacterium
TGATGTTCTTCGCTCTCCATTCCCCATAGAGCTGCCCGAACCTCGTCCAGTCGGTAGGGATAGGCTTTCTGCCCGTGTACTTGCCCTGTGCCTTAGCGATTTCGATGCCCTCACGCTGTCGCTGTTTGAGCTGCTCACGCTCCAACTGAGAGAGAGCTGCGAATACGGTCAACATGAATTTGCCCGTAGGCGTGTCGGTGTCGATCTTCTCCTTGTGGCTGATGAGCGTTACCCCTTTGTCGGTGAGGGTGTCGATGATGTTCAGCAAGTCCTTTGTGGAGCGACCGAGACGGCTGATGCTCTCCACATAGAGCGTATCGCCCTCACGCACATAGTCCAGCATAGCTTTAAGCTGAGGTCGGTCTTTGTTCGCTCCCGAAATCTTCTCGGAGAAGATGCGGTCAACATGATAGTCGCACATGATCTCTTGCTGACGGGCGGTTTCCTGTCTTTCTGTTGATACACGGATATAGCCTATTTTGCTCATGATTATTGTTTCCTTTCTATTGGTTGATTTACGGTTGACTTATTGGCAGTGGTGATGTATAATTATAGTGTGGTTATACACCAATATTACCGATTCCATTTGGAGGTGTGCTTGCATATGAATACACCTAATGTAAAGATAATCAAATTGATTCCGCTTTTTGAGATTGGAATTAGCGGCATACTCTGTTTGGTTTCTATTTTAATCCAGAATAAGCCGGTAACGACAACCTACAAATATGTGAACAATAAGATAATTGCCCATTCTTGGCACGATGTCTATGATAACATACTGGCAGTAGCATTCTCCCTTATTGCTGTTACTTCTGTTATTACGATAGTTATTTGGATTATCAAAAAGATAAGATCCAAAGAGAAGATTCTTAAACATATTTTATTTTTAATTCTTAGCTTCACTCTATGTTCTGTCGTGCTTATCATTAGTGGCATTATAGTATCTGGCTTATGGACGAAGGATGATTATTCGCCAAGCTGCTACAAATTCACTGACAATAAGCATACTATTGTGATTGAAGAGGAGTCTTTCCTCCTGTATGGAGGTGGAACAATTTATCAGCTCGATGACAACAATAATGCAGTTATTATACATTCATTCAGTACAGATGATGGCGGAAGGAATAACGGGCATTACGATATAGAGTGGCACGATGATTATGCAGAGATTACTTATAAAACATTCAATGGTGAAGATACCAAGCGTACTGCTAAGGTTGCATTTGTTAACTGAAAATGCCTATTTTTAGCAAGGAGAAACACTCTCCTTGCTGTTTTTTATTCAAGTGTGTCTTTCTTTCTCTGCTGGGTGAGCTTCTTCTGTTTGTACTTTTCACGCTCACGCTTCATCTGCTGTTCGTTGATGTACTGGCGCACCTGACGGGTGTATTTCTTCGCCGTTTCACGCTTGGTGAGGAATGTGGTATGCTCGACATTAAGCCTGTTCCACTTCGATTTCAGCCTGTTGGACTTCTCCAAAAGGTCAAGCATTGTCGGCTGTTTGCCGTCAACAGCATACCTTTTGATATGCTCCTTGATGTATTCGACTGTTGCTTCATAGTCCTCGATCGTGGCGGCATTTTTCTTCTTGAAACGGCTCTGCGACCAGCCCGATTTGCCCTGATACTCCTTGTAAACAGGCTCCAGCTCATCACGGTGCTTCATCTTTGCAATGAGAGTGTCGATAGCTGTAAACTTCTTTTTCAGGTCGGCAAGCTCAGTTGTGTGGTCATCGGAGTGAGGTGTATTGAAGAAGAATCCAGACAGCTCGCTGAATGACATAACGCCACCAGCTTCAAGGTCTGCGATGATTTCGTTTGCTCTGCCCATACCTCTGATAGCTTTCCACGGATCTTCTTTCTTTTCAGGTGCTTTACTCTCGGTCGGCTTGGGTGCGGTAGGCTCTGCAACGGTCGGCTTGGTCGTTATGGTAGGAGTTGGTGTCGGCTCGGCTGGCTTGGCAGAAGTTCGGTTGAGCAGGGCAAGCTCTGCCTGCTGTCTTGCCCGTCGGGCTGCAAGGAATTTCTCCATTGCTTCTTCGGCGGCAGCTTTCTTCTGTGCGGTTTCAATGGTTTCGGTGATAGCACTCGGCTCAAATTCATCACCCAGCGTATCAGCTCTTGTAAACCGCTGTTGCCCCTCTCCCGATAACTTGAATTTCAGCTTGACTTTGTTCTGCGGAGTATACACATACTCAATTCCGCTGTCGGTGCAGTTTTTGAGGAAGTCCTCAAAGCTCCTGCTGTAAGAAATAATCTCCCTGAGCATACTGCGGAGCTTGTCCTTCCATGATTTGCCCTCTTTCTTCATTTCGTTCTCATAATGTGATACACCCTTACCAATCGGTTCAATAACGGATATGCCGTGTTCGGCACATATCTCGTCCGATATTTCACGCAGCTCTGCCCACGCTCTTTCTGACTTCCTGCCCTGATTATGCTCGGTGGTGAAGCTCAGTCCGTTATACAGATTGGTGTTGTTAAAAATGATATGGCAATGCAGGTGGTCTTTATCGTTGTGAACAGCTATCACATACTGATAATCGCCCTTGAGATAACGGTCGCAAAGCTCCTCTCCGATCTGCATAGCCTGTTCGGGTGTGACTTCACCGGGGGCAAAGCTCTGAATCATGTGGTAGGCAAGGATTTGGGTTCGCCCTGTGCCTGTTCCTCGGACGGTGCGGAAGTCCTCGCTTGCTCCTGCGCTATCGGCTCGGCAAGCATAAGAGTTGACATATAAACCGTCGATGGTCTTATCTCCGTTTGTGATGTAAGCGATCGCTGCGCTGACTGTTGCCCTG
>CAMZIK010000304.1 GCA_947307175.1 uncultured Clostridia bacterium
TACTTCTTGTTCCCGGTCTGAGATCCATCTTCTCACTCGTTAAGCTTTCAGGTATGCAGTACGTACTTGCAGCAGTCATTGCAGCAGCTATAGTACCCATAGTTGAAGTAGTCAAGGCATTCCAGAGATCAAAGAAGACAGAAGGCTGATAACAGCAAGCCCGTATGCTCCTTTTCATTGGGCATACGGGCTGTTTTTCATATCCGTAAAAAGCAGGACCCGGAAGGAGCTCTCTCCTTCCGGGTCCTATTTATATCAAAACATCAGAACCAGGACTTTCCGCCATCGCCATAGACAAACTCAAACTCATCATCCGGCTTTGTCAGGTAGATGATGCCTTCAATAAGTCCGATGATCTGCATGACAACTGCTCCGATTCCGAATGTCAGCAGCGAGACAAGAAGTGTGATAACTCCCGCCTTCGTGCATCCGAGATAGAACTTGTGGATACCCAGTCCGCCAAGTAATATTGCCAGTAAACCTGCTGCGATCTTGTTTTTCATAATATATACCTCCAATAATTTATTCCTGTATCATTTTTGCTGATCAGAACCAGCTCTTGTGGTTGTATACGTAGGTATCTGCAAACTCTTCATCAGTCTTTGACAGATAGGTGATATCTTCGATCAGACCGATGACAGCCATTATCGAAGCACCGATACCGCAGGTGAGAAGACTAATGAGAAGCGTCGTAACGCCCTCCTTCGTGTAACCGAGATAGAACTTGTGGATGCCAAGCACTCCAAGGAATATCCCGAGAAGTCCAGCCGGTAATTTTTCTTTCATTATCATATCCTCCTTAGAATTAGTTTTTTGGTCTGTTAACACACCTTTTACTATGTCATTGATACTGTGTCTGATTCAGTGTCCCTTGCCGATCAGCTTGTGTAATCAGAGCTGAGGCTGATCAGCATTCTTACTGTAGTGAATAGCTGTTTCATAATTATACCTTCTTGAGACTTGTTCAGACACAAGTTCACGATAACCTTTATCGTGTTCATCTGAACCTCTTACACGCATATTATATCACATCGTTTTCATTTTGTCAAGTATTTGTCACGATTTTTCACAACACATAATTTGCCTATATACAGGCATTTATCGGGGTTTTGTTAGTTTTTGATAACAATTCTATCACAAAACCATCATGTATATTTACTCTTCTTAACACATAAATATAAGCCACAGCACAAACAGTTCATCTGTTACGCGCTGTGGCTTTTTTAGTATATTTATAACATAGTATTCACTAATCCTGTATATTTACAGTTTAAGGATTAAGTCTGTTGGGTCCACGGAAGAGGAACATAGCCTCCTTGATGTGAAGACCGAGGAGCAGCATGGTAAGACGGTCTACGCCGATACCGAAGCCGCCGTGAGGAGGACAGCCGTACTTGAAGAATTCAAGATAGAATTTTACGTCCTCTGCAAGACCCTTCTCGTCTGCCTGTGCCTTGAGCTGCTCGTAGCGGTGCTCTCTCTGAGCGCCTGTGGTGATCTCGACGCCTCTCCAGATAAGATCATATCCCATAGGTACGCCGTTTTCATCACGCATATGATAGAAGGCTCTCTGCTCTGCATCGAAATCTGTAACGAAGAGGAATTCGTGACCATAGTGCTTCTTTACCCACTCGTAGCTGAGTCTTTCTGCATCTGTGGTAAGATCGCCCTTTTCGGAATCGTCAACTGTGTAGCCGAACTCTTCCTCAAGTGCCTTGTAGAGGTCTGCCAGCTTTACTACAGGGAAGGGAGTCTCGGGCACAACTACCTCTGTGCCGAAAAGCTCCTGTATCTGATCGCCGTAGCTCTCCTTAACTTCCTTCAGCATAGCTGTCAGCAGCTCCTCCTCCATCTTCATAACATCACGGAAGGAGTTGATATAGCTGAACTCAAGATCGAAGCCGGTGAACTCTGTTGTATGCTTGCTGGTAAAGGACTTCTCTGCACGGAATACAGGTCCTACCTCGAAGATACGCTCAAAGCCGCTTGCCATAGCCATCTGCTTGTAGAACTGCGGGCTCTGTGCAAGGTATGCCTTGCGGTCGAAGTACTGTACCTCGAATACATTTGAGCCGCTCTCACTTGCTGTGCCGATAAGCTTGGGAGTATGTATCTCTATGAACTTCCTGTCGAGCAGGAACTTTCTCATTGCGTTTACCATGACTGTCTGAACCTTGAACATGAGCTGGTTCTCGTCTGTTCTCAGGTCGATCCAGCGGTAATCTATTCTCTGGTCGATGCTTGAACGCTCAACCGCTGCCTTCTTCTTGGTAGCAGGGATATCCTTTCTTGCGATCGGGATCGCGTCTGCGATGCTCTCGATAACGATGGAATCCGGTATCATCTCGAGACCGCCCATCTTTACATAGTCATTCTCGGATACTATACCCGTTACAGTGAGTACTGAATCTCCTGTGATCTGATCAAGCGTCTCAACCAGCTGCGGAAGCTTTTCCTTCTCAACTGTGATCTGAAGCTTTCCTGTGATATCCTTTAATACGATGAACGCCATAGCACGGCTGTTGCGGAAGTTCTCAACAAAGCCCTGTACCTTGATGGGAGTGCCGAGACTGCTGCGTACATCGGAGATATATGTTCTCTCCATTTTTATTCCTCCATATATAATGATTCATTTTATTCCGATAAAATGTCCACTTCTTTTTATACCACATTTTTGCCTTTTTGTCAAGTGCCAAAGCCCGGTCTACAGCTTTTGCTTCAATATGGTACCTCTGACAAACCCATATTGAGGGCTCTGCCCTCAAACTCCCGCCTAAGGGACTCGTCCCTTAGGAATC
>CAMZIK010000305.1 GCA_947307175.1 uncultured Clostridia bacterium
TGCTGTCGATAGCGTTGTTCTTTATCTTGAAGCACTTGATGTCCTGACCGCCGATGTCGATGATGAAATCAACGCTCGGGCAGAAGTAAGCCGCAGCCTTGTAGTGAGCAACAGTCTCAACTATACCGAAGTCAACGCCTAATCCTGCACGGATAAGATCCTCGCCGTAGCCCGTAACAGCAGAAGCCTTGATGTTGAGCTTGTCTGTTGCAAGGTTGTATATCTCCTCAAGCTTTGCAGCGATGATGTCCAGCGGCTGACCCTTGTTGGAGCAGTAGTGCTGATAGAGCAGTCTGCCTTCGGGAGTTACCAGCACAAGCTTTGTGGTGGTAGAGCCTGCATCTATGCCGAGATAAGCATCGCCCTCATATGTGCGTATGTCCTCGTATTTGAGGTCTGACTGTCTGTGTCTGTCAACGAAAGCGGCGTAGTCCTCTCTTGTCTCGAAAAGAGGCTTGCCTGTGGTGATGCTGTCGGTGGTCTTAGCATTAGCTATCCTGTCAAGAGTCTCCTCAATAGTTGCTTCCTCTGCGAGAGTGTGTGCGTGCAGCGCAGCGCCGTAAGCCACATAGCAGCTTGACTTTTCAGGCAGGATAGCGTGCCTGTCGTCAAGGCTCAGAGTTGTCTTGAAAGCCTTTCTCAGCGCACTCAGATATGTAAGCGGACCGCCGAGGAAAAGCACCTTTCCTGCAATTTTTCTTCCCTGTGCAAGACCCGAAACGGTCTGGTCAACGACCGCTTGGAAGATAGAAGCCGAGATGTCCTCTTTCTTTGCGCCCTGATTGAGCAGCGGCTGGATGTCGGATTTAGCGAAAACGCCGCAGCGTGAAGCTATCGGGTAGGTCTTGGTGCTTTGCAGCGCAAGCTCGTTCATCTCATCGGGCGAGATGTCCAGAAGGCTTGCCATCTGGTCGATAAAAGCGCCCGTGCCGCCTGCGCAGGAGCCGTTCATTCTCTGCTCAACGCCGCCCGTGAGGAAGATTATCTTTGCGTCCTCGCCGCCAAGCTCAACAACAACGTCAGCGTCGGGATAGGTCTTGTTTACCGCAACGAAAGCGGAGTAGACCTCCTGAACGAAAGCGATGTCGCTTGCCTGAGCGATGCCAAGACCTGCCGAGCCTGTGATAGCGATGCGGAACTTGTCGCCCTTGAAGGTATCGCCGATTATCTTCAGCTGTTCTGCAACTGTTTCACGCACCTTAGAGAAGTGCCTTTCGTATTTATCGTAGACAAAATTACCCTCGTCGTCAACGATGACCGTCTTGACGGTGGTAGAGCCTACGTCTATGCCTAAGTCGTAAATCTTATCCATACGCAAATCCCCGAAAATACGGGGCTCTCCTTTCTTTTTGCGGAAAATCCGCATTCAAATGAACATATACAACAATAGTATAGCATATCCGGCGCAAAATTACAAGTCTTTTTTGCGCAAGGAATATTTTGACTGCACGCCCTTGCAAAAATCGTCATATAGTGGTATAATTACCTAAATGCTGAACCGAAAAGAAAGGCGGTATATTATGAAAAGAAGATTTTTAGCGGCGGTGCTTGCGCTGGCTGTGACAGCGGCTTGCCTGACGGCGTGCAGTGAGGACAGCTCGTTAACAGCACAAAGTTCACAGTCTGCGTCATCAAAAGAGGAAAATAGCAGCGCATCTGAGCTGCCAAAGGGCGCAGACTCAAAATATGAGCTTTACAAGACGGTCATGAACTATCTCAAAAACGGATACAATCTGGACGACCTTAAAGATGTTTATGATATTCCTCTGACCATAGTAGTTGAAGCCAAAGAGAAAGATGATGAGCGGAATTTCACTCTCGGAATGAATTGGGAAGAATCCCGAACACTTATTGCGAAGCTTGTAAAGATAGCAGATGATACCCGTTCCGAAATGCCTCGGGAAGACGACGGAAGACCTGATCATGAAAAGATAGACTATTCTCCGTACAAAGAAGCTTTTCCCGAAAGTATGCAGCAGAAAATAAAGGACAATGATAGAGAATTTACAGGTTTTATCTATGAAAATATTATTGATTATACCGATTCTAAGAAATACCAAGGTCTGAATCATTCTAAGCAGCGTTATGCCGATGCCAAGTGGGAGACTATGCCCGAGGATAAGCTTAGAATAGATGAATATGATCGTCAGAGTAAAGACGATTATAAGGATCTGTGTGATAATTTCCCACAGATATATGAAGTAGATAAGATCGGAGAAATTGAAAAGGGAAGATCGACATATAGCCTCGGTTATTACTACACATCTGTCAACGGAAAATACTATTTTATCAGTTTCCAAGAGACAGTAGGCGGTCCGAAAGATGCAGGCTAAAGTTAATGAACACAAGAGGTAAGAGAACCAAATCTCTTGCCTCTTGTTTTTGAAAGCCCTTGCAAATCCCACGCTTTTGTGTTATACTTTAATCGTTGATAATTTCACCGAAAGGATTTGATGTTAATGCTGTCAGATATCGAGATCGCTAAGCAGGCGAAAATGCTGAAAATAGGCGAGATAGCCAAGAACCTCGGCATCGCCGAGGACGACTTTGAGCCTTACGGTCACTACAAGGCTAAGCTGAGCGAGAGCCTCTACGAAAAGACCAAGGATAAGCCCGACGGCAAGCTGATACTTGTCACCGCTATCAACCCCACACCCGCAGGCGAGGGAAAGACCACTATTTCCGTAGGTCTTGCCGAGTCTATGGCTAAGATCGGCAAGAACGCTATCCTTGCCCTGCGTGAGCCATCGCTGGGTCCTGTGTTCGGCATCAAGGGCG
>CAMZIK010000306.1 GCA_947307175.1 uncultured Clostridia bacterium
CCCTCAGGTGCTAGTGTTCGCAAGGACGTGTGGGTTCAAGTCCCACCATCTGCATCGTTAAAGCTCGCAAATGCGGGCTTTTTCTTTTGCCATCTTGTCGACTGCCTATGTCACAGCTGACACGGGTTACACTAGGTATGCCAGTGCGTGTGCCAGAGAATGTGCTTAAAGCAGCGTAAATACGCTCTGTGTCACTGTCGTATCGCACTTGCCCACCGCTGTGCGTGCCAGCACAGAACTTTATTTCAAATATTCACAAAAAAACAACAGGCATGAGGTCACAGGGCGTTTATATCGTTCTTGAAAATTATAAAAAATTATCATTCTCCGTTCAGCACCTTGAAGTGCTTTTTGTTGCTCTTATACAGTCTCCGAAACACCTTATAATTACGCTCATATACAGCTTTGTTTGCAGGATCGGGACGATAAACAGCACTGACAGGTACCATTCTACCAGCCGCCTCCGGTGAATCAATGATCTTCATTCCAAGTGCTATCAGCAGAGCAGCCCCGACTGCTCCGGAATTCTGCGGTTCATCTATCGTTTCTATGACCCGACCTGTTATATCCGCAAGCATCTGACAGGTCACGGGAGAAAGTGCTCCGCCTCCCACAAATCTTATGGGGTCGGAGGTCTTTATCTTTGCCGTTTCGCACTCCAACAGCCAGCGAAGATGATAGCATATTCCCTCCAATACCGCCCGTATCATATCACGCTTTCCGGTCTCAAGCTTCAGATTAAAGAACATACCCGCTGCACACGAGTCCTCAAACGGACTTCGGTTCCCGTGCATCCAGGGTGTGAATATCACACCGTTCGATCCCGGCGGGACCTTGCTCACCTCGTCGGACAAAAGATCGTATAAGCTCTTGTATTTGTTCTCATAATCGTCCGGAACAGGAGTATTGTTCAGATAAACGCCGATCTCATCAAGTGCAAGATGATCCTTGACCCATTCAAAGCATTTGCCCGCAGTCTCCAGCTCCGCATAGTAGTGGAAATGACCTTTGAAGCCAGACATAACTCCCGTTATGCTGCACAGAGGATCCACAGCCTGATGATCCATGAGTGTTATGACCCAGCCGGATGTACCGATGTATATATGTGTTTGACCGACAGTGGCGCAGCCCGCTCCAATGCCTGTCAATGTTGCGTCTCCGCCGCTGAAAACAGGAAGCCCTTCCGGAAGTCCAAGCTCCGCTGCTGCTTTTGCAGTCAGCTTTCCGGCTACATTGGTACATTCTATAAGCTCCGGAAGATGTGCGGGATCGACGCCGTACATACGTGCAAGTCCGATATTCCAGCCCTCTTTGCCTTTTCTTGTGTCATAAAGGAATGTCGAAAACGCCGAATCTACAGTTCTCACGATATTTCCGGTGCAGCGTGCTGTCAGATAATCATTCACATCAAGCCATTTATATACCTTTTTGAAGATCTCAGGCTCATTGTTCTCTACCCATTTATACTTATATACGGGGTCTTTTACGCTCATCGACGCTGTTTTGTTTATATAAAGATTGCGAAGCAACCTGAAAGCATTGCAATCGGATATCCGGATAAGTCCGTTTCCGAGTCCTGCTTTGAATTCATTTACCGCCCTTGTGTCGAGATAACTCATAGGTCGGCGTAGTGCTTTCCCTTCCTTATCTACCAGCACCACGCCCTGCATCTGTGTGCAGAAGGACAAGCCTGCAATATCCGTGGGCTTGATATCTGTTTTTTTGAACAGCTCCTTTGTGGATACTGTGATCGCATTCCACCATTCTTCAGTGTCCTGCTCGGCACCTCCGTTATCGAGGATATACAGACCATATTCCGCATTGGAATGACATATCATTCGTACAGTGGAGCTTATATCAAACAGGCAGGTCTTGACTGCACTTGTTCCGAAATCATATACAATTACATACATATTGATTTTCTCTCTATTATCCAATATCATTCAAAGCATTAAATGCTTTACTCATCTTCTTTCAGATGAACATTCCAGCCTGTGTCGATTTTTTTCTTGACCTTGCTCATAGTTTCCGCATCCAGATCGGGCCAGTCGATCACTTTGCTTGCCTTTTTAGTCACAAGATGTGCTTTTTCCGCACACAACGCAAGCGGTGTATCGGCAAGAGAATCGGAGTAGAAATTCTCTATCATCGGAAAACCGTGATCAATGATGTAATAAGCCTTTTCCTTGGCATACATCATATTGTTAAGAAACACACCGAACTCACGGTCAAACTCAGTTGCTATATAATTCACGCCAAGACGTTTTGCTATAGGTCCGATTATACAATCCGGTGATGCACTGATAATGAGATCGTCAGATCTCTTCTGTGCCAGATACCATGATGCTATCTTTTTTTCATTTTTATTCCAATACCGTTCGATTTGTACATCAAAATCATCTATCAGCGTCAGATACCCGAAGAATTCACGCTGCATCAGATACTCCGGAATTTTTCCTTTTTTCCGCAGGATCAGATTTTTGACCGCCTTCGGAAAAAATGTGAACCACAGCTTGGGATGACGCCTCATACACCAGAAGCAAAAGCCTATGGAGCAATCTTTCGGGAAAATAGTTCCGTCAAAATCGTATACATTCATTTTATATTTTCCCCTTTGCCGTTTCCGGTTCCCGTGAAAAGCGGATCATATTCCTGTTATAACCCGTAGTAACGAGATACGCTTTTTCTCTGTGTGCTTCCATCAGACCGCTTAACACGAATCCGCTTAGTCCGCTGATCTGTGC
>CAMZIK010000307.1 GCA_947307175.1 uncultured Clostridia bacterium
GTCCGGGGCTGCTGTTGATGAAGACATTTACACGAGGAGATTTTTTACGTGCGATGAATAATGAAGGAAACATATTGGCGCAAGCGTGGAAAAAGCGCTATGAAGCCTTAGCGCCTGATATCCAAAAAAGACTGGACGATCTGAGCAGACACTTTGATCGTGGTGAAAGTGAGCATTATAAATTGCAATACATCAAAAAGTCATATGTTCTGCCCGAAACAGGTGATGTTTTTGTTTGTAAGCCTGTCAATGATCTGTATTACTGCGGAGTGGTCTTGAATGCTCATATTAAAAATATGATCGGCGACGATATGTACGTTGTTCTTATTTTCAACAGCCATTCGGACAGTATTGACAGGATTGATTTTAAGCCGGACTATGAAAATATTCTGCTTGAACCGCAAATGATCTCAAGAGCATTGTGGACAAAAGGATGGTTTAAAAACATAATGCATATTGAGGATCTGGGCGATGTTCCAAGTTACGGCTTTTACAAATACTGTTATGATCATCCGTATTGGGACGAATATGATAACAAGATAGATAAGCGCCCGGAATACCTCACGATCGGGGCAACAACAGTATATGGTTTAGGCTATGAGATTACCAAAGAACTTATCATAAGCGGGCAAGTGTAATGTAAGTGCTGAAGTATACGGTAAATGGGAGAGATCATATGTGGTCAATATGTAATGAGATACTATCTGTTTCAAAAGAAATGAAAATAGAAGTTCAAATGCTTTCACCGGAAATAACAGCTGATTATTTTGCAAAGATCGAAAAGAAGTACTTATCGGAGAATTATCATTCTTTTCTATGGGACGGATTATCCGATCATTCAGTCGTAACTGATAGCTCGGGGTGGCGATATCTGGATCGGTTTATCGGCGATAAGCAGTGCATTTTGTTATTTTATGATCTGGAAAAATGGAAAGCTGCAGTGATAAACTCAGGGCATGAACTTGTAACTTTGATTGGTGAAATGTATGGCTTTGAATTTTATGTTTTTGACTCAAGTATCAGTTATCTGATATGTTTTAATCACCACGATCAATTGATAGGTGTTGGTTCTGCTAAAGAATGGGTGAATAGTTTACAACAAGGAAGTGCTCCCCATGCCTGAGATCACCCCTCAAAAAACGCTTTGCATTTTGAAAAGATCAGACAAATCAAATAGTGATGTATGAACACCAAAACGCAGTCTCGGACGTTGACCATAGACTGATCGTGTTTTATTTTTGATTGGAGAACATTATGATTATTGAGCTGGGCAGAGATCTGCATAAAAAGGTTCAGTTGTTCAAAAAATGGGCAAAGACAACTCATCCTGATATAACTGAAGATAATGATAACGGTGAATGGTGTTTCTGCAAAGAGTTTGATGATATGTTTTCCTCTGCTATGGAGTTGATCCAGAAGGCTCCTGCGTCATCGGCTGACGATCAGATAATCGATGATCTGCTGTATGCAATTGCAAGAGACAACGAATGTGAGATCCTTGTCCAAGAGACGGGAAAATTCAACGATTGGTTTTCATTGTTATGCAGAAAATCCTTGCAATCACCGTATACAAACGCCAAATGGCAATTTGCAAAAGAATTGAAAAATCATAGGAACAACGATGAGCTTAAAGAACTGATATTTGATTTTCTTTCGACCGGAGATGAATACACCGAGAGAATGGCTTTGGAATCTTTAGCGTTTATTGAACCTGAGCAGGCAGAAAAATATGCTATTCTGTTTTGGGATCGTGAAAAGTACGCTGAAGGATCCTATGAGGATGAATATCAAAAGATCATGGCTCTGCATGTTCTTTATAAAGTGAATGCTGCCTGTCTTGATAAGTATCTCAGACTCGCTGAAGAATCGAATTATCACTATCTAAAGATGAATGCGGCTGAGATCCGTGAAAAGATGCAAGCAAGTGGCGCGGTCAGAACATCCTCGGCTTTGCGCTGATGGAAGTGCGTGAGGCACTGAAACAATAAAGCAGTATTTATAACACAGAGGCTCCCTCGTGATCGAGAGAGCCTATGCTTTATTCTTCAGTTTCGTAATAATAAGAGTAGTCGATGCCTTTCATTATGATCTCTCTGTTGTTGATGTCATCGGTCAGCGCAGATCTCAGCAGCTCGGTGATGCTGCTTGAATCGTTGACGCTCTCCCTCATCGCTGCGAGGTATTCGGTCTTGTCGATCTTACTCCAGTCAACACACTTTTTCAGCTTGCTTTTTAACATCAGATCAAGCCAGATGCGGGTGCTGCGCCCGTTGCCCTCCCTGAACGGATGAGCAACATTCATCTCAACATACTTGCTGACGATGTCCTCAAAGCTCTCGCTGGGCATCTTCTCGATGCTTTCAAGCGTCTGCGGAAGGAACTGAGCATTGGCAAAAGCAAAGCCGCCCTTTGAAATGTTGACCGTGCGTATCTGACCGGCAAAATCGTACAGACCGCCGAAGATATATGCGTGTATCTGCTGCAAACCCTTGACCGTGCCTACCTCGACATTGTCGATAAAACCGCTTTCAAACAGCTCGTAGGCTTTCAGCTTGCTCTTTTCATCAAGCGAGGTCTCCATGCTTTTCATCCACTTTGCGAAAACAGCTGCGTTCTTGCTTGGAATCAGCGCAATGACAGTGTTCAGTCCCGACTCATCGACCACATCGGTGTTGTAAAACTTGCCATCTCTTGCTTTCAATTTCAGTTGTTTGCAAATTGCAATTAACTCAGGATTTCTTCT
>CAMZIK010000308.1 GCA_947307175.1 uncultured Clostridia bacterium
CCGACTGCCTGAAAGAGTACATTGACGGCTTTCAGGAACGGAACCCGAACTTCTACGTTTTCAACGCTGTCATTCACATGGATGAGGCAACGCCGCACCTGCACTTCGATTACATTCCGTTCGGTCACTTTAAGCGTGGGCAGGATGTCCAGAACGGTATGGCGCAGGCTTTGAAGGAGATGGATTTCGGTGAGGGCGTAATGGCGATTGCTCGGTGGAGAGAAGCTGAGATCCAAGTGCTGAATGAGATCTGCCGCAGGCACGGCATTGAACCGCTTCCACCCGAAGAATCCAGAGGGACGCTCGAAGTCGAGGAATACAAGGAGCAGCGCCGGCAGGCAGATGCACTGGCAGAGCAGAACGCACAGGTCGAAGCGGAGCTTGCCGAGAAATGCTCGGAGCGTGATGATCTTGACAAGCAGATCGTGGAAAAGGCCGCTCAGGTCAAAGAGATTCTCAACTATATTCCCGAATACGAAAAGGAGTTCAAGCTTGAGGACGAGTGTGAGCAGCTTTGTATGGAACTCAGCAGCCTGCTTAACGGAAAGTTTTCCATCATGAAGCATTCGGACGAGATTATCTCCAAGGCACAGCGTCTGAGCAAGATCGTGAAGAAGCTCAGTGACAGCACTCACAAGTCCGGCGACACTGTATACGCTCTGCGTGAAAGGCTGGACAAGAGTCTGAAAGAGACAGAAGATGTCCGACAGCGTTTGAAGCAGACTTCGGGAGAATGCTCGGAGCTTCGCCGTGACAATTCGGCTTTGCAAGCTCAGGTCGATGAGCTGACGGAGTTCGTAAGTCTGCTGAAACGCTACGAGCCGCAGAAATACGCTGAGGTCAGACAGACTCAGGAGCATATTCACGATCAGCGTGAACAGGAAGTACAGCAGTCCACCACCAGAAAAAAGAAATCATGGGGACTGGAATAATATACAACAAGATAGAAAGCAGGGGAAGTACCTGCTATGGAGGTCATCATGACAACAAACAGAAAGAACGAGCTTATCGCTCAGCTCGTAAATATTCTGAGCGAACTTATCGAAGCCAATGATTCCGAACAGGTGTCTGAGATCAAGTCCGATGCCGTGGAGATGCTCACAGTCCGTGAGTGTACCGAAGCGGTCAAGGGTTTGTCTGAGCATACCGTCCGCAAGCTGATCGCCCAGGGAAAGCTCCCGTACCTGAGAGCCGGAGACGGTGTTAAGGGAAAGATGCTTATCAACAAGGCTGATCTGCTTGCCTACTTCAACGGACAGACAGCGGACAAGTAACTCTGTATGCTGAGAACGGCGATTCTACGCTGTTTGACAGGCAACAGACAGAAAATCCACAAACACCATAGAACATAAGCATAGATTTCGGCATACTCCCGAAAAAAGATATAGAATCCTCTTGACATACGGGCAAATGCGCGCTATGATTAGAGTAACAGGAGTATGCCATAAAATCTATGTTGATAGAAAGGACATCAACTTATGGCTACTATAAGAAAAAGAGGAGACTCTTATCAGATCAGAGTTTCCTGCGGATATGATACATCAGGCAATCAGGTCATTCAGACTATGACTTGGAAGCCTGCGGACGGTATGAACAAAAAGCAGATCGAGAAAGAGCTTCAGAAGCAGGCTATTCTCTTTGAGGACAAGTGCATGAAAGGGCAGGTCACGGCGAATATCAAGTTTCAGGACTTCGCTGAACAGTGGTTTGAGGAGTATGCGAAACTCAACCTCAGAAATACGTCCTATGAGCGTATGAAACAGCTTACTGTGAGGGTATATCCTGCGATCGGACACCTCAGACTTGACAAGATCACCAGCCGTCATATCCAGCAGTTTATCAACGATCTGGCACTTAACGGCAAAAGCCTGAAAAACGGCAGACCGCTGTCGAGAAAGACAGCCGTTCATCATCTCAGCTTCATCAGCGATGTGTTCAGCTACGCTGTGAAGATGGAAATGCTCACCGACAACCCCTGCAAGCGTGTTACCGTTCCGAAGGGCGAGAAGAAGGAGAAGGACATCTACACTCTCGAAGAAGTCGCACAGCTCTTTCAGCTCCTTGAAACCGCACCGCTGAAATACCGCACTTTCTTTACTTTGGCGATATACAGCGGATTCAGGCGTGGAGAAATGCTCGGTCTTGAATGGAAGGACATTGACTGGGAGCATAATGTTATCAGCGTCCGCAGGACAAGCAATTACACCGCTTCTAAAGGCATCTACACCGACACCACCAAAACGAAGAAGTCTCAGCGTTCGCTGAAATTTCCTCAGAGCGTCATGGATTTGCTCCGTGAGTATAAAGCGGAACAGGACGAGGAACGTGAGAAGCTCGGTACGAAATGGCAGGACTATGACCGCCTGTTCGTAAAGTGGGACGGCAGACCTATGAACAACAATACACCGTATTTCTGGCTGAAAGAATTCTGTGAAGAAAACAATTTCCGTTTTTGTGACATTCACTCCCTGCGACACTTCTATGCCTCGGCTCTCATCAATGAGGGCGTGGACGCAGCCACCGTGTCGGGAGCATTAGGTCACTCAACGATAACTACCACGACTTCTATCTACTGTCATGTGTTCAATCAGGCTCAGGCGAGGGCAGGAGATGCTATCGCATCAGTGCTTGACTTCAAAAAGCACGACACGGACAAAGGACAGCCCGAAACTGTATAAAGGACAAGTAAAGGACAGAAGCCGTATCAGAGTAAAAGAAAAACTCTCAAATGGCGATATA
>CAMZIK010000309.1 GCA_947307175.1 uncultured Clostridia bacterium
ACAAGCTTATGTGCGACGGACAAGCGGACCGCCGCTGCGGTAAATTCTGATTTAGTTTGGGAACACTTTAGTAAAAAAGGAAACAGAACAATGTGCGTCAGGCTTGATGGCTTGGCGCACTGTTGTTTTGTTACAAATACGCTGTTGAAAAATGCAAAACGGTGTGGTATAATTAAGCGGAATTAGATTTGTTGTGCTAAATGGAAATGAAAAGAGGAAAATGAATGGAAATAATGGGCGTGAATATTACAGACGCAGTTGCGCATAAAGAGCCTTACAGAAAGTTTGTTGAGCAGCTTTCGGGCTGGTACGGCGGAGGAGAGATGCCTGAGCTTGCAAGCCAGGACCTGCGCTTTGCATTGGAACTGCAGCGCCAGAAGATCAACTCGCTGGGGCTTGATATGCAGTGCGAACTCAAAAAGACGGCTGCGAACAATAGCAATACGGTCGGCATCACATTCAGCGACAGGGTGTTTACCAACAGCATAGTCAGCGGCAATGTGAATATGACAAGAAGCATAGGCATCAAGCAGGATCAGATGTATAAGGACACAAATGAGATAGGTCTTACTGCGGTGATACAGAACTTGAAAGGCGATACGCAGCCAAACCCTTCTATGCCGCTGTGCTGTCCTCATTGCGGTGCGGCATCGACGCTGGGCGAGCTTGAGGACGGCTGTGAATACTGCGGAACAAAGTTCGTTATGAGCGAGCTTTACCCCAAGGTGAGCAACTTTTTCATCACGAGGCATGAGGACAGAGCTGAAAAATCTAAAAAGAACAAGCGCCAGCTGGCGACATTCATGGCGGCGTGCATTATCCCGATGGTGCTTATCCCCTGCATAGTATTCCACGACCAGATAATAGCGAGGATAGCAGTGGGTATTATCACGGGCGGTATTATAGGTTCAATTATGTTTGGCTTTAAAAAGCTGTTTGAGACTTTTGCTCTTATGGGCAAGACTGCAAGAGGCGGCAGCAAAACGATCTCTACGCTTTATCGCCTCAACAAGATAAAAAAGTACGACCCCGAATTTTCGGGCGAGTATTTCCGTGATAAAGCGATAGCGCTGTTTCGTATGGCGGTTTACAGCAAGGACGCTTCGGAGCTTGCCTGCTGCAAGTGTTTGTGTCCCGAAAAAGCTGCTGAAATAATCGAGGCGGATATATACAACCTAAATGTCAACAGCTGCGAGATAAGCGGCGATGTGTGCGATGTTCAGACCACGCTGTTCCTTGACTGCCTGCATTACCGCAAGGGTAAGATCGTGCTTAAATGTGACAAGTTCTGCATGAGTATGAGAAAGCGGCTGAAAAAGCCTACCGAGCTTGGCTTTTCGATGAGGGCGGTAAGCTGTCATTCGTGCGGTGCAAGCTTTGATGCGCACAATGTCAAAGACTGTCCGTACTGCCATACGCCTTATGAGCTTGAGGACGACGACTGGGTAATAACAGATATGTGGTAAAAGACAACTGTGTGTGCTAAAAAGCATTGTGTTTAAGCAACGGCGTATATTATTTTTACAATATCACTATTGAAAAACGGGGAAGAATGTGGTATAATATCAAAGTAATATTTTTAATATTGGAGGTATATCAAAATGGGAATGTTTGATAAGCTTATCGAAAATCTTAAAGCAAGCAAAAAGACTATCGTTTTCACTGAGGGCACAGATGCACGTATCCTCTGGGCTGCTGACAAGCTGCTCAAGGAGGAGCTTATGGGTGTTGTTCTCTGCGGAAACGTTGACGACGTTAAGGCAGCTGCTGATAAGGGCGGTTTTGACGTTTCTAAGGCTGAGATACTTGACCCTGCTACCTATCCTGAAATGGAAGCTCTCGTTGCTCAGATGGTTGAGCTGAGAAAGGGCAAGATGACTGAGGAAGAGGTTAGAGCAGCACTTGCTAAGTCCAACTACTTCGGAACAATGCTCGTTAAAGCTGGCAAGGCTGACGCTCTGCTGGGCGGTGCAACTTATTCCACAGCTGATACAGTAAGACCAGCACTTCAGATCATCAAGACCAAGAAAGGCTCTAACCTTGTAAGCTCATCGTTCATTCTGTTCAGAGAGAAGGACGGACAGGAAGAAAAGATAGCTATGGGCGACTGCGCTATCAACCTCGGTTACACAGACAGGCTGGATAAGGACGGAAACGTTATTCTTTCTGCTGCAAGACAGCTCGGTGAGGTAGCTGTTGAAACTGCAAGAACGGCTGCTTTCTTCGGCATCGACCCGAAGGTCGCTATCCTCAGCTTCTCGACATACGGTTCAGGAAAGGGCGGCACGGTTCAGCTTTCACACGATGCTGTTGCTGAGGCAAGAAACATTGACCCTGAGCTTGTGGTTGACGGTGAGTTCCAATTCGACGCTGCTGTTTCCGCAGAAGTTGCTAAGACAAAGTGCCCTGATTCCAAGGTTGCAGGACAGGCTAACACATTCATCTTCCCACTCATCGAGGCAGGAAACATCGGCTATAAGATCGCTCAGAGACTCGGCGGATTTGAGGCTTACGGTCCTATCCTCCAGGGTCTGAACGCTCCTATCAACGACCTTTCAAGAGGCTGCACAGCTGATGAGGTCTACAAGATGGCTATCATCACAGCTGGAATGGCATAATAGAAGCAAGCTTATATCATTAAATAAAAGAGCTGTCCATTGCGAAATGGATCGCTCTTTTCTTGTATGCTTTAGCATACAATAAACCCCCAGTTTTACTGGGGGAATTAAAAAGC
>CAMZIK010000310.1 GCA_947307175.1 uncultured Clostridia bacterium
GTGATTGATTTTCTTTTGATGAAATCCGAACGTTCATACTGCACTCCTCCGATCACTTTGTACTATAACTATTATAGCACAAAATCCCCGAAAAATCAAGTAAAATCGGAGAGTTTACGAAAAAAATCCAATCTTAAGTTACTATTCACACTCTAACAGTCCCAAAGCGACACAAAAAGACCGGTTTTAGCCGGTCGATTGCGTGTGGGAAGGGTTATCTCAGCCAAAAATTTCCTGAACGGTGTAGGGATTTCCGTTGCAGAGACGGGTCAGAGCTTCCATTTCGTTGATGCCGTTTCTCCTGCAAGTGTCAATGTAGGTGCGTATATCGGCATAGTATTCTGCGGTATCAACCGAGGAAAACTGACCTGAAATTTTCAGCTTGGATTTTACCCCTCGGAGCGCTCTCTCAGACAGGTTGTTTGTAGTGGGCAGAGAAAAATCATACAGCCAAGCAAAGAAATTCTCACGGAAGTTTTTAATGCGCTCCACAAGTGCCCTTTCAGGTTGTCCGGAGTATTTAGAGTCATTTTCCTTTGCTATCTTTTCTGCCTCACTCAAAAGAGCATTAAGCCTGTTATTGAATGCTTGGATGTATCCCTCCTCAAATCTTTCAGCACCGTTCTTGATCATCATATTTCTCTCATGAATGGTGCTGGCAACGAGTTCCTTGATCGACAGCAGCACAGCATGACCCGTATCGTCGGCAAGCTTTTGAAGATCACGTTCAAGATGAATATTACACTCAATGTTCTCGAAAGCAAACTGCTTGTTGTAGTTTACCATGTTGTGATCATGCATAGCTTTTGTAGAAGCCGAGAGTGCAGACAGAATGCCGTCCTCCAAAATCCCATCAAGGTCTTTGCGTTTATGCGCTGTGAAATAGGAGATGTTCTCTGTTCCATAAAAACGCATACAGCCACGCTTAGTATTTATCATGACAACGGTATCGTCCCAATAAATCAAAGACTGCTTTATCAACCGCAGCGCAAGCTCTGCTTTGAAGATTTTGAGATTCCTGGAAGCTCTGCGCTGAAGCTTTGCAACATAGCCCTCAGAAGGGCATACTTCGCCCTTTGTTAATCCTGCGATGACCATAGGTACTTTGTTGATGGCGGCGTTTGTTGTGTTCATCAGAGACAGGCACAGAGCCTGTACGTTTGGACCGTACTGACACTCTGCTCTATGATTGGCATCGAAAGCTCTGCGAACGAGCTGACCACAGCAGCCACACGCACAGATTTCGTATTTATTTCTGGTTTTTGTGGTGATCACCTTGTGGTCGATCACATCCTTTTCTTCGTATTCGCCGGTGGGAATCAGCTTGTCACAGCCACAGTCAGGGCAGCAATATTCCTCCCCAACAGGATGGAATACGGTCTCAGTTATTTCATCATCAGATAGCTTTTCAAGAGTGTGTTTCATGTGACCGGGCTGACCGCCTTTCTTCTTTCCGCTGCTTCTTCTGGTATTCGGGATATGCTTTTTCTTGCCGATAGGAGTTTGGGATGTAGGCATAGAGGTATTGGTGCTGTTTCTTTCAAGCAAAGCAGTTTTATGCTCCAATTCTCTTGTGAGTGCCGCAATAATCGCATCCTTTTCTACAAGCGCATTATCTCGCTCAGCAAGCATAGCAGAGAAATCCTGTATCAAGGAAGCAATTTTATCATCGCAAGTCTTTAATGCTTCCCAATACATATTCTGAAATTTCTCTACTTCTGCCTGCATATGTGCTATTTCTTTGCGGTAGGTCTGCCAATCTTGATCGCACTGCTCAAACCAGATCTCACGCACATCGACAGTCTCGGCATGAGCTTTTCCAAGTTCAATTTTAAGGCTTTTGATTTTTCTTTCATAGCCTGCAATTACACGATGAAAATCCTTTTGCAGCTTCATGTACCTTGCGCCGCTTTTAAACGCATCAAGCTGTTGCTGCAATGACTTAACAATGCATTCCAATGTATTGACTTTCAGGATCAGATCAGCATATGCAGACATAACAACACCTCACGACAGAATTATTCTTTCAGGGCGGCAGCGATCATCTCTTTTATGCGCTCTAAATTAGAGTGTAACATCTTGTTCCGGCTTTCAAGTTTTTTGATGATTGCATCCTTCTTATCGCTC
Source organism: uncultured Clostridia bacterium (assembly GCA_947307175.1). Lineage (GTDB taxonomy): Bacteria > Bacillota > Clostridia > Oscillospirales > Ruminococcaceae > Hominimerdicola. Next base: position 2,128 of record CAMZIK010000310.1, read on the forward strand.
TCTTTTTTGAGCGTTTCATACATCAATTTGTAATCCGGCTCATCATCTTTTTTCTTGGATTGCGTGGATAGATTTTTTGAACCCTGTTTTCTTCCGGGCTTCTTTGTGGACGGAATCAGCTCACCTGTTTCGGGATCTTCCACGCCGAGATATTTCCGTTTTGGTCTGGATTGTTTCTTCTCAGGATCGTAATACGAGGTTGATTCATAGAGCAGAACTTTTCCGGTTTTCTTATTGACATAACGAACAATTGACATGGTTTTTGCCCCTTTCAAAATGTATTGATACATATGCATTATATCACATACCAACATAAATGTCAATAGGTTATTGGCATATTCATCGATATATACCAACGAAACGTAAAAGGAGGACTCGCTTTTGACATATCCGATAGTACAAAAAAGCCCCAAATCTCCGATATTACGAAGTTTGAGGCTCTCGATTATTTTGCAGATTTTATTCGCTTTTTATCTTGGATTGGAGTGTGAATAGTAACTCCACCCGTGAATACAGCTTCACCGGCAGAGGGGATAATCTAACGAAACACAGATATAATGCCCGCAGAGGAAGATCAGAGCCTTCATCTGCGG
>CAMZIK010000311.1 GCA_947307175.1 uncultured Clostridia bacterium
AGGATTCCGGAGGGTTATCAGCATACCTGATAAATGATTTCAGACTTGTGTAGACCTTATCAAACTCCTGAAATGCCTTAGCAAAGCGCTTTTTACCCTCTTTTGATAGAGCTGGAACAACAGAAGGCGTTTCCGCAGTAACACGCAGATAAGCAAGTGCTTTCGTAAAGTCTGCATATACTGTATCCCAATCAGGAGCCAGTACGGAGGCTTTTCCGCCTGCGGAATAAAGGATAAGTGCTTCGTCAACAGCATCTTTGAAGATGTGCGGTGACTGGAAAGTTACTATCTGACCACTGGTCTTGCTCTTATCGAACAGACGGTTTGTTCTTGAAAACGCCTGAATAATATCGTGGGGGTGCATCGGCTGTCTGTCCATAAATACGGTAGACAGACAAGGAGCATCAAAGCCCGTAAGCAGCCTGTTTACTACGATTACAAGGTCAAGCTGTTCGTCACGGCTCTTGAATTTGGATTTCTTTCTTGCAAGGCGGTCATTCAGATTTGTATTATAGCCCTTGATCTCACCAATTCCGAAGGAAGTGCCGAACATAGCGTTATAATCATCAAGCGATTCCTTCATCTTATCCTGCCGCTTATCGAGCAGGACGATAGCTGAAACGCTGTCGGGAGTATCCGTTCATCGGGTACTGCCTATGGTGCTTCACACACACCTCCTTGTTTTGAACGACGGCTGATGTGCCGTCGGGAGCTTCTATTCCTCGGAGTAGGAGCTGCCAACAGTACATCAATCTTTGGGCATAAAAATAACCGACAGACGATGTATTTACAGCATCTTGAAAACTGAATATGAAACATCAACGCTATTTGTTTTCTTTTTCTTCTTCCTGAGAGATAGGAGGAGCGTTATGCCGAAAAAATCCGTTAGACAGATGTTCAGGAAATATCCTGATGTGGTAACTATACCACAAGTATGCGAAATGCTCGGTGTCAGCCGTAACTACGCATACCTATTAGTAAAGCAGGGAAAGCTCATAAGGCTTGACTTGGGACGTATCGTCAGAGTGACAAAATCCTCTGTGATTGAGCTAAAGGAAAAAAGTTTACAAAAATCGGAGAATTCCCCAGTGTAAAGCGCCGAAAAAAGGATAAAAGCGGTCTGATCGTATTGCATTATATTTGGTTACGCGCTATAATAGAGTAGTCAACAGCAGACTTCTACCGCTTTCAACTCAAAGGAGGATATAAGATATGAAAGCAAGTCTGCCTTACAAATATATTACTTCCGTAAAGAACGGAAAGAACTATGTTGTCTTTGACTATAAGGATCACAGCGGAAAGCGTAAGCGTAAGTGGGTAAACACGGAATTGCCTGTGAAGTGTTCAAAGAAAGCTCTGAAAGAAGCGGTTGAAGCAATCGTCGCAGAGTTTGATAAGAGCATTTCGGAAGGTGAAATCGCTGTCAAGTCTGCAAACGCTGTGCCGTATGCTGTTATGAGTGATGAAACCGCTTCAACTATGCTGCTCGATGATTTCTTTACCGAGTGGCTGACATACATCAAACCGAATGTGGCTCGTACTACCCATCTTTGCTATCGCAAGGTCAGCAAGAGATACATGGAATACATCAACGAAAACTATCCGAACCTTACACTTGGACAGGTCAATCATAACCACATTCAGAACTATCTCAACTACAAACTGGATAGTGGCTGCAAGGGCAGTACCGCAAAGCAGTATTATCTCGCATTGCATTCTGCATTTGCTTACGCTGTAAAAATGGAACTGATACCAAAGCACCCTATGGACAAGTTAGTAGTACCGAGAGCTGAAAGGCATGAAGCTACCTTCTACAATGCTGATGAGCTGAATGAACTGTTTGAGGTTTTCAAAGGAGACAAACTGGAGCTTGTGGTGAACATCGCAGCGTATTATGGTCTGAGAAGATGTGAGATACTTGGTCTGAGGTGGGATGCGATCGACTTCAAGAACAAGACCATCACCATTCAGCGTAAGATAGTAAGCGACTACGACGATAACGGTGAGATGAAGATCTTTGTAGAAACAAGGCTAAAAACCAATTCCACCAGAAGAACACTTCCGCTGATCCCTCACATCGAGGAGATGCTTCTTGAAAAGAAGAAAATGGAAGTCAAGTTCAAAAAGGCTTGCGGAAAGAGCTACAACAAGGAATTTGACGGATTTATCTGCCGTGACAACTATGGTAATATGCTATCGCCAGGCTATGTGACACAGCACTTCCATTACGTCATTACCCGAAACGGTTTGAAGCAACTGCGTTTCCATGATCTTCGCCATTCTTGTGCGAGCTTATTGCTTGCTCATGATGTTCCGATGAAGGCTATTCAGGAGTGGCTCGGACATAGTAATTTTTCTATCACGGCGAATCTTTATAGTCATTTGGAATACAATGCAAAGGTCAACTCGGCTGAAACGATCGCAAGGGTTCTCGGCGGTAAGTCAGAGGATAAATCCGAAGCTGAAAAGCCTGCCGAAAAGAAAAAGACCACGAGAAGAAAGTCAACGTCAAAGGCAGCAAGTAAAACACCGCCCAAAAAGACTGGCGGTAGAAAAAAGAAAAGCGATAATCCCGAAGGCACGGGAGAATCGCAGATGTCAACATTATAGAATATAATCAACGAAAGTGGAATCAAGAAAAAGAAATCAAAAAACGTGTGATTTTGGTAGAAAAAATGGTAGAAAAA
>CAMZIK010000312.1 GCA_947307175.1 uncultured Clostridia bacterium
TAATGCAGAAGGTAATGACTCATTCCGAAGCACTTGATATCGATGAATTCAATAAGGCTTTCCAGTATGTAGCGTCAAAGACTCCAATAATGAGGACATCATTCTGGTGTCCCGAGCCGGGAAAGGTATTACAGGTAGTTCACAGATCAACAAATCTTCCGTTCAGATATATTGATCTGACAGAAGTTCGTCCCGAAGATCAGCATATTCATGTTAAGGAATATCTGCTTGAGGATGAGAGAAGGGGACTTGAGCTCGACAGACCGTGTCCTTTCAGACTCTGTGTGGTAGAGTATGTAAAAGGGCAGTATATGCTTATTATGACCAATAGCTACCTCTGTATAGACGGCTGGTCACTGAGAACGATAATGGAAGAGGTATTTATGGTATACAATTCTGTATCCGGCGGAGCAGAAATGGTCTCTTACCCTGAACATCGTTCATACAGAGATTTCATACGCTGGGTAAATTCTCAGGATATGGACGCTGCAGAGAAATTCTGGACGGGATATATGTCAGGATACAAAAAGTTTGAGATCATAAAGGAATATAAGCACGGACAGACTTATGACGGGGAAGGATATCTCAGATACAGTACATTCATCGACGGTATGCTGAAGAATGCTATAGAGATGTTTGCGAAGAAAAACGGTCTGACTCCGAATATTGTTTTCCAGGCTGCATATTCGCTGCTGCTTGCACTGTATTCTGGCAAAAAGGAGATCTGCTACGGAAACCTTGTAAGCGGAAGACCTGCACAGCTAAAGGGTGTTGAATCCATAGTCGGCACCAATCTTAATATAATACCGTTAAGAGTGAATATTCCAGATGATGTCAAGCTTGTATCATGGTGCAAGGAGATAATGAACAACCAGAGCAGCACGAGAAAGTTTGAGAATATCCCTATATCAGATATAGCGCAGTGGTCGGGATATAAATGCGATGAGAGGATATTTGACTGCTATATAATCTATCAGAATGTAGTAACTCTTTCTGAGGCGGAAAAGCAGGTATCAAGGGAAAGCGTGTTCTCTGATGAGTGCTGCCTCAGACTTGGATATCCGCTCAGATTCGATATTTTCCCCACAAGTGACCAGGTTGCTCTTATGACAACATATAAGCAGAAGTTCCTGAATAAGGATGATGTCAGAAAAATGCATTCTGATCTCCAGGTTATTCTTGAATATCTTATAAATGTTCCGAATGAATTCCTTAAATCAATATACTCTGATCTTAAAAATGAACTTGACATAAAATGAAGCAATAGATAAAGCAAACGATCATATAATATGTTTTATGGAAACTGCAGTGCTTTCAGCAGGCTGCGGTTCTCCATAAAAATTATAAACCACGGACGATGCTGTGAAGTATTCTGAGCTCACGGGAGCCGTATAACAGCAGCATATTCAATTAAGGAGGAAAAAATGGCATCATATTATTACACACCGAACCCGATGAATTATCCTGACAGGAATCAGATAGGTCGTCATGACAGTACAGAACAGAATTATAATCAGAGACAGTCAGGCGGTAAGCCTTTCATTTACATCAGAAATATCGAAAAGACTTATTTTACGGGCGATCTTCCATATCTTGCCTTAAAAGATATCTCCTTGACTATAGATGACGGAAAGATAACTGTTATTCTCGGTCCTTCAGGCTCGGGAAAATCCACATTGATGAACATTCTTGGCGGTATTGACTACTGTGATAACGGAGTTATCAATGTTGACAGCGAAGACATCAGCATGATGAATTCCGCACAGCTCACCAACTACAGAATGAAAAAAGTCGGCTTTGTGTTTCAGTTCTATAATCTTATCCCTAACTTGACAGTATATGAGAATGTTGAGGTGGCCGCAAATCTTACGGGTAATCCCAATGAGAACAAAATACTCAAGAGAAGAAGAAATTTCCGTGAAATAATGAACGCACTTGAGGCTGTAGATATGTGGCAGATGAAAGATCGTTTTCCCAAGGAGCTCAGCGGCGGTCAGCAGCAGCGTGTTTCTATTGCGAGAGCTATAGTGAAGAAGCCGAGAATGCTGTTGTGTGATGAACCGACCGGAGCGCTTGATGTTGAAATGTCGATCCAGGTCATGAAGGTGCTCAAAAGACTTAATGAGCAGCAGAGAACCAATGTCATCATTATCACGCATAACCCCGTTATCGCTGAAATGGCTCATAAGGTCATAACCATCAAAAACGGTATGATCGCCGAGGAACGTATCAACGAGAACCCTAAGAGTGTGGAGATGATAGAATGGTAAGAAATATCCCTCATTTTATACCGGTTCTTCATCGTAAAGTGTTAAGAACTATTTTTGATAATAAACTTGTATATATCGGCGTAGTTATCCTTGTATTGCTTGGTTCGATGCTTTACACTTCATTTAATGTTTCAGCGAGCAATCTCGATAAGGAGATAAAGAAATTCAGATCAAGATGCTGTCAGGAGGATGCTAATTTCACCTTGCAGGAACCTCTCAGCGAAAAAAAGATTAGCGCTCTTGAATCAAAATATGATGTCGTTATCGAAAAAAGAAGGATTGCGAATTATGAAAAAGACGGAGACACAGTAAGGGTACTTGAAGCTACTG
>CAMZIK010000313.1 GCA_947307175.1 uncultured Clostridia bacterium
ATTGACAGTACAGAGATGATGTGCTATAATTGTTACTGACAAAAATCGGAATTTAGGAGGAATACTGATGATTGAAGCATTACTTAAACAATTGGAAGGTCTTGTCGGCTCAGATGATTTTGAATTTGAATCGGAAGAAATAATTGAAAAACTGAAAGCCGAGGGTGCAGGTTTTGAAATCGTTGATAATCTGTTCTCGATTATGGAAAAGCATCCTCTTGATGATTTTGGAATGCCCGGTGCGATGGTTCATTTTATTGAGAATTACTATCCTGACTATATTCCGCTTCTAATAAGTTCTGTACAACGTTCTCCTGCCATACATACTGTATGGATGCTAAATCGTTGTATTAATGGCAAAAATAATACCGAAAAGCTGTTATCTGTTCTTAAAGATATAGCTAATGATGATAGTTTGGATAAAACAATAAAGGATTCAGCTAAAAGCTTTCTTGATTATCAAACAGGGCGCTAAATTCTGATTTAGCTTAGCAACATAAATATGCACAATGCCCCTGAGTGCTTTGTAACACTCAGGGGCAAAACTTCTATATAGGTATCTGTCTTATGCGGGTGGTTTTTTCATATCACAGCGAATTTCAGAAGAAAGGTTATCCAGCCTGCGATGGACAATACAGCCATGATGCGCTCACCGCCGGGAGCAAGGTGCATATAGCCTGAAATGCCTGCGGCTGCCTTGCAGCTGTTTCGGTTGTCGGGTGTTTGTGTTAGTCTCTTATCGTTCATATACTTGTCCGCCCCTTTATCATTTTATTGCATTATAACATACAAATTCTGATTTGTGGGGAATTTTTTTGGACAGGTACGCTTAGATTGCAGTGGCGTAAGGAAAAATATAAACAACAGGGAGATTTATTGGACAAAAAGGCCGCTCCGTCCCCGAAGCGGTCATAGTTTTTATCAAAGGTACTTTATAAGCTCGTTTATAACGCCGCTGATGTGCTCGTCGCTCAGACCGTAGTCCATCTCCTTGTAGCTCCAAGCAGCTCTGCCGAATCCGTATTTTTCAAAAGCAGCGTGGATGTCCTTGTACCAGTTTAATGTATCCTGTGGATCTGCCAGGTTGATAACACCGTATTCACCGCAGTAAACAGGGACATTTCTTTCCTCTGCCACACGCTTTGCCTCTGAAAAGCGCTCTTCAAAATACTTCTCGCTGAGCTTTTCAACGGTGATATGGGAAAAGTCGCACAACTCGTTCAGCCCGATCTTATCATACTGGGCTTTGTATTCTGCTACTGTTGCAGGGTATGAGATGCGGAAATCCAAAGGCATCTTGTCTACCCAGTATGCACCCTGGTGGGTAAATATAAGCGGGTCGTAGCAATGGAAGGTGTATACTATATTTTCGTCTGCGGGTGCGGCAAGGTCTTTCATGGCATCAAGAGAGTTGTTCCAGTAGCTGCCGATTATGATCTTTATATCCTTGCTGTATCCTCTTATTACCTTTACAGCTTCGCCTGAGATCCTGTTCCACTCGTCAATGTAATCCTTATCAGTCACCTCGTTGAGAAGCTCAAAGGCAAGCATATGAGAATACTTTACATAACGCTTTGAAAACTCCTCCCAAAGGTCGTAGAACGACTGCTGCAAAGCGGTATCACAGAAGAAATTGCTCTCGTTTTCACCTTTGTCGAAAGAAAAACCTCTTGTCTTGTGCAGGTCAAGTATTATGTTCAGCCCGTATTTTTCGCACCAGTCGATTGCTCTTTGAACATAGACAAAGCCGGATTCAATGAAACTTCCGTCATCAGACTGGAATATGTTGTAATCCACCGGAACTCTTACGTGGTCAAGTCCCCAGCTTTTGATCTTTTCTATGTCGCTTTCACAGATGAAGTATTCAAGTCTGTCTTTTGAATAATCGCATTGTGAAAGCCAGCCGCCAAGGTCTATTCCGTGGTCAAATCCTTCAAGTTTTCTCATAGCTTTTCCCTCCTGTACTGTTGTTGTTTATATTTTATCATAATCATGGTTTTTTTATATCAAAATTTTGCGCTTTATATCACTTTTATAACTATTTTACAGAAAAAGACCGCACCAATAGTGCGGTCAGTTGTGCAGTCATCATGTTACCGAGTAATACTTGTTAAGCTTGGTCTTGAATATTTCCGTTACGATATTCGCAGCAAAAGCTGCCGCAAATACAGACAGGAAAACGATAAGACATATTTTGAGTGCTCTTGCCATAACCTTCACCGTGCCTGATGGGTCAGACACTTACTCCTTTCCTCAAAGATATACATTATATTGTATATAGTATACAACATCTTGCGGCATTTTTCAAGGGGCTTTGCGTATTTTGATAAGATTTTTTTATTTCAAGACCAATGATCTGTTTTTTTCAAAAAAAGCTTGACAAACTAATTGCAGTAGTGTATAATAATATAGCTGCTACGGGAATATGGCGGTATAGCTCAGATGGCTAGAGCACTTGGTTCATACCCAGGGTGTCACTGGTTCAAATCCAGTTACCGCTACCATTGCCCGTAGCATTTTGGCCCGTTGGTCAAGTGGTTAAGACTCCGCCCTTTCACGGCGGCATCATGGGTTCGAATCCCGTACGGGTCA
>CAMZIK010000314.1 GCA_947307175.1 uncultured Clostridia bacterium
GGAACACTAACGGCTGGAGTTTACTATCTGTATAGTAACTTTTGAATTTGCAGAAAAGACAAAAGCCCGAGACTGAACGCTTTGCGGCTCACGAGTGCTGAATAAAACTGTTCCAAGTATCAGCTACAAACGGCAGTCCGAAAACCATACTGATTCCGGACACGCCAGCATCGCCTCTGGCAGTCCGCCTGCCTCGCTAAAGCGGGTCGGCGATCTGCCGAGTCAGCCGGCTCGGGGCGGACCCCGTGAACCCCCTGTCAAATTGGCAGAAAAAGAATATGTCTGAACTGATAACCCGATAGTTTTAAGAGCAGCCCAACTCTGCTCGGTTTGAGAGCTTTAATAGCTTTGCAGGAAAAAGCACGGCGTCATTTGCCGCCGCACGCCTCACTTCGACGAGCAAAGCTCGGCGTGTTTGCGAGAGAATCTGCGAAAGGAGAATTGGAGTCAAAATCGAATAATTGCAAAAGCACCGACGTCAAAATTCAAAAAGTGTGCCTCTTTCGGCTGTGTTGCGAGGGGTTGTGCAGGAGTCACGAGCATTTTCAGAGGGAACTAAAAATATGTGTTGTAATTCTTAACAGCAAAATAGATGACTCCCTAAAACAGGGCGTCATCGTGGGTCGGCAAATCACCGACTCAGCACAAGGGGTGTCCATTTCGTTCACCCCTTAACGATGAACGAATCGTTCACCGTAGCTACACTTTGAAAAAGGGTATCACGAAACATTATACCCTGCAAAACCAAATTAAAAATAGAAAGGACTGATAAAAATGAACAACGGCAAGTCAGGATCAAAAACAAATTTCAAAACAAGGAGGTGGATAACTCAATGGCTGAAACCAAGATCACTCTGCTCACGATCAAGCAGGCTGCCGAGCTCGTCAACGGTCTGACCGAGTACCGTGTCCGTCAGATGTGCGTTCACGGTCAGCTGCCGCACATAAAGGCAGGCAAGAAATATCTCATCAACAAAGAGGTATTCCTTAAGTACATTTGCTGTGAAACGAGGTAGAGAATTTATAAGGAAAGTAGAAAATATGAACAGCGGCACACCTTCTTATAGACATTTGAGATGCGATGTGGTATCATCGTCTTGCGGAAGTGTGCCGTATCGAAAACGGAGGTTTGATATGGCAACAATACGAAAAAGAAAAAACGGATCTTTCGAGATCAAGGTGTCGTGCGGCTACGATGTGAACGGCAAGCAGGTCAACCAGTACCGCAGCTACTACCCCGAGCCCGGCATGACAAAAAAACAGATAGAAAAGGAGGTAAACAGACAGGCAGTTCTGTTTGAGGAGGACTGCAAGAGAGGTCAGATAACTGCGGCGGTGAAATTCCAGACGCTGTGCGAGCAGTGGTTCGATGAGTATGCAAAGCTCAATCTCCGCCCGACATCTATCCAAAGACTTCGGGGTGCGACCGTGAGAGTCTACCCTTCCCTCGGTCACAAACGAATGGACAAGATAACCGCAAGGGATATCCAGAAGTTCATCACCGACCTTGTCACCAACGGAAAGAATATGCGCACAGGCAAACCGCTGTCAAAGAAAACGGCAGTGCACCATCTCAACCTGATAAGTGATGTGTTCCAGTACGCAATACGAATGGGAATGCTGTGCGACAACCCATGCAGACGAGTTTTTCTTCCGCCGATAGAACACACCGAGAAAGAGATATTCACTCTCGACGAGGTGCAGAAACTGTTTGAGAACATCACAGGCGAGCCGCTCAAGTATCAGCTGTTCTTCACCCTTGCGGTGTACGGCGGCTACCGGCGCAGCGAGCTGCTGGGATTGGAATGGAAGGACATCGACTTTGAAAACGACCTCATACACATACGCCGCACATCACAGTACACAGCCGAGCTTGGCATCTACACCGACACGACCAAGACGAGAAAGTCAAAGCGTGTTTCAAAAATGCCGAAATATATCATGGAACTGCTTGGACAGTTCAAGCAGGAACAGGACGCAGAAATTGAGCGCATCGGTTCAAAGTGGGAGGACCACGACAGACTGTTCACCAAGTGGAACGGCGCACCGATGAATCCGCAGACACCGTTTGAGTGGCTGCAGGGCTACTGCGAACGCATAAACGTTCCTTTCAAAAACATTCACTCACTTCGTCACCTGCACGCAAGTCTGCTGATATTCCAGGGAGTAGATGTGGTTGCGGTATCCTCGGATATGGGACACAGCGAGATAAGCACAACGCTGAATATGTACTCGCATATGTTCCAGGAGGCTCGTGCAAGAAACTGCGAGGCGATAAGCACCGCACTGGAGTTCACACGAAAACCCAAGGAGCAGCCTGCGATAGTGCAGACTGCATCGGCATAAAAACAAGAGTTCAGGGCAGGCGCTCTGAACTCCATACATAAATTATTAAATTGTTTCGTACAAAAACAAGTGGTTGATAAGTGGTTGGAGGGTATCCAGCAAAAAATAAAAGCCCTGAGATCACGCATCTGCGCAGTTTCAGAGCTTTGACAACTATGACCCGTACGGGATTCGAACCCATGATGCCGCCGTGAAAGGGCGGAGTCTTAAC
>CAMZIK010000315.1 GCA_947307175.1 uncultured Clostridia bacterium
TTAGGGCACTTGTCCCCGATTATTCCCGTATATCCGCAAACAGGGTCACGGTCAACAGGGTGATTGATAGAACCGTATCCGATGCCGACTTCCTTCATATATCTTACGACCTTCTCAAAAGCAGTAAGATTATTCAGCGGATCACCGTCAAGCTCGATATAACTGATATGACCTGCATTGGTCAGGGCATGATACGGAGCTTCTATTTTAAGCTTTTCAAAAGCGTTGATATTGTAGTATACAGGTACATGGAATGAGTTTGTGTAGTATTCCCTGTCGGTAACACCTTCAATAACACCAAAACGCTTTTTGTCCATCTTTACAAATCTGCCCGAAAGTCCTTCAGCAGGCGTAGCAAGCAGAGAGAAATTAAGGCCGGTGCGCTTAGTTTCTTCATCCATTCTTGCACGCATACGAGTAATTATCTCAAGACCAAGCTTTCTTGCCTCTTCGTCCTCACCGTGATGCTTACCGATGAGTGCAACAAGACATTCAGCAAGACCGATAAAACCAACGGAAAGCGTTCCGTGCTTGAGGACCTCATCAACAGTATCGTCTTCAGACAGGTTCTCAGAATCTATCCAGACACCCTGTCCCATAAGGAACGGGAAGTTCTTTACTCTCTTCATGCACTGGATCTTGAATCTGTGCTTGAGCTGATCTATGCAAAGCTGCATCATTTCATCGAGACTGTCGAAAAATGCACCGATATTCTTGTTAGACTTGATTCCGAGACGAGGAAGATTGATCGAAGTAAATGAAAGATTTCCTCTTCCTGTAACTATCTCTCTTGAAGGGTCATGTGCATTTGAGATAACTCTTGTACGGCAGCCCATATATGCGATCTCTGTATTAGGGTCGCCTTCTTTATAATACTGAAGATTATAAGGCGCATCAATAAATGAGAAGTTCGGGAACAGTCTCTTTGCTGAAACTCTGCAAGCAAGCTTGAAAAGGTCATAGTTAGGATCCGTAGGGTTAAAATTAATTCCGTCCTTGACCTTAAAGATATGGATCGGGAAAATAGGCGTCTCACCGTTTCCAAGACCAGCTTCTTCAGCAAGAAGTACGTTCTTTATTACCATTCTGCCTTCGATAGAAGTATCAGTTCCATAGTTGATAGAGCTGAATGGAGTCTGAGCGCCGGCTCTTGAATTCATGGTATTCAGGTTATGGATAAGCGCTTCCATTGCCTGATAGGTCGCTCTGTCGGTCTCCTTGACAGATGTTTTATATGCAAAATTCTGTATTTTCTTAACAGTAGGTGCATCAACGATCTGAACGAGAAGCTTTGCTTCAGCATCCTGATAACCGTTATCATTGGCAAGTGTAGGTACAAAGCCCTTTTCTTCAAGCTGCTCAACAAGCTTTTTAGCAATAGCCTGAGAATTATCGAATCCTCCAAGCAGATTCAATGCTCTGTGAACATTATCACGATACCTATGTCTGAACGTCTTCGCAACACCTGCAGCCATGTCATAGTCGAACTTTGGAAGTGACTGACCGCCGTGCTGGTCGTTCTGGTTAGACTGTATAGCAATACAAGCAAGAGCCGCATAGCTTGAAATATCATTCGGAGTTCTCAGATGGCCATGACCTGTGGAAAAGCCCTTGTTGAAAAGCTTAGTGAGGTCGATCTGAGTACAAGTTGTAGTAAGGGTGTAAAAATCCATATCATGGATATGAATATCACCCTCAGAGTGAGCTTTTGCATGAACAGGATCGAGAACATACATCTCGTAGAATTCCTTGGCACCGACAGAACCGTATTTGAGCATAGTTCCCATTGCGGTATCGCCGTCGATATTGGCGTTCTCACGCTTGAGATCAGAATCCTTCGCTGATTTGAAAGTCAGGTCTTCATAGACTTTCATCAGCCTTGTATTCATCTCTCTTGCACGGGTCCTCTCGGATCTGTAAAGGATATAAGCCTTAGCAGTAGCTGCATGGCCTTCATTTATAAGGACTTTTTCAACACAGTCCTGGATCTGTTCAACGGTCGGAGCTGTGAGGTTCTTCTCCATAAGCATATCAACTACTTTTCCGGAAAGGACCAGAGCCTCCTCCTGATCTGAACCACCGACTGACTGAGCAGCTTTATAAATAGCGTTAGCGATTTTTTCAATATTAAAAGTAACTGTTCTGCCATCACGTTTCTTGATCTTTATAATCATATTAAACTCCTCCGAAAGAAAACAATAGTATAAACAGCAGCTGAAAAGCTGAATTGAAAAGGAACCATAATAGCCATTGGTGCATTAGCACACGCCACACATTTCCAAAAGTCCGACCACTATATCTTGTGGTTCGTGTGGAACAATTCAAAGTATATAGTATTTGCTCCGACCTGTCAATGTGCTTTTTGACAAATTAGGAACGCTATTTTTGTATATCCTGCACAATTTACACAAAATTACAGAATTTACAGCGTTTCAAATCATTTTTCAGGTATTTTCATAAAGGGGTTTTGCTTTACAGCACACTTTTTGATAAATACAGTGTAAGGTTATTGCCTTTACAGATTTCGGCATCGAAAAATACGCTTG
>CAMZIK010000316.1 GCA_947307175.1 uncultured Clostridia bacterium
ACTGTTGCCGCATAGGGTATTCTTGCTATCAAAGCATACATCTGTAAGAATCCCATAGCAGTCTTTGTTTCCTGCATTTTATCTGTTCCCAGCAGTTCTTCCAGAAGCATGAATGCCACAGCAGGTCCTGTTTGCGGACAGTATGAGGTTATGATATTATCGCTCCTGACAACAGGCTCGTTCACAACTATTGCACCGTACTCAGCGAGCTGCTTCTGGCGATGCCCGTTGTTCAGATGATATGTTGTTGCTCTCTTGCCTTTCAGTATTCCGTTGTTTCCGAGTGCCAGTGCAGCAACGCAAATCGTGGCTATCATCTTGTCCCTGTCGTTGAATTCTTTGATCAGTTCGACAGCCTGATCCGAAAATGCGTCCTCATAGAAGCCATACTCTTCAAAACCTCCGGGGATAGCCAGTGCGTCATAATCGTCGATGCAAACATCATTCATCAGGATATCAGGATTGACTGATACTCCGAAAGTGCTTGTGATAGTCTTTTGCAGAGCACAGGTAAAGACTTCGACGCCAGCCCAGCCCATAATATCAACAAAAACACTTGCTTCCATTGTTTCAAAGCCTTTTGCAAGAAATAACAGTACCCTCATTTTAATTCCGTCGTTAAAGATCACTGTAAAACAAAATCTATCAGAGGTTTGATATTATCCTTATCTCTGAAATCAACGGGCGTGTCATAAGCATCGAGCATTCCCTGCTCATCTTCGGTGCGCTCTTTAAGCTTCTGCAAACGCACTTTAAGCATTTTCATAAGTATCTTATCTCCGGCAGTCAACTTGCTGAAATCAAAACCGCCTCTGAGATAAAAATGTCCTATTTGTTTTTGCTGTTCAGCGGTCAGCACCTTTTCCCAGAACGGCTGCATCTCATGCTCTCTGCCGGGATTTGATCCTACCGCAAACAGGACTATCTTCTTACCTGACAGTTTGTCAAGATTTTTTGTGATAAGCTTTACGCCGTTGAATCCGCCTGCATACATTCCGCCTCCGTATATTATCGTATCATAACCGATAATATCGGAAAGCTCAGCGTTTTCTTTAATGTCGCAGCCAAGCTCCTGTGCTAACCACTCAGCGTATGTTTTGGTGTAACCAGATTTTGACTTATAAGCAACTATCGTTTTCATGTTATTCTCCTTCTTTGATTGTTTTATAAAGCTTTCTGGCGAGTATTGCCGCGTATATCCCCAGCAAGGTGAATATTGCAGATTTTGTAATGATAGCCGATATCGGAAGATCAACTCCCGAAACGAGTTGTACGGCTGTCTGAAAAATCACCAATATCCCTACTACAATTATTCCAATCAGAAGAACGGAAAGCAGCACCACACCGAATGAGTTCCTTTTCTTCAGCAGATAAAGGCATATGAAAGCTGTGGGACTTATTATCCCCATATCGAGGATATATGTGATCTCTGTTGTATAGACCTCTATGAGCTGCAGCCTTCCGCTTCCGAACGAAGAAACGATATCCGGAAGCCAGGCAATAAAAGTTGATATTCCCGAAAGCACCAGAAAGACTGTATATGGTTTTCCTGAAAGTATATCGGGTACATCAAAGTGTTCACCTGATATTCTGTATATGCCGGTGATGAAGGCAAAAAAAGTGCATACAAAAAGAGCGGTATACGCCAGAAATAACATATTGTATGTTACTCCGAAGCACAGGCTCGCTGCATAATACAACAGCCACGCAAGTACCGAGACAAGCAGCAGAAAGCTGAGTTTATCCTTCTTCTTCACATCATATATCACTGATAGTGCAGTCAGTGGAATACCAACAAAAAGCATACACATATCGCTTCCGATAAAAATCGTCGCTTTGATATAGCTGTCACGGGCATATATACCGCTGCCCCACATCTTTATAGTTTCGCCGTACTGATTCACTGTTTCATACGTTTTGGAAGTATCCCACGAAAGCATACCGCACAGAGTTATCATGATAAGGAGCACAATAGCGGCAGTGGACAAAATGTGCATCATTTGGAATTTACGCATCATTTTCCCCTTTCAGCTCATTCAGCCTGTTGCAGAGTTTTTCAAGTGCCGTGCAGTAAACTCGCTGCTCCTCTTCTGTCAGGCAATCGAACAGCTTATACACGAATTGAATGTTCTGATCTGTTTTTTTTGTCCGGATATGATTAGCCGCTTCAGTCTTGACAAGCCTTATTGCACGCTTGTCTTTTTTGTCGGGAACGACCTCCAGAAAGCCCTTGTCTACAAGGCGATCAACTATCTGTCTCATACTCTGATGCGTAACGCCGGAAAGCTCAGACATCTGCTTGAGCGTTGGTGGCTCGGGAAACGCCTCTATCATTGCAATAGCAAGCCATTGTTTGGCGGTAATATCCACAAGTCCGTTATCCATTATAGCCTGAAGCCTGTTGGAACAGATAAAGATGTTCACAAAGGCAATTATCCTCGGATCCATGTGTTCAAAATCGTACATAGGCAACCCCCTCAAAAATATGTAGTATACTTCCTATATATGCAGTATACTACATAAATCT
>CAMZIK010000317.1 GCA_947307175.1 uncultured Clostridia bacterium
GACTGCTCCTTTTATCGCTGTTAAGATATATTGCTGATATAGTCTGGAATGCAGCATCAATGATAGTCGGATCGAAACCATGTACGGTATCCATTGATTCTATCACGCCGGCTGCTTCTCCGTTGCCAACGGACAATTCCCTGATCAGTCTGAAGTTTTCTCCGTAAACGATACCGCCCTCCGAGAAATAGTCATACAGCTGCTCAACGTCAACACTTATACAGCATCCGTCTTTGAGTTCGTTTATATCATTTATTGCATAACCAAGGCTTTCGCTTATTCTCTTTGCCTTACAGTCAACATATATAATGCTGCGGTCATTCTTGTCAAAGCACTCTGCTATAACATAATCTCCGTCATTTCTTATCCTGACTATAAGCTCCTTGGTATGGTCTACTATAACCTTTTCTCTCCATGTCAGGGATTCGATACGGAATTTCTCATCGCCGAAAAGCTTATGCAATGCAGACCATATGATATGAACTGAAAATGCTCCCGGAAGGATCCGCTGACCAAGCACAATATGATGCTTTATATATGCATCGTCCGAACTTACAGTCTTCTTCATCTCTATTCCCGAATTCATATTATCAGAGATATTGAACCCATCGATCCAGTCTATGCCTTTGCTTTCAGCTGTCACAGAACTGCTTGTCGTTTTTATCCAGCATCTGTGCTTTTCAAACGGATATAATGGGAGATCCGTCTTTCTGAAGCCAGTTCCATAGTAATCTCTCCAGTCAAGATCATCGAAGCAACACCATCTGACTGCGTTTTTGAAGCCTCTGCTGCTGATCTCATCAATTTTGCCCAAATACTTGTTCTTGACTTCATCAAAGTCATAGAATGAAGAAACAAGTACCTTTTCATCAGGTATATCCTCGTTAAATCTTCTGAGAAGATCCAACAATTCTTCCTTATCCTTAGCGATAAATGCTGCTCGGTAATTCAATGCCTCCTTTGATACAGCCATAGAATAAGCTATATCTCCGATAGTCACGTCAGCGTTCTCTCTTATCAGATTTGTCAGGAGCACGCAGTAAGACTTCAGACTTGCCTTTGAAGCAGCAGATACCGGTATAACATATACATCATCCGTAGTGTAGCTTTCAGCTGTATTACCTTCAACGTATTCTTCAAGGATAAGGTGCGCATTAGAGCCGCCTGCTCCGAATGAGCTTACTGCAGCTCTTCGCTTCGCACCACCGCTGACCTTCCAGTCAGACAGTTCCTTCTGAAGATAGAAAGGAGTTGCTTCAAAATCTATATCATGATTTATACTCTCCGAATGTATCGACGGAACCAGCTTTTTATTCATCATTTGCAATACTATCTTTGTGATCGCCGCGATACCGGCCGCAGATTCAAGATGACCTATATTGGACTTGACCGAACCAATGGAGCAGAAGCCTTTTTTATCGGTATATTTGCGGAAAGCTCTTGTTATGCCGTTTATCTCGATAGGATCGCCCAATGGAGTTCCTGTGCCGTGGGCTTCGACATACTGTATGGAATCAGGTGATATTCCTGTCTTGTCTAATGCAGAACATATCAGCAACATCTGTGCATTCGGATTCGGAACAGTATAACCATTTGTCTTTCCGCCGTGATTCAGTGCACCTCCCTTTATTACTGCGTATATCCTATCTCCGTCACGAACCGCCTTATCATATCTTTTAAGCAGGACAGCTCCTACGCCTTCACCCGGAATATAGCCATCACCGTCGGCACTGAAGCTACGACATTTCCCCTTAGGTGCAATGAAGCCTGTCTGACTGAGAATAGAGTACTTATGTGGGTGGATCGAAAGGTTCACACCGCCTGCTATAGCAGTTTCACAGTCGTTCCTTATCAGACTCTCACAAGCAAGATATACAGACGTAAGAGAAGATGAACACATAGTATCCAATGCAAGACTCGGTCCGGTGAAATTATAGAAATAGGATATCCTGTTCGCAACAGAAGCATAGTATGACGGAACAGAAACTATATTCCCCTTTGCCGTCTCCTCAACGCCGAGCAGCTGATACTGGCCGTACATAACTCCTACAAATACGCCTGTATTGGAACCTTCAAGGTCGCTTTTCCTGTAGCCTGAGCTCTCTATCGTATGCCATACCGTTTCAAGGAAAAGTCTTTCCTGAGGATCAATAGTTGCAGCTTCATTCGGAGAAATATTAAAGAAAAGCGGGTCAAACATATCATAGTCGTTTATAAAACCGCCCATATAGCTTGTTATATTGTTATAGCCATAGGAATCCCAGCGCTCTCTGCCCCCTTCGGTAATACAATCCCTTCCCTCGGAAAGATTTGTCCAGAATTCCGCAAGATCATCTGCAAGTGGATACCGGCCGCTTATACCGATAATAGCAATATCTTCATTCTCATTAACGAAGCTTTTACTGCGTGCATACGCTTTTTTTGTCTTTGGGAGCTTAATATCGGATACCTGCTCACCAACGCTGCTGTTTCCGCTTTCAGGCAGAATATTGTTTACTGCTGCAGGATAATGCTCAATAAGATA
>CAMZIK010000318.1 GCA_947307175.1 uncultured Clostridia bacterium
GAATTTCGGGCGTGTCCTTTGACCGCCCAGGGGTCCAGAGAATGCTCGATGATGCAAAGGCAGGCAGGATAAATCTTATCATCTGCAAGGATATGAGCCGTTTCGGAAGAAACTATATCCAGGTCGGACAGTATGTAGATTACCTGTTCCCGATGTACAATATCCGTTTCATTGCACTGACCGACAACATTGATACCCTCAACAGCGACAGTGCTTCAATGGATATGCTCCCGATCATGAATGTTTTTAACGAGTGGTACGCTGCCAACACTTCAAAGAAGCTCCGTGCCGTGTTTGAGAGCAATGCAAGGTCGGGCAAGTATAAATGCACATACTGTGCATACGGCTATTTCAAGAGCGATGACGGCTTTAATACTCCGATCATTGATCCGTATGCCGCCGCTATCGTCCGCCGTATCTTTGAGATGAGGGCTAAGGGCTTCAACCCGAAAAAGATAGCCGATATTCTCAATGCAGAACATATCCCCACGCCGTCTGATTATCAGTATCAGCGAATTGGCAAGCCGAATCCCCATAATACCTCACACCTGTGGGGCAATATCAATGTTCAGCGTATTCTGAAAAATCCGATCTACCTCGGCAAGCTCGCTCAACTGCGTACCACCTCGGTGAGCTACAAGAACCACAAGACAATTCAGAAACGCCCGGAGGATTGGGCGGTGGTCGAAAACAACCACGAACCTATCATCACGCAGGAGCTGTGGGACAAGTGCCGTGAGATCGACAGATCGGTGAGCCAGGGCAAGCGTGACCATAAGGGTGTTACTGCTCCGCTTTCAGGTTTCCTTTACTGTGATTCCTGCGGTTCAAAGATGCGGCAGCATAACGGTGGCAAGGGCTGTAAGCCTTCCTACACCTGTGGTCTGCATAGTCGCTGTGGCGGTGATGTGTGTTCTACGCACTTCATCAAGCAGTATCTTATTGAAGCCACGGTGCTTGCCGACATTCAGGCGAAAAGCCGTATGGTACTGCGTGAAGCAGATGCAAAAGCAAGGTTTATGGCATACAAGTCCAGACAGCACGAAAACCGTTCCGCTGAGGAAAAGAAGCGTGAAGCTGAGGTCAAGAAAAGACTGGACGAGCTTGACAAGCTGATTCAGGGTATCTATGAGGATAAAGTCCTCGGTCGTGTTCCCGAAGATGTTTGTATCAATCTGCTTGAAAAGTACAGCACCGAAAAGAAGTCGCTCTCTGCGGAGTACGAAGTGATCTTGGAGCGTGAAAAGACTGACAAGCAGGACGAAGCCGATGTGGACGAGTTCATGAGCCGTCTGCGTAAGTATGCAGGAGCTACGGAGCTTACAAGAGAAATGTGCCTTGATCTGATTGGTTATGTGACCGTTGATGAAAACACGGGTCGCACTAAGCCCCGAAAAATACACATTTACTACAAGTTCCTTGATAAGGAGCTTGCTGACAAGCATAACGCCCTTGCGTGAGTGAGGGCGGTTTATTCCAACAATTTATAGTGTCCATAAGTGTTCCTTACATTGTTCAGGAAAAACACCTGATCTTCGGCATTCTCCGCAGAATAGTTGATAAGCACATAGAACACATGACCGTCCTTTGTAGTAACGGCGATGAACTGCATTTCCTCGGAATTGTAGACAATTCTTTCGGACTTGATAAGCGTAGCATTACCGTCCGTATCATAGTAATCATCACCGTAATAGTCAGGAGCGACCTCTGTTGTTCCTGCTTCGGCAAGGTCGCTCATGACCTCACGGAACTTCTCCATATCGTCGGTATTATCTTCTGAAACAGAAGAAGTCTCCTCAGTATCGGAGCTTTCCGCTGTATCGGCAGTTGTCTCCGTAGTATCTGCCGAGCTGTCCTCATCGACCGCAGTAGTTTCAGCCGTATCCTCTCCGGCAGAAGCCTTTTCAGCGGCAGAAGCGGTAATACCGCCCACACTTGCAGTTGCAAGCATAAATGCTGCCATAACAGCACTAAGCATTCTTGTTTTCATCATCGTCCTCCTCAGAGTAAAAACTCATTTGATCTTCGTATTTACCGTCATTGCCGCCTTTGCCGAGATCGTCGATCTCATCATCGGTCATTCCACGAGCCTTCATGTTCTGAATCTGCTCATGTTCTCTGGCGAGAACGGTTTCTAATTCCTCTCCATGACAGTTCAGCTTTTCGCAGAGCGAGAGGTAACGCAGCCTGTCAATTTCGGAGAGAAGCCGTCTGCGTTCCTCTGTATCACGCTTGATATTGCGTTCAAGCTGCTCTACTTTTTTGCAGTATTTCTCGATCTTCGCATCGTATAGAGCCATTCGCACCTCCGTCAATACAGCACCAGTCGGGGATCAATGTAGTCCCAACCGTAGCCGTCAGTGTCTATATAAATGTGGAAATTCACATTTCCTGCTGTTGTTTTTGCAAACTCCTGTCCGTCATTGACCGTATCTCCCTCGGAGAAACCGCTTAACAGCACAGCATTTGCAATGGTGACTTCCGTATCACGCTCAGTTCCGCCCGTACCGTCATACCAATACT
>CAMZIK010000319.1 GCA_947307175.1 uncultured Clostridia bacterium
TATAAGATCACTTTCCAACGCTAAAGCGGAATATGTGTTCCGTGTGTAACATATCACAGATAATAAGAATAGTCATAATAAAAGGAAACCCACCCGTGATGAAGGGTGGGTTTTAAAATGTATATGTTTTAATTCTTCATATATTCTTCCAGGCTCTTTGCTTCTCCCTCAGTTGTTGTTGCAACATACGCTCCGGTATATTCTTCACCATGTATCCTCTCAAACGCCACATGGTGCCTTTGATCTTTCTGATCTTCCCTGAAAGCAGAACAGGCAGTAATTCACTTTTATCCGACAGCAGAACTCTCTGTTTTGCATTTTTGTTATATCTTTTTTCTGCGCTCATTGTCAGCTTCTACAGAGCACTTCCAAGCCTTATTGAGTCCTTTTTTGGCTCTTACACTGCTTACAGCACAGCCGACTGCTTCGTAAAGAACCTCCGTACCGCAGCAGTCAGCATGATAGTCAACTGCGCATTCTGCGCTGATACCAATAGAGCCTGCTGTCTCAGCCGCGTCAATATTGGCTCCGAGGAATACGAATTCCCAGCCCTTCTCCTCCTGCACTCTTTCAATGAGCTTCTTCACGTCCTTGTGGCTGTACTTTCTGCTGGCGTTTTCCATTCCGTCCGTTGTAATGACAAACAGCGTCTTTTCGGGAACATCCTCATCACGGGCATATTTATGGATATTTGCAATGTGGTGAACAGCGTCACCTACTGCGTCAAGAAGTGCAGTACAGCCTGAAGGAACATAGTCCCTGTCTGTAAGCTTGGGAACATCTTCCAGCTTCACTCTGTCATGTATCACATTGGAATCGTTGCTGAAGAATACAGTTGAAACAAGCGCGTCGCCCTCTTCTTTTTTCTGCTTTGCGATAAGTGAATTGAAGCCGCCGATAGTATCAGCTGTAAGTCCGCTCATTGAGCCGCTCTCGTCAAGAATGAATACCAGTTCAGTCAAGTTCTTTTTCATAATAATACCTCCGTTTTGATGTTTTCTGCGGAACCGCTTTCACGTTTCCTTTACTGTAATTACAGTATACATCATCACGGAGGTATTCTGGTCGCTTCTGAGGCGACAAATCATGAACCTATAAGACTCTGGTCAAAAGCAAACAGTGCTTCGTTTATCTCATAGATATTATAATTGCTGCGTTCAATAAAATAGCGGATTATCAGATCGAATTTCAGGCTGTCAGAGAGGGCAAAGCCTGCTTTTTTCAGCAGTTCCTCAGTTTCGCCGAGATCGAGCTCAAGTGCTATGGCAAAAGCGACTGCGGTCTGCTTTTTGGGTTTGTAGTTCTTGTCGCTGCGTATCTTGGAGAACAGCTTGCGGTCAATATTAGCTTTTTTATAGGTCTCCACATCTGTCATGCCTTTTTCGTCTATGAGCCTGAGCAGAGCTTCCGAGAAGGATTCGTCATGGGTTTTCAGCATATCTTCAAGGTCGGCGCCGGTCTCACAGCAGATATCTTCTTCGGGCATGATATTTGCGGAGCATTCTTTCATGCTTTCCTTTTTTCTGCCGAATAATCCAATTGGTTTAGCAGCTTCGGCAGTATGGTACATACCAAGAGCTATTTCGCTGTCCCTGTTCCTTCTGTCACGAGCAGCACATTTTTTTGCGTAAGCGTCGCTTATATACTGCCTTATCTCACCGACGATACCAGAGCTTACCTCAAAAGAGTCCTTATCGAATATGACGAGAGTGATATCCATATCATTTTCTTCAAGGAAGCTTCTGAATTCGGAAACAGCCACATCAAGTGCTTTATCCTTCGGATAGCCGTATATCCCCGATGATATAAGCGGAAAAGCTGCGCTATCACAACCTTTTTCCTTTGCAAGCTCAAGGGAGTTCCTGTAGCATGAGCGCAGGAGCTCCTCCTCACAGCGGTCACCGCCGTGCCAAACAGGTCCTACAGTATGTATGATATATTTACAGTCAAGAGCATATCCCTTTGTAAGCTTTGCTTCTCCTGTTTTACAGCCGCCGAGAGTTCTGCATTCCGCAAGAAGCCCGGAGCCTGCTGCATTATGTATAGCACCGTCAACTCCGCCTCCGCCTAACAGCGATGAATTCGCAGCGTTAACGATAGCGTCGGCTTTTACCTTGGTAATATCGTTTCTGATGATTCTGAAAGGCATACAAACGACCTCCCTTTTCCTATGATTTATACAATTATAACATAAATTACGATGATTATCAATATATTGTTGACTTTTAGCAGAGAAGGCAGAGATCACCTAAAAAACGGCGTAAATGATTCCCATGACATAGGCAACTGAAAGAGAGAGTATGCAAAAAGTTACTTTAGCCCGACATCAGAACTCGCTGTTTTGCATTTTTCTTATTATATCATTTTAAGCATGGTCAGAAAGTCGGGAAAACTAATTGCAGGAAAAAATGCAGAAAAACAACGAAAAAAACACTTCCGATTTCTCGGAAGTGCCTATTTTATGATGGTGGGAGATGGGATTCGAACCCACGGTCTTCGTGACCACAATCCTGCC